>CAYWDQ010000003.1:8851-74862 GCA_964457065.1 uncultured Acidimicrobiaceae bacterium | reverse complement strand
CCCTCTCATGGCGGTCGTGGCCGCCGGCCCACCGTCGTCCTGACGAGACCACTGGCGTCGAGCCCCGATTGGGCCCTCAGGTTGTGCCGCCAACCGCCGTCTGGCCGTTATGACCAGTGACCCGGTACAGACGGTATGTGGCGCAGATGCCGTCCGCGTTGAACTGGTGGACGAGCTTGGCGAACCCTGCACCGTTGGCATAGAGCGTCGGATACTCCTCGTTCAACGCATCAACGAGCCCCACGCCGACCGGTTGGGGCACGAACAGATAGTGCGCCCCGAAGGTCAGCGGGTCGGCGAGCACCCGCTGAAAGTCGCGGTCATTGATGATCACGAAGACCTTCGAATTCGGTACGGACGTGACGATCTGCGGGGTGCAGTTCCCATAAGTGTCGGCCACGATCGATCCATCGGGCAGATTCATGTTGCCGATGTAGGCATCGATCGACTCGATGTGCGCGTAGTGGTGCGTCCACTGCACCTCGGTCTTCGTCGGATGGGCAAGGAAAAGCGCGCCGAGCTCGGTGGATTCGGAGCTCTGCACCGTGCTCGCAAAGATTCCCCTGCCAGACAGAGGCACGGACACGCCGAGGAGGGCCACCACCACGACGACCCCGATGACGCCGACGGCGAACCCCTTCGTTCGTCGCCACGTCGCCGAGGACGTGCCTACTGCAGCCCGCGCCAAGCTCGGGGTCCTGGCGGTGCTCCCTTGGGCCAGTATGCACCCGACCAGCATGACGTCGAGTGGAACGCTCACGATGAAGTAGCGGTACCAGGGCTCGAGAAACCCGACGAGAAGGCCCAAGGCATCGAAGGTGACACTGCCACCCAGAATCGTCAGCGGGGCCAGGATCCGGAGGTCACGACGTCGTGCCGCGAAGAAGATCGCGAGGACGAGCACGACCGGCAGCAAGGGGGCGAGGTACTCGACATTGTGCAAGCCGTGAGCTGCCCGCACGGCAAGCGTCATATGCACGGATTCCGATGTCTGAGCGCTCGTCCCGTACTGTGACGAGATGCCGGGAAAAAACTGACCGGTAATGACGAAGCTCATCACGGCCCACGACATGAACGTGGCCACAAGCGGCGCCAGGAAGATCGTGGCGTCCGCTGACGCAGCCATGACGCGGGCGCGTACCTGCCCCTGGCTCCGCCAGTAGCTCACGCCGAGGACAACTACCGCCGCCATGCCTGCCGCCCCGAGGGCTTCGTAGCGATCGAGATAGGCCAGCCCCAGGGCAGATCCCGCATAGACGAGCGGCCGCAGACCGCCGTCGTGAAGCCACCGCAGGAAATAACGGGTGGTCATCACCAGTAGGAACGTGTACAGCATGTCGCTCATGCCGTTGCCTGCGTAGTACAGGACCATTGGGTTGATCCCGAAGACCAGCGTCAATGCCAGTCGGGGCCCCCGCCGCACGCCCCATTCGCGCAACGCAGCGTGGACCTGGTACACGGCCCCCACCCCAGCGAACACGCTGACGATGCTCCCGGCGAGGTCGTGCGTGGCCAAAACCGGGAACAGCGGCTTGAACAACAACAAGGGGATGTCAGCCGCCGACTGTAAGGGACTCCACACGAAACCGATAGCTGCCAAATGGGGGTCCCTTGACCACAGCACGTAGTAGCCGTTCGCCATCCGCGACACGGCATCGAGCGGCAGGATCCGGTATTTGAAGTCGAGCAAGATCGCCACGGTGAGATAGACGGCGAATGCGACAAGCACCACGACCCCAGCCTCCGACGCCAGTCGCCGGAAGACTCGTGAGCCCCAAGGTCGGCGTGGAGCTACATCCGAGACCCCCGCGTTGGGAGGTGGATTCGAGGCACTGATTGTGAGCGTGTCGCCAGAGGCGGGGATCGCCCACAATTCGCCGGACTGCTCCGCCGCTGGCCCGTTCAGCTCACCTCTGGTTGCCGTTGATGATCCCGTCCGCTCCATGACCCGTCAGCCCTCATGGCCGGTGCAGTGGCTTGTGACGTCCATGATCGGTGTGCCTGGGCACGTTGAACCCGGAGCGTTGACCACCAAATCGAGCGGCCAGGTGCTCACAGCCATTTCCTACCTCCGTCCGGCGGGATGGACAAGTCGGCATACGAAGGTTTTGCCTTCCGTTCATCCTGACGTAAAGCAGGAAATGTCCTAATCACCCCTAAATCTATTCGTGACGGGCTTGTTCCCGTCGCGAGGCGGCAACGCTGACGGGTTCGGCGCGGTGGCCCGAAGCACACACGAGCCCATCCTTCAGTCGGGCCCCGCACTCGCCCTCCGCCTGGGACCTCAGGCCGGTGCCTGTGTGCCGCCCTTTGATGACCGAAGTCCCGACGCCGCCGAAGACGTCGACCTGCTCCGTCTATGACGACCTGCTGGCCCTCGCCTGCCTAGATCAGGCGGGCATTGGGTTCGGGGCGGCTACCGGCCTGGTGTTCCCGACAGGGCCCTCGATTGCGGCTCCGCCGGAGATAGACGTGATGGCGTCGTCGTACTCGTGGCGGACCGACAGGCGAACGAAGAGGCCAAGGGTGTCGGTAAGCAGGCGCCAGGCTCTCTTGAGCGAAACCGTGCTGCCCGAGCGCTCTTCGATGCGAACCGGCACTTCGAGTATTCGCGTGTAGCCGAGGTGCCTGGCCAGAACAAGGAGCTCGAGGTCGAGGGCGAAGCGGCTCTCCTGTAGTAGCGGCAGCATGTCGGCGACGACCCTGCGGTCCATCAGCTTGATCCCGACCTGCGTGTCCTTGACATCGAGCCCGAAGAGATGGTGGATGAGGAACTGATGTCCCCACGAATAGAGGCGGCGTAACGGCGTCCAATGCACCGAGGAGTCCGGATGTCGCTTGCTCCCGATGATGATGTCCGGCTCCTCGGCACGCATGATAGAAACGAAGGAGCCCAGGAACTCCGGGGAGATGTCGCCGTCGGAATCGATGAATCCCAGGTAGCGACCTCGGGCCAACGCGAGGCCCGTTCGCAGCGCGTGCCCCTTACCGATGTTGGTGGCATAGGAGACGCGTCGGACCACGCTCTCGGGGAATTCATCCAAGGTGAACTGGCTGCCATCGGTCGACCCGTCCGAGACCGCGATGATCTCGAAGGATACC
This sequence comes from uncultured Acidimicrobiaceae bacterium, assembly GCA_964457065.1. GTDB lineage: Bacteria > Actinomycetota > Acidimicrobiia > Acidimicrobiales > RAAP-2 > Bog-473. Next base: position 71,760 of record CAYWDQ010000003.1, on the reverse strand, counting down.
TTTGAGGCCTTGAGCACGCGGACCAGATGCTCGACGGTCGGGCGCAGACGGTCGCCGGGGTTGTAGTAGGGCACGACGATCGAGGCGAATGGACGGTGCTCGACCACCAAGCCCTCGGTCGAATCCACCGGCTCGACGCGCTCGGCTGCCCTGCGCAGCACGTCCGTTCCGGCGCTCACCTCGATTTTGGGGAGGGTCTCGCTCATCAGTCGCCATTCTCACGACTCGAGAAGGAGTCAACAAGCGAAAACCCCGTTCTGACACCAGAAGTTACCTGTTGATCGCGCCACGTTCGCCCGTTGGAAATCAAGTTCGGTCGCCGGCCAGAGTCGGTGCGATCCGGGCCCCTTCGGTCTCCCGCAGCCGCCGGAGCGAGTCCTCCACACTCGCCAATAATCCGTCATTCGTCGCCCTGTCAAGAGGAGGTCAGCGGTCGGTCAGGGATCGACCCGAACGAGCGTCGGGGGCGTCGTCGAGGAGGCTCACGAAACCAGTCGGAGAGGTTGGGGCTTCTCGGAGTCGGAGTCGGAGTCGGAGTCGAGTCCATGGGCTGTCTTTTCCCAAAAGGAGGGGGTCACCGCCAGTTGCCACATCGCCTTTATCGCGGCGATGGACATCATCATCCAGTAGAAGGGCACGAGCGTGGCAGCCAGAACAAGACCCACTGGTCTGGTGTGGCGTGCCGTGAGCACCGTCAGATACCACAGCAGGAAATTCCCGAACGCCCACAGGACCAGGCCGACGTAGTACACGGGAGCCGGGAAGATCTCGAGCACGAACTGGGGGTGGGCGATGAACCAGACGAGGGTTATGACCCAGAAGAAAGGGTTGACCACGGCCAAGATCGGAGTGCCTCCGACGAAGGCACACAGGTGACCAATGCCCTTGAGACCGATCTCGCCCTTGAGCTCACGAGGGGACCGGAGGTGGATGAGGAACGTCTGCAGGTAGCCCTTGTACCAACGAGAGCGTTGCTTCGCCCAATTCACGAAATCGCTGTTGGCCTCCTCCAGCGTGGTCGATTCGAGCACTTTGATTTCGTAGTGCTCTCGGAACATTCGGATCCCGAGGTCGCAGTCCTCCGTGACGTTGTAGGGGTCCCATCCTCCGAGGGCGCGCAGAGCGCCGCGTCGGAAATGGTTCGACGTCCCGCCAAGTGGAATCGGTGCGTCCAACGTCACGAGTCCCGGAAGGAAGAAGGAGAACCACATGGCGTACTCGACGGTGAACCAACGGGTGATGATGTTCTGAGTCGCATTGCGGTACGACAGTTGTGCCTGCACGCACGCCACTTCGGGGCCGTACCGACCGAGCGCCACCGCCCCTCGTCGCAGCTGCAGGATGTCGGGCGTGTCCTCGGCGTCGTAGACGGCCACGATGTCCCCCCGGGCCAGCGTCAGACCGAAGTTCAACGCCTTGGGCTTGGTACGGGGTTCAGCGGGAGGGATGACGACCAACTTGAACTGCGGAGGGGGGTGCGCGTTGAGCAGCGCGCCCAACGTCTCCTCATCGTCCTCCTCGACCAACAGAAGCACCTCGAGGCGACTGGTGGGGTAGTCCATCTCGGCGAGGTTCTCAATCAGCTCGATAATTACTGAGGATTCGTGGTACACGGGGAGCAGAATCGTGTAGAAGGGCAATTGGGAGTCAGGGACGGTCAGAGCTTCCTCGTCGGTCACGATCTCCAGGGCGTCGGTCTTTGAAGACCGAGTGAAGAGGTAGGCGCGGTAGACCACTGCGATCAGATACAGCAGCGTGAAGAAGGCAATGATCGCAGTGGCCGTCAGTTGGACATTGATTATCAGCCCAATGACGAAGGCGATCAGCAGTCCGATCAAGAGGTTGCGCTGTCCCGGCGAGACCAGGTTCCGGGCGGACATCAGGGGTGCCCGGTCAGCGAAGCCGGAGATGCTGGCATCGAGTCGCAGCTCGACCTCATCCTCACGCATAAAGACCGGCCGCATCGTCCGCAACCCTAACAAGTGAGGTGCACCAATCCTTCGCAGCGGTTGACCACATGACACCCAAGTAATCGCTGCCCAAACTTCAGGTGACATGGGAAAAGACCTCTTCCACGACCGCTACATTGGGGAGAGTGTCTGGCACAATTCTCTACCAAGAATGCGTATTGCGGGTATCCCAATGGAGTGGCGATGACCGCTACGCGACCATCGATCGCGTCGGCAGGCAGAGCGCGCGGTGAGCGACCAATTGGGACCCGTCGGGGTGGCCACCAACGGGACACGCAAGGTGAATGACGCCGAACTACCGATGCCCACTCACGAAGGGCCAGAGTCTCTCAGTGCGCCAGAGTCTCTCAGTGCGCCAGAGTCTCTCGGTGCACAGTCAGTCGACGAGCGCTTGGAAGCGCTTATGGAGACCATTCGGACGTGGGATTGGCGAGCAGCTTCCGTAGAGGCGCGTCCACCCGCGGCCGATGAGAAGACACTGACGGCGTCAGTCCTCGCAACAACGGCAGCCGCCGAGGTCCGTCAGGAGTTGGAGTCACGGACAAATGGTCCGTCTCCGGTTCAGGGCGCCTCAGACACTCAGTCGCTCGTGCTCGAGCCGATTCCCCGTCCGGTCACGGATCCGTCAGAACCCTTGGGGGCCAACTCAGACACCCAGTCGGTCGTGGTCGAGCGAGTGCCGCATGCCGTCACAGATCAGTCGGCGCCGGCGGACCCAGTGGTGGACACCCAGACCGTCGTGCTCGAGCCGGCAGCTCCCATGGGCGCGGAGGACGCATCAGCCGACTCGAGCTCGCCGTCCGAGCCTGGGCCAGGACCGAGAGCCGACACGTGGCGCGGGTCTATTGGCCGCTTGTGGTCACAGCGGTGGACCAAGGTGACGGTTGTGTGCCTGGCCGCAGTTGTCGCCGTCCTCCTCATCATTTGGGGCATTCGGCTGACCCACCAGGACCCGGGTTCGAGCGGCCCGAACCTCCCGCCCCCGTCGACGACCACCACACGGGCCGCATCCAGCCAAACCGCTCAGACATCTTTCGTGGCGCCGATCACCAGCGCGCAGCTGGCTCAATACGAGCAGTACGCCGCCGGACTCCAGACCGCCAATGTGGCAGCCAGCAAGGGATTCGTCGGGACCGGCAGCACGCCCACCTCGACGCAGATGGCGCCGGTGGTCGCCGCGTACCGTACCGCAGTGAATCTCTACGACTTCCAGCTCCGTTTCATCCAATGGCCCGCCTCCATGCAGCCGGCGATCCAGGTCGATCACTCTCAGCTCGAGGCTCTCGTCAGCCTTCTGCAGTCGTTCTCCACGGTCAGCCCAACGGGTACGGGTCCCTGGCTGGCCGAATTGCACAACCGGGCCGGCACGACGCAGACCGCGGACAACGTGATCCGCAAGGACGTCGGGTTGCCCACTTCCTCCTCGTTTCCCTAAACCCTTCTCCCCCGGGGCGCAACCAGCTCGTTGTACTCAGCGGGGAAGGTCTCCTGCGGCGCAGGCGAGGGAGCTGTGGTTTCGGGTCTCGGCCGCTGCCGGGGACAATTTCTCGTGCTTGAGCCGATTTCCGCGCAGAGTTAAGACCCACGTCACCCGCCCTTCGCGCAACGCCAACTCAATTAGTTCAGGCTTCGTCTATGAGTTTCCGCAACCCCACTTCCCGCTCAGGGCGGGGTGGTCGCTTCCAGCGCCTAGCGGGGGCAGGCCTGATCAGCGCACTGTCCCTCACCGCCGTGTCCTTCACCTCAGCGATTCTGCCGGTGGCTGACGCCGGAGCGACCAATCCAGCGTCGCTCAACTGCGGGACACTCGTGATCACCGGCACCGACGCCAACACCTACCAGTTCAGCGAGTTCACCACCGGCAGCGCGACGCGGTCGAACTCCGACGCAGGCGGCTCGGTCGCCTACGGCGGTGGGCTCACCGCCAGCAACTGGACCGTTGGCCAGAACATCACTCCCCCGGCGAGCCAGCTCACGACCCTCGTGGGTGGGAACGAGACCGGCCAGCTGAACGTCCAGAAAGGCAGCGCCGTCATCACGGGCACGGCGGGTACGGTCAACTTGAATCAATCGGGAGCAACGAAGACCATCGGCGGCGGCGCCGGCACGCTGCCGTTCAGCTTCTCCTCCATCGGCTCGGCGCTCACCACCTGCTCCAACAATTACGGGCCCAACGGGAGCACGACCGCCGGGACGGTCGCCGGCGTCGGGTTCTCCTCGCCCTACACCGCGGTCCTGGGCTTCTGGGGGACGGGAAGCGTGAACGTCTTCTCCGTGACCGCCGACCAGCTGGCCGCGGCCCAGCGGCTCGACTTCAGCGTGCCGGCCAGTTCCACCAACCTGATCGAGGTGCAGCCGTCCGCTGACCACGCGACCTCGCTCAGCCTTTCGGGGATCAGCTCGGGCATCTACTACGGGTGCCCGAACGACGCCCCCACGCCGACCAATTGGAGTACCGGCAACTGCGGCAGCCAGCCCTCCGCCAACGACAACACCTCTGCGATCGGCCAGGAGCGCGACAACACGGTCTGGAACTTCGCTCCCAGCCTCTTTGGATCGGGCTACGCCCTGACCATCGGGGCGTGGCAGGGCACCGTCGTGGCGCCTGCCGCCGCAGTCACCCTGTCGAACAACGGGGCCTTCGAGGGCAGCATCTTCACCGCCTCCCTCTCGGGCAGCGAACAGAGCGACTTCGACCCGTTCGGCTACGGGCAGCCGATCCCCAACACGGTCGACCCGCTACCCGCCCTCCCCGAGGGACTGCCGATCGCCATGGGCGGACTCGCCCTCCTGGGCTTCGCCGGTCTGGTGCTGCGCCGTCGCGGTCGTCGCCCGGCTGCTGTCGAAGCGCACCTGCCGGTCGCCTGAGCAGCCGGGTCAGCGGGACCCGTTCCGGAGCCACAGCCCCGGGTCAGGACGCGTCATCGGTCGCCGTCGCCGGGCCATCCGCCGGTGACACCCTGCTCTTGGCTGCGTTGAGGAGCAGACGCACCACGACGCCGATGATGGCAAGGTCGAGGAGCATCTGCGCCGACACGATCATGCGTGACGCGTCGGTCCGGGGTGTGATGTCGCCGAAGCCCACCGTCGAGAAGATCGTGATCGTGAAGTACAACGCCTTGGCGTGGTCGAGGTCCTGCGTGAAGGTCAACGAATTCCCGTGGGACATGGCGAGGTAGATGCTCGAGAACAGGACGAGGAAGAGAGCGATGACGACGCCCAGCGCCTCCACGGCGCGCAGCTCCGGGAGCTCGGCCGTGTTGATGCGCCCGATCTGCCAGGCGAACACGGCCCCGATCAGCGCGATGTCGGCGCCGAGGCGGAGCAGAGCCCGCAGGCCCGACTCGTGGCCGATGGGCAGCGCGAAGTACGCGCCCACGATGAGGACCCACGAGAGGGCGATCGTGGCACCGCAGCGGAGCACGGCCAGCCGTCGCTGACTCGTGGGGAGATCCGACAAGCGAACCGCCGCCGCGGCCGGGCGCTTCTGCCGGACCCGGCCCGCCAGACCCCGACCAGCGGGCTGACCCTCTTCTTGACGCCCGGACTCCATGGACCAGACGCTAACGAGACGCCGATGTCGATTCCGGGATGTCCTTCCCGGGAGCCCCGACGGTCCGTCAGGAACCGCTCAGCCCAGACCCCGCACGATCGCGACCATCTTCTCGCCGCACTCGGTCGGGTTCTGGGCCACCGCGACCCCGGCCGCGGACAGGGCCTCCATCTTGGCCTGCGCCGTGCCCTGGGAGCCCGAGATGATGGCGCCGGCGTGGCCCATCTTGCGCCCCGGGGGGGCGGTGACGCCGGCGATGTAGGCCGCCACCGGCTTGGTCATGTTGGTGGCGATGAGCGCCGCCGCGCGCTCCTCCTCGGAGCCGCCGATCTCGCCGATCATCATCACGGCCTTGGTCTCGGGGTCGGCCTCGAAGGCGGCCAGGCAGTCGATGAAGTTGGTCCCCGGCACCGGGTCGCCCCCGATGCCGACGCAGGTGGTCTGCCCGATGCCCTGCTGGGAGAGCTCGTGGAGAGCCTGGTAGGTCAGGGTGCCCGAGCGCGACACGATGCCGACGGGCCCGCCGGCGAGCGCGATGTCGCCCGAGGTGATGCCGATGTTGCACTTCCCGGGGCTGATGATCCCGGGGCAGTTCGGCCCGAGCAGTCGGGTGCCGGGGAACTCCTCTACGAGGCGGTTGTAGACCACGGCCTCGTCCTGGGCCGGGATGCCCTCGGTGATGCAGACGATGAAGGAGATGCCGGCGTCCGCCGCCTCGATGATGGCGTCGGCCGCGGCCCGCGGCGGCACGGAGATGAACGATGCCGTCGCGCCGGTCTCCTTCACCGCTTCGGCCACCGAGGCGAAGACCGGGATCCCCTCGATCTCCTCACCGCCCCGCTTGGGGTTGGTGCCGCCCACGATCTTGGTGCCGTACGCCTTGTTGCGCAGGCCGTGGTAGAGCCCCTGGCTCGTCGGGCTGATGCCCTGGATCACGACCTTGGTCGTCTCGTCGACGAAGATGCTCACGTTTGTCTCTGTCCTCTCGGTGTCTGGCTCGGAGTCAGTCTCTTGTACTCGGTCTGTGGCCTCTGGGTGTCTCGGCCTAGGCCTGCGCCAGGGCAACGGCGTGGCGGGCCGCCTCGAGCATGGTGGGCTCGGCCATGAGCGTGTCCGACAAGTGGGTCGCCAGCAGCGCCCGGCCCTCGACGGCATTGGTGCCGTCCAAGCGCATGACGATCGGCGAGCTCAACTTGACCCGCCCGATCGCCTCGATGATTCCGTTCGCCACCTCGTCGACCCGCGTGATGCCACCGAAGATGTTGACGAGGATTGACTTCACCGCGGGGTCGGCATTGATCACCTCGAGCGCGGCGGCCATCACATCGGCGTTGGCCCCGCCCCCGATGTCGAGGAAGTTGGCGGCTTCCCCGCCCACCTGGGTGACGACATCCAGCGTCGACATGGCGAGCCCGGCACCGTTGGCGATGATGCCGACGGTGCCCGACAGCCCGATGTAGTTGAGGCCCTTCTCCTTGGCCATCTTCTCCCGGGGATCGACGTCGGAGTCGTCTGCGTACTCCTCCCACTCGGGGTGCCGGAAGGAGGCGTTCTCGTCGAGGGTCACCTTGGCATCGAGTGCGTGCACCTTGCCCTCGGGGGTGAGGATGAGAGGGTTGATCTCGGCCAGGTCGCAGTCGCCCTCCACGTAGCAGTGGTAGAGCCGCACCAGCAGCGTGGCGGCCTGGCCCCGCGCCTCGGCGTCGAGGTTGGCCCGGTCCACCCACTCCCGGGCGGCCTCCTCGCCCAGCCCGGCGACGGGATCGATGTGGATCCTGGCGATGGCGTCGGGGTTGGTCTGCGCCACCTCCTCGATCTCGACCCCACCCTCGGCGGACAGCATGCCGAGGTGGAGCTTGGCCGGCCGGTCGAGGGTGAAGCTGGCGTAGTACTCCTTGGCGATGTCCGACGCGTGCTCGACCCACAGCCGCTTGACGACGTGGCCTTTGATGTCGAGCCCGAGGATGTTGCCGGCGTGGAGACGCACCTCGTCCGCGTTGGCGGCCAGCTTCACGCCCCCCGCCTTGCCGCGGCCTCCCACCTTGACCTGTGCCTTGACCACGACCGGGTAGCCGGCCGCCTCGGCCTGCTCGACGGCCTCGTCCACCGTGTCGGCCACCCCGCCCGGGGAGGTCGGGATGCCGAAGCGGGCGAAGTACTGCTTGCCCTGGTATTCGTAGAGGTCCACTTTGGGTGCTGTCTCCTTTGTCGGTGTGAGGGGTCGCGATCAGTGTCGGGGTCCGGGGCGTTCGCTCGGGCCCGGGGCTCCGGAAACCCGGTCCAGGCGGGGAGCCGGAACCCGATGGAAGCGGGTGCGGTCGGGCGGAGCGCCGCCATGGGGTTGGGTCAGGCCTCGAGGGCCTCCTCCCGCGCATCGAGCGCGTCGGCCAGCCAGGACCCGATGGAGTCGAGCGGCGCCCCCGGCGTGAAGACCTGGGCCACGCCCTCCTCCTTGAGCACCGGGATGTCGGCCTCGGGGATGATCCCACCGACGATCACGAGCACGTCGCCCCGGCCGGCGTCGGCCAGGAGCTTGACCACCTTGGGCACCAGGGTGAGGTGCGCCCCCGATAGCAGCGAGAGGCCGACGGCGTCGGCGTCCTCCTGCACCACGGCCTGGACTACCTGCTCGGGGGTCTGGTGCAGCCCGGTGTAGACGACCTCGAAACCGCTGTCGCGCAGCGCCCTCGCGATGACCTTGGCCCCCCGGTCGTGACCGTCGAGGCCGGGCTTGGCCACGACCACCCTGTAGGGACGTTTCATGCGACTCCCAGGATACGGAACCACCTAGGCAGACGCCAGACCGCGCCCGACCCTGCGGCGCTCACGGCACCGGGGAAACGGCATTGACGTCGCCTTGGTCAAGCCCAACCCCTAGGAGCAGAAGGCTCGTAGCGTCAGCCCGCGAGGCCCCTAGCGGTCAGATCGTTGTTCAAGTGTGTCAAGGCAGCATTCGATGCTGCGTAGGTCGACTTGACCGCGGAAACGAAGGCAGCGTCGTTCGTGCCCGGTGTGCAAAGGGTGTTCAGAGAGGCGAAAGATCGAAGATACTCCGACCAATCCGAGGCGAGATTGGCGACGGGCGGAGCCGCCACCTGCGACGCGTCGGCGTAGGCGGATCGGAATTCAGGGCACTCCTCACTGACTTCTGGCACATCGGATTCGGGCAGAGTGGTGATTTCGCTGTTCATACCCCCAAGCGCGAGCTCGAGCGCCGACGCGAAGCGAGCGGCCTCGTGGGCCCATTGCGCGGACGAGAGAGTCCTGTGTGTCCTAGCTGCAGACGCGCGGTGACCCGCAGAACACCCAGCAAGCGCAACCATTCCCACCAACACCAGGAGCGACCACCAGGCTCGCATCCGCCGGAAGGTAGCAGTCAGCCAGGGGTTTCAAGAGGGAGTGTGACAACAGGGTGAACTTTTCGCGCCCTACTGGCAGGGCGGTCGAGGTTGGCCATCGCCCTCGGCGCGGATCATCCCGGAGCCTCGGCGCGTAAACTCGTTCTCTCCTTGATTGCATAATTGTCACTTCAGTGAGAGAGTTACCGCGATATCGTTGCCAGGTTGCGAAGCTGACGGTGGAAGGACCATGGCGCCGGCCCGACGTCCACCGCGAAGGAGCGGGCACATGAAGAGGCGGTGGTTCGGAGCCGCCCTGACGGTCACATGCTTCCTGGCTTTGGTGATGAGCGAGGCTGCCGGTGCCACACCGTCCGGCGGTCTTCCGCTGGGTGGCGCAGCCCGTTACGGCGAATACGCAGGTGGTGCTTCCTCGGTGATCGATGAAGCAGTCGGCGGGGCCGCCGCCTACGGGGGAAGCGCCACCATCATGACCTCGAAGTTCGGTCTCTCTCCCTGGTCGTTCTTCTCTCCACGAAGAGTGACTCTGGCCCTGGGCGGCAGCACGAACTCGGTGAGCACCACGGCACTGGTCCACGGCAGGGGTCAATACCTCGGGTCGTTCTCCGGTTCCGCCAACTTCGGCACGTTCACCCACGTCACCTCGCTCCCGATCAACTTCTCCACTGCCGATGCGGACCTCGCCGCTGCCTCGTCGGGGATCGCCGGTCTCCTTGCGACCGACAGCGCAACGGGCACCTCGGCGCTGACCATGGGCTCGTCGTCGCCAGGGACCGATGTGTTCGACCTGACCGAAGCACAGCTCAGTGCTGCCTCGACCATTTCGATCCATGCTCCCTGGAGAGCGGTCGTCGTCATCAACGTGATCGGTGCATCCGCACTGTCCCTCTCGGCTCAGACGGTGAGTTTGAGCGGTGGGGTCAGGGCGAGCGATGTGCTCTGGAACTTTCCCTCGGTGCCCTCTGCATCGTTCACGCTCGAGACCTGGGTGGGAACGATCCTCATCCCCACGGGAACCCTGTCGATGAGCACCAACACGGTGTTCGGCAGCGTGCTCTTCGGTGGACAGACCGCGTCGTTCTACAAGGACGCTGTGTTCCTCGCATTGTTCAACGGCGACATCTCGTTCGGGCCGGGCGACGGGCTACCCGAAGACCCCGCCGCCATCGCTCTTCCGGGTGTCGCCCTCGCCGCCTTCGGGGGCGTGCTCCTGGCGAAGCGGCGCAACCGCAAGAGGGCGGGGGCCAGTCTGGTGTAGCGGAGACCGCTCAGGCCCGGCGCAGCGGCGTGGCCGAGAGCAGCAGGTTCTTCGTGCCGACCGTGTCGAAGGCGACGGTGGCCTGGGCCCGCGACCCCTCGCCCTTGGCGCTGATCACGACGCCGTGGCCCCAGTGGTCGTGCACGACCTCGTCGCCGGGCGCGAGCCCGAGGTCCTCGGCCCCCGTGCTGCCCCTCGGACCCGCCGTGCTCCCGGCGGCGCGGGCGGCGAGCGGGACGGCGGGGGCGAAGGTGGCGCCCGGGAGATGCTCGTCGGCCGAGAGGGTGTCGTAGCCCGTGCCCCGGCGCGGCGAGCCCAGGCCGACGTCCTCGATGAGGTGGGAGGGGACCTCGGTCACGAAGCGGCTCGGCATGGCCGGCTGTGTGCGGCCCCACGTGGTGCGCGACCAGGCGTGAGAAATGGCGAGATGGCGGCGGGCCCGGGTGATGCCCACGTAGAAGAGGCGGCGCTCCTCCTCGAGCTCGCTCGGCTCGGAGAGCGAGCGGAAGTGCGGGAAGATCCCCTCCTCGAGGCCGACGACGAACACGGCCGGGTACTCCAGACCCTTCGCGGTGTGCAGCGTCATGAGCGACACCCGCGTGCCGTCGCTGTCGAGCTCGTCGGAGTCCGCCACGAGCGCGACCGTCTCGAGGAAACCCATGACGTCGTCGAAGTCGGCGGCCTGGGTGGCCAGCTCGGCCAGGTTCTCAATCCGGCCGTCCGCCTCGTGCGTGTGCTCCGCCACGAGCTCGGCCAGGTAGCCGGTGCGGTCGGCCACCAGCTGCACGAAGTCGGCCGGGTTGACGGTCTGCACCAGCGGGCGCAGCTCGGCCAGCGTCCTGGACAGTTGCTCCGCGCCCCGGAGCGCTTTGCCCGAGAGGCCGGCGTCGGCGGCCCGGTCGATGGCCTCGCTGAAGGGCACGTGCTCGGTCTGCGCCCAGGCGGCCAGCCGGGCCACCGAGGTGTCGCCGATGCCGCGCTTGGGGACGTTCACGATGCGGCGCGCCGACACCTCGTCGTCGGGGTTGGCCAGCACACGGACGAAGGCGAGGATGTCCTTGATCTCCTTGCGGTCGTAGAACTTTGCCCCACCGACGACCTTGTAGGGGATGCCGCTGAACTTCATGGACGTCTCGAGCGGGAGGCTCTGCGCGTTGGTGCGGTAGAAGACGGCGACGTCGCCCCACGAGAGCCCTTCGGAGGCGTGCAGACGCAGGATCTCGCTGCAGACCCACGACGCCTCGTCGCGCTCGTCCTCGGCCCGGTAGCGCTTGACCGGGCCGCCGGTGTCGCCCACGGTGAACAGCTCCTTGGGCTGGCGGCCGACGTTGTTGGCGATGACGGCGTTGGCCGCATCGAGGATCGTCTGGGTGGAGCGGAAGTTCTGCTCCAGCATGATCGTGGTGACGTTGGGGAAGGCGCGCTCGAACTCGAGGATGTTGCGGATGTCCGCGCCGCGCCAGCGGTAGACCGACTGGTCGGAGTCCCCCACCACGCAGACGTTGCCGTGGGCCTCGCCGAGCAGCTTCACGATCTCGTTCTGGGCGTGGTTGGTGTCCTGGAACTCGTCGACCAGGATGTGGCGGAAGCGCTCCTGGTAGGCGGCCCGGACGTCGTCGCACGCCTGGAGCAGGTTCGCCGTCACCATGAGCAGGTCGTCGAAGTCGAAGGCGTTGGCCGCCAGCAGGCGCTGCTGGTACTGCGTGTAGACGTCTGCGATGCGCTTGCGGAACGGATCGGAGCCGCTGCGAGCCTCGTCGCGGAAGGCCTCGAAGTCGACGAGCTCGGACTTGGCCTGACTGATCACCCCCTGCACGGCGCGGGCCGGGAGGCGCTTCTGGTCGAACCCGAGCTCGGAGGTGATCATCTCGATCATGCGGCGCGAGTCCGTGTCGTCGTAGACGGTGAACGCCGAGCGGTACCCGAGGCGATCAGCGTTGGTGCGTAAAATGCGCAGGCAGGCGGAGTGGAACGTCGAGACCCACATCTTCTCGGCCGGCGGTCCCACCAGCTCGGAGACGCGCTTGCGCATCTCCTCGGCCGCCTTGTTGGTGAAGGTGATGGCGAGGATTCCCCATGGCGGTGCGTCCCCGGTGGCCAGCAGGTGCGCGATGCGCCGGGTCAGCACCCTCGTCTTGCCGGAACCCGCGCCCGCGATGATCAGCAACGGGCCGCCGCGGTGCTCCACCGCCGCACGCTGGGGCAGGGTGAGGTCGTCGACCAGCGCGGCGGGGCGCCCGGCGAAGGCCCCCGATGCGGTGGCCGTGCGCCGTCGGCCGCGGCGACCGTCGTCGGCGCCCTCGGTGGTGGTCTCGACGTCCTCGCCGTCAGCCGTCGCTGCTGCGGCGGCGGCCCCGATGCCCTCGTCCGAGGTGTCCGAGGTGTCGAACAGTTGCGCGTGCTCGCCGCTCCCCGGCGCGGTGGTCACTCCCACTCAATGGTCCCGGGCGGCTTCGACGTGACGTCGAGTGCCACCCGGTTCACGCCCTCGACCTCGTTGATGATGCGGGAGGCGATGCGCTCGACCAGGTCGTACGGCAGCCGGGCCCAGTCCGCCGTCATGGCGTCGTCACTGGTGACGGCCCGGATCACGATCGGGTAGGCGTAGGTGCGGCCGTCGCCCATGACTCCGACGGTGCGGACGGCCGGCAGCACGGCGAAGCTCTGCCACAACTCGCGGTACAGCCCGGCCCGGCGGATCTCCTCGACGACGACGGCGTCGGCGTTGCGCAGGATCTCGGCCCGCTCGGGCGTCACCTCGCCGATGATGCGCACACCCAGCCCCGGTCCGGGGAAGGGCTGACGCCACACGATCTCGTGCGGCAGCCCGAGCTCCTCGCCGACGGCGCGCACCTCGTCCTTGAAGAGGAGGCGCAGGGGCTCCACGAGGTCGAAGGCGAGATCCTCGGGCAGCCCGCCGACGTTGTGGTGCGACTTGATGTTGGCGGCCGTGTCGCTCCCCGACTCGATGACGTCGGGGTACAGCGTCCCCTGGACGAGGAAGCGGGGCCCGTCGCCGTGGGGGGCGCCGCCCCCGGCATCGGCGCCGGCACCCGAGCCCCCGTCACCGCCGGCCCCAAGGTCCCGCGCCACCTCCTCGAAGATCCGGATGAAGAGCTCGCCGATGATCTTGCGCTTGCGCTCGGGGTCGGTCACGCCCGCCAGCGCGGCGAAGTAGCGGTCGGCCGCCTTCACGTGGACGAGGTCGACCTTGAACTGGCGCCGGAAGGTGTCCTCGACCTGGTCCGCCTCGCCGGAGCGCATCAGGCCGGTGTCCACGAAGACGCAGGTGAGCTGGTCGCCCACCGCCTTGTGCACCAGTGCGGCGGCGACCGCGGAGTCCACACCGCCACTCAACGCGCAGAGGACGCGGTCGGAGCCCACCTGGGTGCGCACCGCCGCCACCTGCTGCTCGATGATGGAGACGTGGGTCCACTCCGGCAAGCACCCGCACACGTCGATCAGGAAGTGGTCGAACACCTCGCCGCCGCGGTCGGTGTGGACGACCTCGGGGTGGAACTGCAACCCGAACAGGCGGCGATCGGTGTCGTGCATGGCGGCCACCGGGGCGCCCGGGCTCTTGGCGGTCGCCACGAACCCCTCGGGCACCTGGGTGATGGCGTCGCCGTGGCTCATCCACACGCTCGAGGTCACCGGCCAGTCGGGACAGAGCGGCGAGGTGGCGGTCAGGGATAGCTCCGTGCGCCCGTACTCGCCCTGGCCGGTGCGCGACACGGTGCCGCCGAGCTGGAGCGCCATGAGCTGTGCGCCGTAGCAGAGCCCAAGCATCGGGATCCCCAGCTCGTAGACGCCCGGGTCGATGGAGGGCGCCGGCGTCTCGTAGACGGACTTGGGCCCGCCGCTGAAGATGATGCCCTTGGGTGCCCGTGCCCGGATCTCGTCGACCGAGATGCTGGCCGGCACGATCTCCGAGTAGACGTGCGCCTCGCGCACTCGGCGGGCGATCAGGCGAGCGTACTGGGCTCCGAAGTCGACGACGAGGACGGTGTCGGTCACCGAGGGCTGCGCATCGGGCGCGTGCTCATCGAGCTCAGTGGCCCATGCCGACGCCCTGGGACCGCTGGAAGAATTTCCCCTCGGTCTGCAGGGACGGGGCGACCATGACCTCGGCCTTCTGGAACTCCTTGACCGTCTCGTAGCCGCAGGTCGCCATGGCGGTCCTGAGTGCTCCGAAGAGGTTCATGCGGCCGTCGTTCTCGTGGGCGGGGCCGTACAGGATTTCGCGCAGGCTCCCCCGCACCGACGTGCGCACCCTCGCACCGCGGGGCAGCGTGGGGTGGAAGGTGGCCATACCCCAGTGGAAGCCGCGCGCCGGCGCCTCGACGGCGGAGGACAGCGGCGAACCGAGCATCACGGCGTCGGCGCCGCAGGCGATCGCCTTGGCGACGTCGCCGCCCTTGGACATCCCGCCGTCCGCGATCACGTGGACGTAGACGCCGGTCTCGTCCAGGTGCCGCATGCGGGCGCCGGCCACGTCTGCGATGGCGGTGGCCTGGGGGACACCCAGCCCGAGCACGCCCCGCGTCGTGCAGGCGTTGCCCGGACCGACGCCCACGAGCACACCCACGGCGCCGGTGCGCATGAGGTGCAGGCCGGCCTGGTAGGAGGCGCAGCCGCCGACGATCACCGGGATGTCGAACTCGCGGATGAATCGCTTTAGGTTGAGGGGCTCGGAGGTCTTGGATACGTGCTCGGCCGAGACCACGGTCCCCTGGATCACCAGCAGGTCGAGCTCCGCGGCCAGGATGGCCTCGGCCAGCGACTCGGTGCGCTGGGGCGTCACCGACGCGGCGGTCGTGATGCCGGCCTCCTTCATCTGGCGGATGCGGGCCGTCACCAGTTCGGGGATGATCGGCTCCTGGTACATCTGCTGCATGCGGGCGGTCGCCTTGTCGTCGTCGAGCTCGCGGATCTCGTCGAAGAGGGGCGTCGGGTCCTCATAGCGTGTCCACAGGCCTTCCAGGTTCAGTACGCCCAGCCCGCCGAGCTTGCCCAGCTCGATGGCGGTGGCCGGGCTGATCACCCCGTCCATGGCCGCGCCGAGCAGCGGCAGGTCGAAGCGGTAGGCGTCGATCTCCCAGGAGATGTCGACGTCCTCGGGGTCCCGCGTCCGCCTGCTCGGGACGATCGCGATGTCGTCGAACCCGTAGGCCTGACGCCCCGACTTGAAGATGCCGATCTCGATCTCAGCCACTTAGTTCGCCCTCCGGCATTCGTGGGGCCGGTACGGCTCACGAACCACACCGGCATGTCTCTTCGACTCAGCTGCGAACGCCGGGCCAACACGCCGACGATCCTCCATCCTACTCTGTGCGTCCTGCTCCTCAGGCTCCTCCGGCGCCGCCGATCGTCGGAATCTCGTGCCGGGCGGACCGGCGCGGGCGGCGACCAGGACCGTCGCTCCCCGGCGCCCACCATCTTCCCTCGGCGGTCGTGGCGGCTGTGCCGAACGCCCTCCTGGGCGGGCACTCCACGGCACTCCGCTCGTGGCCGTTCCGGCCGTCGCCTTGGGCCTGGTCGTGATCTACCTGCGCTTCCGCTCTGGCGGTCGGGGCCGTGGGTCCGGCGGCTGCGAGCGATCTCTGACCGTGCCCCTCCCGGGTGCGAGACTCCTCCCTGTGCCAGACCAGGATTCCTCCGCCACTCTCTCCCGGGGCATGCGCCTGCTCCTGGCCCGACGCAGCGCCGATATCGCGGGCGGCGCGTCACCGGTGGGCTGGAAGATCGGCTTCAACGCGCCCGCCGTGCAGCAGCACTTCGGGATCAGCGAGCCCGTCGTCGGCTACCTCGTGGACACGGGGGTGTCAGCCGACGGGGCCAAGGTGCCCGTCGGGCGCTGGACCGCGCCGGCCGTCGAGGTCGAGGTGGCCATCCGGGTCGGGCCCGAGGGAGAGGTCGCGGGCCTCGCTCCGGCGCTGGAGCTGGTCGACCTCGACCTGCCCTTCGACGACCTGGAGCCCATCCTCGCCGGCAACGTCTTCCAGCGCGGGGTCGTCTTCGGCGAGGAGGTGCCCGGCGTGGACCCGTGGTCGGTCCAGGTTGCGGTGGAGAAGGGCGGCGAGACCGTCGCCGAGGGTCAGCTGCGCGAGGAACCAGCGGTGACGGCGGCCTTCGTCCGTGCGTTCCTCGCCGCGCACGGGGCGGCACTGGAGCCCGGGGACCGGATCATCGCCGGCTCCATGATTGCCCCGCTCGCCGTCGCGCCCGGGGACACTTTGCGCGTCAGCTTCGGGCCGCTTGGCATGCTCGGCGTCAGCTTCGAGCCGTAGGAGCGTCGCTCTTCCGTTCGCTCAGAGCCCGTTCTTCCCCGTCAGCACGATGCTCAGCAGCTCGTGGATCATGCGCGCCGTGGCGCCCCAGATCATCTCACCCGAGACCTCGAAGAAACGGATCGCGAAGGAGCCGTCGTCGCTGCCGGGGACCGTCCGCCCGGGAATCCGCCAGCGCTCCTCGTGGTAGACCGACAGATCGGCCAGCTCGGCCAACGCGACGTCGAAGACTCGTTCGACCTCCGCTGCGTTCGCCACGAGATGCGGGCGGGCCGGGATGGTGGCCAGCACCGGCAGGATGACCGACGCCGAGACCATGGTCATCACCGGGTGGATCCAGCCCACGGGCGTGACCGACGAGCGATCGAGACCCACCTCCTCGTGCGCCTCGCGCAGGGCCGCCGTCGTGGCGTCCTCCCCCTCGTCCAGCCGGCCTCCCGGAAAGCTGACCTCGCCCCGGTGCGTCCGCAAACCCGCGGAGCGGCGGGTGAAGATGAGACGGGCCTCGCCCTCCTCCTCGAAGAGCGCCGCCAGGACGCCGGCATTGACGCGGAGCGGACCCGGCGCGACGGCCTCGTTGACCGTGACGGTGGGCCCGAGGAGCCGGTCCGAGTCCACGTCCTCGGGCACCGGCCCGCGCTGCCCGAGCGCGGTGAGGGCGTCGAGCACCCGCTGGACCGAGATGCCGGTGCGGTCCTCCCGCTGCACGTCGGCCCAGGGCGCGGGCGCCCCCGGCATCCAGGTGGGCGGGCGCGGGATCACCTGGGGCGGAACGGGTCGGGACACCGACATCACGCTAACGGCGGATGACGGGGCCCCGGACGGCGTCGGGGTCGCGTGGCCTCGCTACGCTCTCGCCCCGTGACATCACCGGCGGAGCTGCAGGCACAGGCCGACGCGATGGCGTGGTACCACAGCATCGACCTGGGCAACGGGGTCGTCACCAAGGGCACCAGCGTGCAGGAGACCTCCGCCGACGTCATCCCCGACGTGGGGGGCCGGAGCGTCCTCGACATCGGCGCCTGGGACGGGAAGTTCTCCTTCCTGGCGGAGCGGGCCGGGGCTGCCCGCGTGGTGGCCCTCGACCACTACGCGTGGGGTGTGGACTGGGCCGCCCGGGGTGCGTACTGGGAGGAGTGCATCAGGAACGGCACGCTCCCGGACCAGTCACGCGACGAGACGGACTTCTGGCTCCCGGACCTCCCGGGCCGGCGCCCCTTCGAGTTCGCCGCCGCCGCGCTCGGCTCGAAGGTGGAACCGGTCGTGGCCGACTTCCAGACTGTGGACCTCGGTGGGCTCGGGACGTTCGACGTCGTGCTCTACCTGGGCGTCCTCTACCACATGCCCGAGCCGCTGACCTGCCTGGAGCGGGTGCGGGCCGTGACCGGGGAGGTGGCGGTGATAGAGACCGAGGCGGTGCACCTGCAGGGCCTCGACCACGAGGCGCTCCTCCAGTTCTACGCCGGCAGCTCGCTGCGAACCGACTTCGGGAACTGGTACGTGCCGACGATCGAGGCGCTGCGCAACATGTGCCGGGCGGCCGGGTTCTCCCAGGTGCGCACCATCGTCGGCCCTCCCGCGACGCCGCCGGCGCCCGCACCCGGGCTCCGCCTCCGGCTCGGGCGGCGCATCGGGGACATCCCCGTGCCGCAGGCCTCGGCGCCCAGCACCAATTACCGGGCCGTCGTCCACGCCTTCGCCTAGGTTCGACCGAGCTGCAACTTTTGGTTGCACTTCGGGTGGATATGTGCAACAATGAGTTGCACACTACGAAGGAGGTTGGAAATGTCCGATATCAGGAACCGGGTCGGGATCAACGCCACGATCGACGAGGTGTACGACGCCATCGCCACGCGCGAGGGGCTGTCGCAGTGGTGGACGAACGACGTCGAAGGCGACGCCCGGGTCGGAGGAGAGCTCGCGTTCTTCTTCGGTGGCCCGGACCGGGTGGCGAAGATGGAGGTCGTGGAAGCGAGTCGTCCGAGCCGGGTGGTCTGGCGCGGTGCGCCGGGTGGCCCCGACGAGTGGGTGGACACGACCTTCTCCTTCGAGCTGCGGGCGGAGGGAGACGAGACCGTCGTGCTGTTCACCAACGCCGGCTGGCGCGAGCCCGTCGAGTTCATGCACCACTGCAGCACCGCATGGGCCTCCTACCTGCTGAGCCTGAAGCACGGGCTCGAAGATGACCGGGCCACGCCGTTCCCTCACAACGTGCTCGTGAGCAGCTGGGGCTGAGCGCGATGACTGACCTGACCATTGAGCGCGACGTCCTGATCGAAGCGCCGGCCGACGTCGTGTGGCGTACGATCACCGAGCCCGACCAGATCTCCCGCTGGTTCGCCGACCGGGTCGAGCTCGACCTGCGATCGGGCGGCGCCGGGACCTTCGTGTTCGAGAACTCGGACCGCGCTCACCACGTGGCGCCTCTCGTAGTCACCACGGTCGAGCCACCGCGGCAGTTCGCCTTCCGCTGGGGCCACCCCGAGGGAGAGGCGCCCGTGCCCGGGAACTCCGTCCTGGTCGAGTTCACACTCACGCCGGAGGGCAGCGAGCGCACACGGCTGCGGGTCAGCGAGACCGGACTCGAGGGGATCGGCTGGCCCGGGGCGCAGAAGGCGAGCTACGCGGAGGACCACCGGAACGGGTGGGCGTTCTTCACCGGTCGCCTCGAGAGCTTGCTCGCCGCCAGGCCGGAATGAGCGCAGGTACCGACGACGAGCTGTGGTCGGCCATCGCCGATCCGTCTCGTCGTCGGGTCCTCGATCTGCTCGTCGAGGGCGGCGACGCGACGGCGAGCTCTCTGGCGCAGAAGGTCCCGTTCAGTCGCCAGGCTGTGATCAAGCACCTGGTGGTGCTCGAGCACGCCGGACTCGTCACCCGCCAACGGGACGGGCGCGAGGTGCGCTTTCACGTCGACCCCGATCGCCTCGACGCGGCTTCGCACGCCATGACGGATCAGGCCAAGCTGTGGGACCGGCGGCTGCAGGCCATCAAGCAGCTCGCCGAAGCAGCGCACAGGGAAGCCGGCGATTCGGCATCACACTGACGACCCGGCCGGATCGGTGTCCTCACCTAAGCTGGCGCGGACTCGATCGATTGGAACCCCGTGGCAGTCGAGCTGACGCACCAATTCAAGGAGATCAGCCCCAAAGCCTACGAGCACCCCGCCGACCGCGCCGCAACCTCGGCGCTCCACGCGGTGCCCCTTCTCGACACGGTGGTCAAGCGGCTCACCGACCTCGGACACGAACGTCGCACGCGACAGATCGTCAAGGGGAACGCTGTACGCCTCGGCGAGCAACAGGTCCCTGACGTCTGGGGTCGCTATGTCGAGTGCGTCTCGATACTCGACCTGGATCGGATTCCCGACCTGTACGTCATCAACGATCCGGAGGTCAACGCCATGGCCATCGGTGCCAAGACGCCGATCGTCGTCGTGAACTCCTCGGTCATCGCTTCGTACACTGCGGCAGAGACGCAGGCCATACTGGGCCACGAGGTCGGACACGTGCTGTCCGAGCACACCTACTACACCACCGCCCTCGTGCTGCTGCATCAATTCATGAACGGTGCGCTTCCCAAGTCGTTGCTCCTCGGACTACCCGTGCGGGGCATGTACTACGCGCTGCTCGAGTGGGCCCGAGCAGCCGAGCTGTCTTCCGACCGGGCCGCTGCCCTGGTCATGGGGGATCCACTGGTTCCGTGCCACATGCTCATGAGAATGGCAGGCGGCGCGCTGCCGGGGATGAACTTCGATGCCTTCTTGCAGCAGGCGGACGCGTACGAAGACGAGGACGACCTCTTCTCCCGCCAGGCGCGTTTCTGGTCCGAACTGAGCCTCACTCATCCGATTGCGGTGCGCCGCGTCAAGGAGCTGAATGCATGGGTCCGGTCCGGCGACTACGACCGGATCATGAGCGGAGACTACGCACGGCGCGGAAGTGAGCCGGCTCCATCGGCCGAGTTCGACGCGGCCGTCGGCCATTACAAGGACCGGTTCTCCGGTGTGCTCGAGCGCACGGCGGGCGGTGTGCAGGGTCTCGGGCGGCAGCTGGGAGACTGGCTGAAGCGATTCCAGGGCGACTCGAGCGAAGCTGGATCGGAGCCTCCGGATCCGGCCTGACCCGGCCCCGAGGAAGCCGGGGGGGCGAGTCAGCGGGAGCGCAACCTCTTGACGGTGCGGCGGGCGCGGGCCGGGACGGCGTCCGGTCCGGTGACGGTCCAGGCGGCCCGGTTGGCGAGCGGCACCAACCTGGCGTCCGCCGGTCGACGGCACACGTAGCCCAGCAGGTAGCAATCCGCTATCTCGTGGAAGACGCCGCGTTTGGTCGCGAGCTCGAGCGGGTCGAACACGCCGCGGGCGACCGATTCCCCGCCGTAGTTGATACCGACCGCCTGCTCGATCACGAAGCCGTTCCCGCGGAGCATGGCGGCAAGCTCCTCGTGCGTGTACTCGTACTTGTGGTCGGGGTCGATGTAGGCGTCCTGCTGCAACCGGGTCAACTTGGCGTTGGGCGTGTCGAGGGCGAGGTAGCCGCCAGGCTTGAGCACGCGCCGCGCCTGTGACAGCACGCTGTTCGCCTGGCGTCGCGTGACGTGCTCGATGCTCTGCCCGCTGTACACCAGATCGAAGGACCCCGACGGGTAGGAGCTCAGGTCGGTCATGGAGTGGTAGCGGTACGTCACGAGGCCCTGGCGGGTCTGCACCGACATGGGGCGGGACTCGTCCCGGTACAGCTCGTGCCTGTCCTCGCTCGGGAGATCGATGACGATCAGCTCGTCGAACGGGTACGGGTAGCCCATGAGCACGAGCGCACCGGAAGGATCGCCGATGGAGGCACCGCCGATGTCGAGGATCCGCCTGGCGCGCGGAAGGCTGCGGATGAACACGCCTCTCCCATAGTGAAGGGAAGGGCCGAACTCCGTCATGGGCGCGGCGTGGCTCCATTCCGCGGAGTGGATCAGCCACTCGACGAGCTGGCGCGGCGAGAGCGCCTCGCTCTCGAGCTCCGCCACGTAGGCACCCTCGGCGGAGAGGTCGGGCTCGCGGCCGAAGAGCAGGTGGAAGAGGCCCCTCAGGAGCTGCCGGCTCGGTAGGTCCTCGAGCAGCCCCGATTCGGGGATCACGGCGTGGGGGTCGCTCACTCCGGGGGAGGGTATACGATGGCGGGGCTTGATTCCGCGAATCCCGAATGGCGGATCCTACCGCTAGACCTGGGACGTTAGACCGGCCGGAGGCCGGTTCCTGTAACACACCGCAATCTCGAAATGTGCTTTGCCCACAGGTCGGAGCACCTTTCGTCCGGCGTCACACAGCGAACTGAGCACTTCTTTCTCAGCTATTTACGTTGGCGACGGCCAAGACCGGAGCTTGGCCCGGGAAATAGAAGGTGGTTGGTGCAGACGTGCCGGTTCCGGCCACGGCGTTGTTCGCCACCGTGATCGGAGATCCCGCCCGACGATTCATCGTAGAGACGGGACGCCATAAGCCGACTGGTCCGCGGGTATGTCCTCGTAGGCCCAGAGAACGCCAACTGAGTCAGACAACGCGGTCTCGCTCGTGAAGCTCGCGCAACTCGTGCCGCCGCATCCGTTGAGCGTCGTACCGCCGACGCCGACCGCGTTGGGGGAGGCGGCCGGGTACCCGACGGCGTGACCGTCGTCACCGGCGGCGGTGTAGAGGATGCGCGCTCCCGTGCTGGTGCTACCACGACGCCTCTGTCCCAGCGGGCAACGGCAACCCAGCCAGGACAGGGCCGTGATCAACAGGCCCGCCCATGAAGCGAGTGCCAGGAACCGCTTTGGCCGAGCAAGATCTCCAGGAGCCGCCACCGGAGTATCGCGGAGGGCCTTGTGACCGCGTCGTTACGGTGAGGTGAACCTTGCGCGATGTCGTCTCTCGCCTCCGGATTTCGGATACCGGGTGTTCTCAGGTCCCGATCCAGAGGCGACGAAGGTCACTTACGGCGCTCAGGATGTTTCGGCCCGGCGACGAAACGGAGCGCAAGCGCGTCACGGTCGAAGCGTGACTTTGGCTATCCCGACATGCTCTGGCCGTCCCGGTTCATGTTCTCGTCACACGAGTGTTGACGGTTGCCCTAAAGCTGAGTATTTTGCTCAACTATAGCGACTTACAAGGGTTCTGAGCTGGGACCGGAGCGCTCAAGAGGCCCTGCAGCAGTTCCATCGATACGAACCAATCGCGTCAATTGGCCGCGGATTGAGAGCAACTCAAACCCGAGAAGGAGAAACCAACGATCATGAATCTGCGCAGACTGCGGCAAGGCTTTGCGGTGGCATCATCACTCGGCGCGGCGGCCATGGCTGTCGTGCTTCTGTTGGGCGTGGGGATGGCGGGACCGGCTTCGGCCGCGATCACCCTCCCTCCGTTCCCCGGCCAAGCAGGCGCCCCGGTCTCCGGCTTCGGCGAGTATCCCTGGTGGCTGCCACAGAGCTCGCCGGGCGTCGACCCGATCAGCAACGTGGACAACTCCGAGGGATCGGACGCCACGCTGTACGTGATGGAGACCATCGGCAGCCTCTACAACAACGCCGGTGTCACCCCGTTCTCGTGCACGATCACCAAGACGGCCGACTCGGACTGCCAACAGCCGTCCGTCTCCACACCCAACCCCGACAACACGCAGTCCGACGAAACCGACAACTTCTCTGGCTCCGAAGAGCTGCAAGGCACCAACGACGTCGGCTCGGGCAACGGCCAGGCCGAGCTGTGCGGTGGCACCCCAGCTGCGCCGGCGGGGCCACTCGGCGTCGACTACGCCCGGTCGTCGAGGCCAGTGTCGACGACCACCTGCCCCACGGGAGTGGACCTCGGCTTTGCCAAGGACTCCGTCGTGGCCACCGACTTCCAGGCGATCGACCCGGCCCTCTACGGTGCCCCGACCGGGTACCTGACCCAGACCGACCCCCAGTGCTCCACCGCCGGTCAGTACCCGAGTTACTCGGCGGCGAACGGCACGGTGACCTGCACCGCCTTCCCCGCTGGCGGGATCGGCCCGGTCGCCGCCGGCTGGCTGCCGACTGACCCGACCAACTGCACCATCAACACGAAGTACCCTGCCGCTCCGACGGCCGGTGAGTGCACGGGCGCTCCGTTCACGGACATCGACAACACGGCCATCGGTGGTGGAACCGGCGCGACCTCCGTCGCCTACCGGCTCTTCTGCCAGCACGGGCCGAGCGCGACGCCAAACACGAGCCAGATCACCGACTGGGGCCAGCTGACCAACCTGGGCGGCAACCCCGTCGGCAACGGTACGCCCATCGGCGTGCCCATCCGCATCATCGGCGTCAATACCGGGCAGGCGACAGCAACCACGTTCTATAGCTTTGCCCAGTCGGGCATCACCAACGGGACCAACTGCAGCGACACCGGCACAACCATAAACTCCAGCACAATCGACCCGAACGCCGCCTCGGGGCCCGATCCCGAAGCGAGTCAGGGCCCGGCTGGGGGGAGCGGGAACAATGAAATCGCGCTCGAGAGCGATGCCAGCCAGATCGGTGACTTCGCCAATGCCAACTGGCCCAACGACTCGGCCGACCAGGCCACCGACATCGCCACGTCGCTGTACTTCGTTGGCTACGGGGCGTACACCACCAACAACAACGCCATCGTGGCCAGCATCGAAGGTGGGACGATTCCGGCGGGTGACCCGAGCAGCTTCACGGAGAAGTACCTGACGGCCAACTCAAAATCTCCGAGCATCGCGACCGAACGGAACGACTCGTACCCGATGGCCCGGACGCTGTTCAACATCTACCGCACGGACACGGTCAGGGCGTCGACGGCCGGCTTCCTCGATTGGTTGTGTG
Source organism: uncultured Acidimicrobiaceae bacterium (assembly GCA_964457065.1). GTDB lineage: Bacteria > Actinomycetota > Acidimicrobiia > Acidimicrobiales > RAAP-2 > Bog-473. The sequence goes on along the minus strand of CAYWDQ010000003.1, from coordinate 47,494 downwards.
ACTCCAACTCGGCGATCCAGAAGGGAACGAATCACGTCAGCGGAGGGAACTTTGACACCGACCTCACCAACATCATCAACGGGACCTACGGATTCTCCCGCCTCACCGACGCCACTCCGGAGCTTCCGGTCGCCAACCAGACTCCCGCTGACAACGTGCCTGGTGGTGGCGTGAACGGAACGTGCGGCGCGAACCTGGCCATTGCGTCGGGTGGGATCACGGTGGGCAGCAACGTGATCACCTTGACCAACCCGGTTCCCCCCACCGTGAAGGTCGGATGGGAAGTCGAGATCCCGAACGGGTCCTCGGTGGCCCTTGGGAGTAGCGACGCCAACTACCCGACGGACTCGACGGACACCATCACAGCCATTGGCCCCACCGGCGGACTTGCCACCGACCAGATCCAGGTGACGAGCAACGCCGTGGCCGGAACCGGCACGTCTGCACCAACCACCGTCTACTTCCCCGGCCAAGCCCCGGTTCTCGCGGTCAACACTTTGGGGAGCTGAGCAGGCAGGGAGCAACAACCGAGCGCCCACGCTGGGCCATCCAGCCCGAGCGCGGAAACAGTTACGTCACACCTCGGCCCGAGGGGTGTCCGGCGAGTGATCGCGGGACACCCCTCGGTGTGGTTTAGAGCAAGGTACGGGAATCTCGATTGGGGCAAAGGTTTCCTTGTGGTTGTGGGCCTGCCCCGAGCATCAGGAGGGGCTATGGGGCCGCAGAGTTCGGAGCCGGGCCAGTCATGACTGGCGATCGCCAAGTTGATGTCTCGCGGTCCAAGTCCGACGACCACATCGTGTGACCAGGATTGCAACGACCTTCCGAGCAGATCCTCCCTTGGCTCAATCTAAAGGCCTACCCCTCCGGCAATGCCAAGGAGCGGCGAGGGCCGCTCTTGGCAAGGGTTGCATACGCCGCAACGGCACAGGGGAACGAGCGAGGATTCGTGATCCTCACCACTGCCCACTGCTTTGATCAAGGGCGTCCCAAGCCGCCCGTTGGGCCTGTTGCGGATCGAACGCGCCGGTCTCATCCTCGGAATCGTCGGGCTGGTTGGCACCGCCGTCCTTTTCGGCATAGCCGTCAACCTGGGACCGAGTGATAGCAACACCGCATTCCCACGCATCCCGGTGGAACCCCTCCGAATCGTCTCGGTGGCCCATATCGGACAGCAGATCTCTCTTCGGCGGGACTCGAATTCCTATTCGTCCGGCATCGCGGGCGTCACGGTCCTGTCACTGACGGTCCCGGCCATTTCGCAGGTGTCCGACGTTCAACCGGCGCAGGGAGACGAACTTGCCATTGCCCAGGTGCAGTTCTGTGCAGGTCCGGTGACCGTAGGCAACCCGTCCCACGTGGCGCTCCTGATCGGTCATGATGAGGTCGTCGGGGATCCCGTGGGAGATGCCCAGATTCCGGGGCTTGATCAGATCCCCTCGATCGACCCGAACCAATGCGTCACGGGTTATCAGACATTCGAACTCGCCGATGGAACCAGGCCCAGTGCCGTCGTCTTCACCGATGGAGATGCTTCCTACACGTACGAGTGGACTCGTTGACAGCGGCTCGGAGCCTTGTCGGAGGTCATCTACGTGAAGGAGTCGGGTATCGATCGTGTCGAAGGGATGGACGAACCCTCAGCCAGATGACCGCGCACAGAAGTAGATCCTGAGCCGCGGCGCCACCGACGCCTTGTTCCCCGACGGCGGAAGGTGGAGGCAATGCCGGGCGATGTAGTGGGTGCTCTGGGTGGCGCCCGGCGACGCGACGAGGGCCAGATGGAAGTCGCCGGCGGCGATCATCGCCCGTGTGGCGGCGGTGGACGGCGCCGGAATGGTGCCGGTGTAGCCGCCGAGGGGGAGGACCTCCTCGCCGGTGGCGTAGATGTACGGCGCGGCGACGGCCGACGTCTGGGCCGCCATGAGGAAGGGTGCGCCGCGGCGGGCGGCCTCGATGGCGGCCAGGGCGGGCGGCGAGGGCTGCGGGGCGAACACGGTGTGGACGAACCTGGTCACGCCGGCCGACTGGAACGGCGTGTCGAAGGGGCCGAGCCCCTCCGCGACGACCGAGGCGCTCGCGATTGCCGGGACGAGGAGCAGTGCGGCGCCCGTCAGGATCGCCGCGATCACCGCCTCTGGTGCCGGTCCCGCCCGTGTCCTGTGGCGGAGCGCGCTCAGGGCGAGTGCCAGCACCGCTGCCAGCCCGAGCACGATGGCGGCGGCCGCGAGCCCGGCGGGGAGGCCCGTGCCCCTCGTCGGCAGTATCCAGGCGGCGTAACCGACGGTGACCAGGACGGTGGCCGCCGTCACCACCGCCACCCACGCCTCCCGGCGGCGCTGCCACGCCAGCGCGGACCCGATCCCGAGAAGGCCGGCCACCGCGGGCGACAGCGCGCCCGCGTAGTACGAGTTCATGGTGGTGCTGACGGAGAACAGCACGGCCAGGACGACGAGCCACGTCCCCCACAACAGCGCGCCGGCGCGTGCGAGGTCCGTGCGCGGCTCCCTGCGCCGCGCCACGAGGATGCCGCCCGCAGCGATGAGGGCCGCCGGCAGGAGCCAACCCGTGTCGCGGCCGTAGCTCCGGGTCAGCAGACGGTCCCATGCCGGCGGCGGCTCGGCCTGGCTGAACAGGGGCGTCCCGAGCGTCCGGCCGAGTAACTGGTTCGGCGAGGCCTGGCCGACGCGCGAGAAGCCGTTGTAGTCGAAAACCTGCTGGTACACCGAGTTGCTCGTGCTCCCGTCCACGTACGGCCGCTGGGACGCCGGCGTGAGGGTGACGAACGTCATGTACGAGAGCGAGACGACGACGGTCGTCGCGCCGATGGCGACCAGGCGGCCGAGGCGCGCCCAGGTCGTCCCACGCGCCGCCACCAGGTAGGCCAGGGCCAGGGCGGGCAGGACAAGCCAGGCCTCGAGCATCTTGGCCTGGAAGGCCAGGCCGACCCAGAGCCCGACCATGACCACGCTCCGCCAGCGGCCGTGGACGATCGCGGTGACCGTCGAATCGGCGGCCAGGACCAACAGCAGGATCATGAGCGAGTCGGGGATGTTCCCCCGGTCGAGCGTCATGGTGGCCGGGGAGGCCGCCAGGACCACGGATGCGACGAGAGCCGCCGGCGGACCGGCCAGACGGCGCACCGTGTGGTAGAGCACCAGCACGGTGAGCACACCCTCGGCGGCCTGGGGCAGCATCAGCGACCAGACGTGGAAGCCGAACAGCCGCGCCGACAGGGCCTGGACCCACAGCGCGCCCGGCAACTTGTCGACGGTGATGGTGCCGGAGGGGTCGAACGCGCCGAAGAGCAGGTTGTGCCAGCTCTCCGTCATGCTGCGCACGGCCGCCGCGTAGAAGATCTCGATGGTCGACCCGACCTGCCAGCTGTAGGCGAGTCCGGAGAGCGCGGCGACGAGGAGGAGCGCGGGGCGTGCCCACGCCGGCTGTCCGGCGGGCGAGCGCCACACCTGGAGCCGCCGGCTCCAGGGTGGTGGCCCAGGCGCGCCCCCGGGCGGAGAAGCGAGCGGGGCGGCGGGCTGACCCGATGCCGGGTCCGCGCCCGAACGGGGCGGCTGATCTCGCATCTCGTCGCTGCTGATGTCCGTCACGCCGGCCCGATCACCCCGGGCACGCTAGACACCCGGGCCCGGACGCGCCGCAGCCGGACCCGAAGGCCCGGCCACGAAGCCCGACACGCCCGCAGACAGTAGCGCTGGACATGTCGGCAAAAGCATCACCCCGGCGCCCGCGGACGCCGGCGCGGAGCTACATCATGCCGCCCATTCCGCCCATGCCACCCATGCCGCCGGCCATGGCGGCGGCCGCAGCGGCGGCGTCCACCTTTTCCGGCTTGTCGGCCACGAGGGCCTCGGTGGTGAGCAGCAGCCCCGCGATCGAGGCGGCGTTCTGCAGGGCGGAGCGGGTCACCTTGGCGGGGTCGATGATGCCGGCCTTGACCAGGTCCTCCAGCTCGCCGGTGGCGGCGTTGAGGCCGTGGTTGCCCTTGGCCGCCTCCACCTGGGCCACCCAGACGGCGCCCTCGAGCCCAGCGTTGAAGGCGATCCAGCGCAGCGGCGCCTCGAGCGCGTGGGCCACGATACGGGCACCCGTCGCCTCGTCACCGTCGAGCGTGTCCGCCAGCTCGACGACCGACTTGCGGGCCCGGATCAGCGCGGTCCCACCGCCGGCCACGATGCCCTCCTCCACCGCAGCGCGGGTGGCGGACAGCGCGTCCTCGATACGGTGCTTCTTCTCCTTGAGCTCCACCTCGGTGGCGGCCCCGACCTTGACCACGGCGACGCCGCCGGCCAGCTTGGCCAGGCGCTCCTGCAGCTTCTCGCGGTCCCAGTCCGAGTCGGTGTCCTCAATGGCACGCTTGATCTGCGCCACGCGGCCCTTCACGTCCTCGGCGGTGCCGGCACCCTCCACGATGGTGGTGTCGTCCTTGGTCACGATGACCCGGCGGGCGGTGCCGAGCAGGTCGATCGTCGCGTTCTCGAGCTTGAGCCCTATCTCCTCGCTGATGACCTGGGCGCCGGTGAGGACGGCCATGTCCTGGAGCATCTCCTTGCGGCGCTCGCCGAAGCCCGGGGCCTTGACGGCGACGGAGGTGAAGGTGCCGCGGATCTTGTTGACCACGAGGGTCGCCAGGGCCTCGCCCTCGATGTCCTCGGCAATGATCAGCAGCGCCTTGCCCGACTGCATGACCTTCTCGAGCACGGGCACGAGGTCGTGCACCGCGCTGACCTTGCCGTTGTAGAACAGGATGTAGGGCTCGTCGAGCACCGCCTCCTGCCGCTCGGGGTCGGTCACGAAGTACGGGGACAAGAAGCCCTTGTCGAACTGCATGCCCTCGGTGAGCTCGAGCTCGATCCCGAAGGTGTTGGACTCCTCGACGGTCACCGTGCCGTCCTTGCCGACTTTGTCGATGGCGTCGGCCAGCACGTCGCCGATGGCGGTGTCGGCGGCCGAGATGGAGGCCACCTGGGCGATCTCGGTCTTGCCGCCGACATCCTTGGACTGCTTGGCCAGGTTGTCGACGGCGGCGCGGACGCCCTTCTCGATCCCCTTCTTGAGCCCGGTCGGGCTGGCACCGGCGGCCACGTTGCGCAGCCCCTCGCTGATGAGGGACTGGGCCAGGACGGTGGCCGTCGTCGTGCCGTCACCGGCCACGTCGTTGGTCTTGGTGGCCACCTCCTTGACGAGCTGCGCGCCCATGTTCTCGAACGGGTCGTCGAGCTCGACCTCCCGGGCGATGGACACGCCGTCGTTGGTGATGGTGGGGGCACCGAACTTCTTCTCGATCACCACGTTGCGGCCCTTCGGCCCCAGGGTGACCTTCACGGTGTCGGCCAGCTTGTTGACGCCGGCCTCGAGGCCGCGGCGGGCGGCCTCGTCGAACTTCAGGATCTTGGGCATGACTGTGTCGAACTCCTCTCGAGTTCTCGGTGGGTCAGGTGGAAAAGGGTGGTGCCGCCGCGCCGGCCCCGGCGGTCACCGGGGCGGCGGGCAGACCCACGTCGGTGTGGTCGATCAGGCCAGCTTGGCCAGGATGTCGCGGGCGGAGAGGATCAGGACGTCCTCACCGTCGAGGATGTACTCGGTGCCGCCGTACTTGGAGTAGACGACCGTGTCGCCGACCTTGACGTCCAGGGGGATCAGCTCGCCGGTGTCCTCGGAGCGGCGGCCCGGGCCGACGGCGAGAACCTCTCCCTGCTGGGGCTTCTCCTTGGCCGTGTCGGGGATGACCAGGCCGGATGCGGTCGTCTCCTCGGACTCGCCGGGGCGGACGACGATCCGGTCATCGAGGGGGTGCAGCTTCGGCATGTTGAACGGGCCTCCTTGGCACTGATTAGCACTCTCGGGTTGTGAGTGCCAACGATAGCGGGCCGGTCCCGGGCTGGCAAGGGGGCCCCCGTGGGGCGGGGCGCTCCCCCACGTTCCCCTTCCGGGAGGGCGATGCCGGCCCGGGTCCCGATCCCGGCAGCCGGCAGCGCCCATGGAGGCAGGAGGGGCAGCAATGACCCGGGCAGGCCGGACGGCCGACGCAGGCACGGACCACTGGCGGCGCGCCCGGCCGCGGCGCCCACCCGGACGTGGCTGGCCCGGCACTGGGGCGCTCCGAGGGCGCGGCGGCGCGCGCATAGCGTGTGCCGGCGCGTCCGGGCGCAGACGCCGGTGGAGCCGGTGGAGCCGAGAGGGGGATGCATCGTGAGGAACTCCGGCGGGACGGCACGACCCGCTCTGGCCCGCCTGGCTGCGGGGCTCGTGGCAGCCGGGCTGGTCGCCGGCGCCGTGCTGGGAGCGGTGGCGGCGCCGGCGGGCGCGAGCTCCGGCTCCGGCTCGGCCTCCCTGGCGCAGGCCCGCAAGGCGCTGCTGGTCCTCTCCGACCTGCCGGCCGGGTGGGTGACCGCCAAGAACACGAACCACGGCAACAACACCGTGGGCGACGCGCAACTGGCCCGCTGCATCGGGGTGGCGACGTCGCTCATAACCGAGAACCCGCCGTCGGTGAACAGCCCCCAGTTCCAGAACAGCGTGGCCACCCTGATCGTCAACGACAACGTGACGCTCTTCCCCTCGGCCAAGAACGCGGCGGCCGAGCTCGCCGTCGGTGCCAACGCGAAGATGCCGGGATGCATGACCTCCCTCGCGTCGGGCCCGCTGAAGGCAAAGCTCTTCGGCAAGTCGCCCAAGGGCGTCAGCATCGGCACACCGCTCGTCTCGCCCATCGACCCGACCGCCTTCGGCCCGGGCGTCACCGGCTACTCGATGAGCGTCCCGGTCGTCACGCACGGGGTGACGCTGAACTTCACCGCCACCCAGCTCCTCGCCGTCAAGGGGCGCCTCGGCCAGCAGGTGATGTTCACCGCCGTCGGCGTCTCGTTCTCCATCGCCGAGGAGCAGCACCTCATGTCGGTGGCCCTCGGGCGCCTCTGAGCCGGCCACCGGCCCGCGCCGTCGGGCGGGTCGATACGCTCCCGGGACCGACCGTACGCGAAGGGACGAGTGGATGACGCCAGGAGACCGCGATCCGGACCGCTGGTGGCACGGCGGCGTCTTCTACCAGATCTATCCGCGCTCGTATGCGGACTCCGACGGGGACGGTGTGGGCGACCTGCCCGGCATCATCTCCAAGCTCGACCACCTCGCCGGTCTCGGCATCAGCGGTGTGTGGCTGTCGCCGGTCACCCGCTCACCCAACCGCGACTGGGGCTACGACGTCTCGGACTACCGCGACATCGACCCCGCCTACGGGACGCTCGACGACCTCGATGCGCTGGTCCGCGAGGCGGGCCGCCGGGGCATCCGCATCCTCATGGACCTGGTGCCCAATCACACCAGCGACCAGCACCCGTGGTTCGTCGACGCGCTGAGCGGCCGGGACTCCGCGCACCGCGGCTACTACGTCTGGGCCGACCCCAAGCCCGACGGCGGCCCGCCCAACAACTGGGTGAGCATCTTCGGCGGGCCGGCGTGGCACCTCGACGAGACCAGCGGCCAGTACTACCTGCACAACTTCGAGGCGGCCCAGCCCGATCTCGACTGGTGGAACGAGGACGTTCGCCGCGAATTCGACGACATCGTCCGCTTCTGGTGGGACCGTGGCGTGGCGGGCTTCCGCATTGACGTGTGCAACATGATGATCAAGGACAAGGAGCTGCGTGACAACCCGCCCGCCACCGAGGACGACCCGCTGGACCAGCAGTTCATGGGGGTGCGGGCGGTCTACAACACGGACCGACCGGAGGCGCACGACATCCTGCGCCGCTGGCGCACCATCGCGGACACCTACGAGCCCGAGCGGCTGCTGATCGGCGAGACCAACGTGGAGAAGCTCCCCACGCTGGTGGAGTTCTACGGCAGCGGGAGCGACGAGTTGCACGGGGGGTTCAACTTCGTGTTCATCAACGCGCCCTTCGAGGCGGAGGCCCTGCGCAGCGTCGTCGAGGACACCGAGGCGCTCCTCCCCGCCGAGGCGTGGCCGATCTGGACCGCGTCCAACCACGACGTGTCGCGGCTGGCGACCCGCTGGGCCGGCGGGGAGGTGGCCAAGGCGAAGGTGGCGCTGCTGATCCTTCTCACGCTGCGGGGGACGCCCTTCCTGTACCAGGGCGACGAGATCGGGCTCACCGACGGCCCGATCGAGCGCGCCGACGTGCTCGACGCGGTCGGGACACGCTTCTGGCCCTACTACAAGGGTCGTGACGCGGAACGGACGCCGATGCCGTGGTCGAGCGCCGCGGGCGGGGGGTTCACCGCACCGGGCACGCGCCCCTGGCTGCCCATGGCCGACCCCGCCGCGTGCAACGTGACCGACCAGGAGGGCGACCCCGGCTCGGTGCTCGAGCTGACGCGTCGGGCGATCGCGGCGCGCCGGGCGAGCGACGACCTGGCCGTCGGGCCCTACCGGTCGCTCGACTCCCTCCCGGGCACCTGGGCCTTCGCCCGGGGCGAGGGCACCACGGTGCTGCTCAACATGTCGGACGCACCGGCGACCTTCGACGGCGTGCCCGGCACGGTCACGGTGGCCACCGCACCCGGGCTCGAGGGGTCGAGCCCGGAGGGGGCACTCACCCTGCCGGCGTGGAGCGGTGCCGTCGTGGTGACGTGACCGGCGGCGCCGCGACGGGGGGCGCTCGCCTCTTCGTGCTGTGCACGACCCCGGCCCAGGGCCACACGGCGCCGTTGCTGGCGCTGGCGCGGCGGTTGGTCGACGACGGCCACGAGGTCGTGTTCTTCACCACGGCGCACTACCGGGACAAGGTGGAGGCGACCGGCGCCGCGTTCGTCCCCTTCGCCGAGGAGTACGACGCGCACGACCTGATGGTGGCCAACCCGGAGCGGGAGTCGTCGTCCAAGCGCGGTGTCCGCGGCGTCAAGGACGACCTGCGGCGCATCTTCGTGGGGCCGATCCCCGGCCAGCACCGCGACCTGCGCGCCATCCTCGACGGCTTCCCCGCCGACTGCATCGTCGTCGACACGATGTTCCTCGGCGCGCTCCCCCTCGCCCTGGGGCCCCGCGCGGCGCGGCCGGCGCTGGCCTGCATCGGCGTGATGCCCTACGCCTCCAACAGCCGCGACACGGCACCGTTCGGCGCCGCGTTCCAGCCCGGCAGCGGCCCCCTGCGCCGGGTGCGCAACGTGGCCATGAACTGGGCCACCGAGCACCTCGTGCTGGCCGGCATTCAGTGCTTCGCCCGCCGGCGCCTGGCCGAGACCGGCGCGCCGCGCTTCCGCGGCTATCTCGTCGACCTGCAGCCCAAGGTGGTGGACGCCTACCTGCAGGCGACGGTGGCCGGCTTCGAGTACCCCCGCTCGGACCTGGCACGCTCGGTCAGCTTCGTCGGGCCGATCCTCGCGCCCCCCTCCTCGTCCTTCGAGCCACCGTGGTGGTGGGCTGAGCTCGGGGGCGGGCGACCGGTCGTGCACGTCACGCAGGGCACGCTGGACAACGCGGACCTGGGTCGCCTCCTCTTCCAGAGCGCCCGGGCGCTGGCCGGCGACGACGTGCTCGTCGTGGCCACGACCGGCGGGCCGGACCCGGGGCCGCTGCGGCGCGGCCTGCCGCCCAACGTGCGCCTGGAGCGCTTCATCCCCCACGACGTCCTGCTCCCCCACGTCGACGTCATGGTGACCAACGGCGGGTACGGCGGCGTGCAGCAGGGGCTGGCCCACGGGGTGCCGCTGGTGGTGGCGGGCGACAGCGAGGACAAACCCGAGGTGGCTGCGCGCGTGCACTGGTCGGGCACCGGCGTCGACCTGCACACCGGCCGCCCGTCGGTGGCGATGGTGGCCCGAGCCGTGCGCCGCGTCCTGGCCCGTCCGTCGTACCGGGAGCGGGCGCGGGTGCTGCAGGCCGAGATCGCCGACACGGACCCCCTGGGTGCGATCAGCGCGGCGCTGGCCGAGCTGTGCGCGGCGCGTGACGCGGCCCGTGTCCCCGCCGCCGGCTGACGCCGCCCCACCGCGCCGACCTACGATGTCGCACGGTCGGCGGCGCTGCCGGCCCGGCTCACCACGGAGGGAGCACCGATGATGGAGCGGGTCGTCGCACAGTGGCACTCCTACCTGCGCGGCGAATTGCCGGGCGGGCTCGACGACCTCCTCGACGACGACGTCGTCTTCTACTCGCCGATCGTGTTCACGCCGCAACGTGGCAAGCAGATCACGAGCCTCTACCTGCAGGCGGCCGGTCAGACCTTCGGGGGCGACGCGTCGGCGGTGAGCCCGGGTTCGGAGCACACCGGGTCCGGGGGGCGCTTCACGTACACCAAGACCGTGCTCGGCGACGACACGGCCGTCTTGGAGTTCGAGACCACCATGGAGGGCAAGTACGTCAACGGCGTGGATATCATCCGCTGCAACGACGAGGGACGCATCATCGAGTTCCGGGTCATGATCCGGCCGTTGCAGGCCGTCAACCTCGTCCACCGGCAGATGGCGGCGATGCTCGAATCGATGGCAAAAGACGATTGACCCGGCACGCGGCGGGCTACGCGACCGGTGGCCCTCCGTTCCCTCCCACCGTCACGGTGTGGGTGGTTCCTCGCCCCGGGCGGCCGAGAGGGCGTCCGCGGCGGCGCGCAGGTCCGCCAAGGTGTCGGGGGTCGCTGCCGCGACCTCCCGTTTGGCCGCCTTGATCAGGGCCGTCTGGGCCCGCCAGACCGATTCGGGGACCTCCTCGGCCGCCGAGGCGCCGGCGGTCTCCCCGATCACCAAGCCTTTGCCCGGAGCGCCGAACGCCCCCGAGCCGATGATGCTGCTCTCGTAGGCGTCGCTCTCGTCGATCTGCTGATCGAGTCGCTGGAGCGCGGCCAGCAGGTCGTGGCGCAGCCCGGCCGAAGGGTCCGCGAGATACGCCCCAACCGACTCCTCCACCGCGTCGAGGCCCTGCTCCAAGGCGGCATCGACGGCGACATCCTCGCCCTCGTCATCGTCGGTCCCATCCACTTGACGTCCGACCATGGTGCGAACCTACCTCAGGCTGCCGACCGGCCGACGAGGGAGCTCTCGATGATGCAGAAGACCGCGATGGCGCCGAACGGCGCGCCGCTGGCGATCGGGCTCACCAGTGCGATGGGTGTCGCTGCCAGGTGGATGGGGGTCAGACACCCAGCGATGCGGCGCGCAGCTGCTCGGCGAGCGCTGCGTCACCACTGATCTCGACCCTGGCCGCCCCTTGCCGGCCGGCGCCGAACATGACGAGCTCGCCCGGGTCGCCGGCCAGGGTGAGGCGCGGCCCCGTGCCACGCTCCTTGTCGGCCCGCCCGGGCGAGGTGATCACGACCGTGGCCGGCACCTTCTTCGCCATGCCACCCGGCCCGACGCGGGCCCAGAGGGCATCGGCCAACTCGGCGGAGATCGGGCGGGGTTCCCAGCCGTCTTGCGCACGACGCACGTCCTCCACGTGGATGAAGAACTCGACCGTGTTCATCGGCCCATCGAAGGGACGAAGGAGCAACGGCGGCCCGCGCCGGACCGTCTCGACCAGCTCCTCCCACGGCGTGCGGTCCCGCACCGCTCGCCGCACCTTGTCCGTGTGACCGGCCAGCGGGGGCCAGACCAGTCCCGGCCCGCTGTCGGGTCTCCGTTCGCGCACAACGAGGTGCGCCGCCAAGTCGACGGTGCGCCACCCCTCGCACAAGGTGGGCGCGTCGGGGCCACGCTCGACGAAGAGGTCGCAGAGGGTCGCGCGTTCTTGTTGCGCCAGGCTCGGTGCTGTCATTGTCGAATTCTAGGGAATGAGCGGCCCGTAGGCCTGATCCGTCCGTCACCCGCTCGAGACCGGGCGTGAGTCCACGATGGTCCTGCTGGTCCGATGGTCCGGGAACGCAGCTGCACATCGTGCCGGTGTACGGGAGCTCACCGGCGAGCGCTGGCGAAGAAACGGGCCCAGTTCGCGGGATCGTCGCGTACGACCTGGGACTACGGACCGCCGTTGCAGCCCGGTTCGGGCCATGGCTAGGGTCGCTTGCGCCGGAGAGGGCATCGAGCTGGAGTCAGGCGCGTTGAGGAAGATCCACCATCCCAAAATTGTGCAGCGATCGGACCGTCTGTGGATGGTCGTCTGTGACGACTGCGAGCGCGACCACCAATCCGCCACACCCATCGGGATCAATTGTCCCGTTGCGTCCCGAGACATGGCGCAGCGCCTCTGGGAAAACCATTCCGAACGTCGAAGTGCACCTTCGATGCGGCGAGGCGCCTGAGCGTTTCTCACACGGACCGCCATCGGCTCGCCGGCGGAGTCGGTGCTTCGGGTGAGCTACTCGGTGGAGCTCGACGAGCGCGTGCGCCGAAGGGGCCCTACAAACGTTCGACCCAATTGACCACCGGGGACCGAGGCATACGCCACGCAAACCGGGGTATGTCAGTTCGTAGTGAATCGTACGCTCGAAGTCCACGCCTGGCTGCTGGCCGCGCTGCTCGTCGGGGTGCTGGGCTTGATGGCGTTGCTCCTGTTCATGCTGCACGTCCATGCCGGCGACGTGGCCTATATCGCCCACACGCACCGACCGATCATCGTCGTGCCCACCGGAACCCCGCCGGTGGTGTCGACCTGAGAGGGGCGACGCTCCGATCCTGGGCACCGTCCCCTTCGCTCCAGGGCGTGCCGACATCCTGGCCAGCATCGTCACCGTGGCGGGGACCCTTGCTCCGTGCCGTCGAACGCGCCACGGTTGGTCCCGACGGGGAACCCCTACCAGGTCCGTCGCCCGCCCCTGATTAGGGTCGGTACAGCCGGAGCGTCGGAGGCGGGTGTGGCCGCATCGGGATGGTTCAAAGATCCTTATGGGCGACACGAAGCTCGTTGGATGTCCGGTTCCACGCCGACCTCCCTGGTCCGTGACGGGACCGTCGAGAGCACCGATCCCCCGCCGGAGGCAATGAGGGGTGACGTCGCCGTTGCGCTCGAAACGGAGCCGGGAGTCGAAGCTGACCACCACCGTCTGAGCAAGAGACGAGGGTGGGCCCTCTGGCTCATCGTCCTCGGAGTGCTCGCGATCGTGGGGGGCAACCACCTCATCAAGACCCCCAGTCTCCCGTCCCAACGATTCGTTCCTTCACCTGCGGATCTCGCCGTGGTGTCCAAAGGGGGCACGGCCGCTCCCCCGGGTTGTTCGGATTCGGCTGCGAGCTCGGCGCCCGACTACGCCCTCGGAGTGGGACCCGGCGATGCGGACACACAGTTCAACGTCCATCCCGACACCGTGATCCTCGTATTCGGCACCGAGGAGTACAGCCCGGAACTCTCGGCGCCGTCGCCGGCGTGTGCGCTCTACTCCGATGGTTTCGGCCCGTCGGCGACCGCCTACTACTACCTGGAGCGGCCCGGCAAGATCACCGTCTATTTCATCGATCGGGCTGCCCAGGTCTCCGTCGTGAGGATCGACGTCACGTCGTCGTCTCCGCCCGCCACACTCCCGGGGTGGGTCCTCATCCTCCTTGGTGGTCTGGCCTGCGTCGGCGGCGTCGTCCTGTGGTACAGACGACGGGACAGGTACGACAACAACGCCCTCCGACGAGCAGACGACGCTGAAAGAACTGGACCTTTCGACCCTCAAAAGGCTCAGCGAGCCGCATGGGACGCCCTCGATCAGAGCAGTGGCCAGTGGTGAGGACACACGGGCTCGGAGCGCCTGCCTAGCTCGGCTGGACGGTGGAGCGCGGCCGCCACTCGTAGCACACGTCGGGCGCGTGCTCCTCGTTGTCGCCCGTTGTCGTCGCAACGGCGACGAACCCACATCCCTCATAGAAGCGCCGTGCGTCGACGTTGCTCTGAAAGGTCCAGAGCTTGAGTCCGGCCGGACGCCGCCTCATCGCATGGTCGAGCAATGCCGCACCGATGCCGTGTCGCGTTGAAGCCGGGTCGACATAGAGCTGATCGACCCACTCATGGTCCAGCACCATGAGAGCGACGACCTCGCCCGGGCTCCCAGCGACCCAGACCTCACGGGTCGGAAGAACCACCTCCTCGAACCACCTGGTCACTTCCTCATCGGTGTGGACGGTCGGGGGGATCGACGGAATCGAGGCTGCCCGGGATCGGAGCCACAGCGCAGCGAGAGAACCCGCCTCGCGCGGGAGGGCTCTGCGAATCTCCATGGCACATGTTGTCCCATGGTCGATCTCCTGGGACGGGTTTCTCACCCGTGCCGGAGGTTGTCGGCTTGTCGCACGCGTGGCACGCACGCTGCGCACGTTCGTTGCGTTCTCGTCCAAAGCGCTCGCCATTTCGGCGCCTGTATGTTTTCATGACGTCTCCGATGCGAGCACTGAGGAGGTGCACATGAAGATCCACTCGACGAACCGTCAGATGCCGATGCTGTGCGCCACCGCCGCCGCGGACGATCGCGCTCTGCTGGCCTGACCAGCATCGAGCTCGCGGGCGAGCGCCGATGGCGGCGCCTCGCGCCTCCGGGCCACCGGCCCCACGTCGCCGCGGCCGCTGTCACACCCCCCGTCACTACTTCTTCTCTGTCCCCAAGGAGCACCGATGCACCCCGAATTGCTACGAGCCCTCGCCAAGGCCCGACACGAGGACCTCCTCGATGACCGCCGAATCCGGGAGAAACCAAGAGTCCGACCCGAAGACCATTCTCCGCGGTTCGCTCGTTCACGGCGGCGCGTGGGATCGCTGCTCATCTGGGCAGGCGCACGCCTGCTCGGTGACCAACCGGCCGCGCTGGAGCTGGCGCACAAGTAGCCCTCAACCCACGGCCGCATTGGCGGCTTCTGACCGCGCGCCGACATCGTCGTCGCGGCTCCCACTGGCTCTGACTCCCGGCAAGGGGCCCCTTGGGCTATTCCCGGGCGCCTTGTCCCCTCTTGACGAAGACTGCGACCTGGTTCCCACTCTCCGAAGTGAACGGTGACCGGTCCCAGCCGCCCCAACGATCCTCGAGCTCGAACCCAGTGAGCTTCGCCATGAGGAGTAGCTCCGACGGCCAGATGTACCGGTACGGAGCGGAGTGGCGCACCAGGCGACCGTCGACCTCCATCCAGTGATGGGACCACGCCACCTGGCCCGCGAGGTCGTCGAACGTCTCGATGCCGACGTGGTCGGAGTCCAGCCTGAAGACCCGGGCCATCTCGGGCGGAGCCGCCCGGCCGAGCTGGGGGACCATCAGCTCGACCACGAAGCGCCCTCCCGGGACGAGGTGGGCGGCCGCGTTCGAGAACACCGCGATCTGTTCCTCCTGGGTCGTGACGTTCATGATCGAGTTGGCGACCAGGTACACGAGCTCGAAACTGTCGGTCAGGCGCGTCGTGATCATGTCGCCGATCGTGACGGGAACTGCATCGGCGCCCGGCTTGCCTCGGAACTGCTCCACCATTTCAGGCGAGAGCTCGAGGCCGCGGACTGGGACGCCCCGTGCGCTGAGCGGCAGCGCTATGCGGCCCGTGCCGACGGCGAACTCGAGGGCAGCACCATCGCCAGCCAGCCCGGCGAGCAGGTCGACCATCGGGTCGACCACCGACGGCTCCGCCAGAGCCGCGTAGGTCGCGTCATAGACCTCTGCGATCTCCCTGCCCCAGACGATCGATCCCATGGCCCGATTCTGCCATCAGCTCGGATCGGAGAAGGTAAGGGCATCGAGACCCTGACGCGCAGAAGGGGCCCGTGGGGCTCCTAAGACCGTGCGCTGTTCGATTGCCGGCCGGGGCGCCCCCACCCGAGGATCGGGCTGCTGGTGGCTGGTCGCCATCGAGAAGGCAGCCCGGCACTCGGGGTGAACGAGGAGCTCCGACCGACGTGCCCGCCGCAACAAGTCAAAGAGCTGGGCGCTGGGACGCGGGGTCAGTCGAGCAGGGCTCTGTCCCCACGTTCTCGCAGCAGCCGATACCAACCGGAGTTCGCCGTCCGAGCGATCTCGGGATGCTTCGTCATATCGGAATGCTGACACCGTGCGCCGTAGGCGCATAAGAAGAGATTCGCTGCGTCGAGCAACTCGCGCTCGGCCGCGTCGAACCTGGCACCTCTGATCAGTTCGTAGTCACCGACAAAAGACCGCATCTCGTCGACGCTCGGCAGGGGATCGTCCTCAGAGTCGGTCCAGTCAGCCGTGAACTGGGCCGCCGTGTTCCCGACCACGACCGCTTCGGGAGCGGCACAGACCGAGTCCCAGTCGTAGATCGCGCAGATGTCGTTGCCATGGAAGGCCAGGTTCTCGACTCGCCAGTCGAAGTGGCCGATCACCACGTTCGAACCGGCCTTTTCGAGTCGACGCCGGGCGAGCACGGCGAGACTATCGATCCATTCCGCGCCATTGGCGGTGCCGTCGAAGTCGAAGCGCACGTCATGCGGCTCGAACCACAATGGTGCACCGACCGGCCTCAAGAGGAGCGGCGCTCCGATGTCGACGTGTCCGACAAGAGGTGTGGCTGCCGAGATGAACGTGTGAAGCCCCTCGGCAATGGCCCGGCGTACGGCAGGGTCCCGAGCACTTGCACGCCCTCCACGTCGTAGCTCTTCGATAGTGGCGATCCCATTGACGAGCGGTTCTGGCTCCGTGAGGGGCCTGGGCGCGGGAAGGCCCTCATCAGCCAGAAATGCCTGCACCTTCTGGACGGCGGCCAGACGAGCGAACGAGACATTCCAGCGGTGAATCTTCACCACTATCTCGGAATTGTCGCTGACACGCAGACCGGCAACGATTCCGACTCCGGGGCGATAGAAGACGCTGTCACCAATCAGCCCGCACCGTGAGCTGACGAACGACTCAATCATCGTGGCAATCTCGTCGGCCTCCCCCGTGCCGAGAATGGCCCGTTCGACAGCGGGGTCCCACTCCTCGCACGCCTTCCTCACCAGGGTGACGAGCTGAGGCACGGCCATAGTCTCGCGTTGTCCGAACCACCTCTGCCCCTGATCCCGCATTGCTCACGACGACGGTCTGAGAATGTCCTTTAGACCGATCTCAAGGTCGGGGTCGGAGAAGGCGAACCCGCTCGATTCCAGGACTGCGGGCTGCACCCGGGCGCTGGTGAACAGCAGGGAATCGGCGAGCTCGGACCCCAACAGCAACCTCGGGCCGAACCTGGGCACAGGTAGGCGGGCCGGTCGGGACAGCACCGCGCCGAGGATCCGGGTGAATTCGCGGTTGGTGACGGGATTCGGCGCCGTCAAGTTCACCGGCCCGCGTATGTCGTTCTCGAGCAGCCACGCAATCGCCCGGATCTCGTCGTCGAGGGTGATCCAGCTCCACCACTGCGCACCGGATCCGAACCTTCCGCCCAGGCCGAGCCTGAACAGCGGCAACAGCTTTGGGAGCGCGCCGCCCTCCTTGCTCAAGACGAGGCCGGTGCGAGCGCAGACCACCCTCACGCCGGCCTCTGCCGCGGGGGCAGCTTCGGCCTCCCAGCGGACGCAGAGCGACGCGAGGAAGTCGTCACCCGGTGGGCTCTGCTCGGTGAGGACCTCGTCACCTCGATCACCGTAGAACCCGACGGCCGATGCGCTCACCAGCACCCGAGGCCGGTGATCGAGACCAGCCAACGCTCCGGTGAGCAGCGCAGTGGAGCGTATACGGCTCTCGACGAGAACCCGCTTGCGCGACTCGGTCCAACGACCGTCGCCGACACCTGCTCCTGCCAGGTGGACCACCGCGTCGGCACCCTCGAGACCACGGGCATCGATCGTGCCTGCCTCTGGGTTCCAGGCAAGCGCGACCTCACCGGGAGCAACCGGGCGGCGCACGACCCTGACGACGTGATGGCCGGAACTGGCGAGATAGGAACACAGTGCTCGGCCGATCGGGCCGCTCGATCCCGTGACCACGACCTGCATACTCGTCACAGCATAGGTGGCCCTCTGCCGCGATCTACTTGTCCCGTTCCCGGCAGCGAACGGGTGGCATCAGGGCGGATTCGAGCGCCTCGCCCAATCCACGCAGGACCTCCGAGCGTCTCTCGCCAGATGGCCGCTGCTCAGTGCCGGGGAGCTGCCGCGTGATGTTGGGTCGGCCTGCGTCGAACTAGTTTGGGCTTCGTTCACCGACAGAACGAGGAGCACATGGCTGAAGGAACTCCCATCTCCTACGAGGCGCTGGCAGTCGGCACGCCGGTTCTCAGTTCGACCGGCAACCAATTCGGCACGGTTGAACACGTCTTGCAGATTCCCGAAGAGGACCTGTTCGACGGCATCGCCGTCAAGACCCATCACGGCCTGCGATTCGTCGACCGGGATCAGATCGTCGAGATGACGACGGCCGCAGTGCTGTGCGCTCTCACCGATGAAGAAGCGGCGGCGTTGCCGGCGCCTGAGGGGACTCTGGTCCTTCACCCCGATACCGCTCACGACGAGGGACCGTCACTGTCCGCTCGGTTCGGACGCCTCTTTGGCCGGGAACGTTGGAAGGAACTCGAATGACCTAGTCCCGGCGAACGGGCAGGCTGCGGCGTCCTGGTACATCGGGATTGCCGCCATCGTTGCCAGTGGGACCGGCGTCATCGTCGACGAGGTGTTCCTCCGCGGTGGAGAGAGTCACGAAGGCGTCGTGTACGACCTGACCGTCGACACGAGCCATGGCTCCCTCGAGTGCTGCGCGGCCATGATCCTTCCCGGGTATCGACCATGGCGTAGGAGCCGAACCTTCCTGTCCCTCCAGCCTTCGGCGCACGTCGATCAGTGGGTTCTTCCTGGAGGGATGTGGTCCTGGGTGTCGCCGGCGTGAACGCAACGCGACGGGAGCATGAAGCGTTGAATCACGGAGGATGGAACGCGATCTGTCTCTGGAATCGGCCGACGATCGGGAGGTGCCGGCTGCGGCTCCCGAAGGCATGCCCGGCCGGGAAGGGACGAGATGAGAGCTCCTGTCACCCACAAGGCGAAGATCGGGGGCCGCGTCGGCTTGAAGCTCCTGACTTTCGTCGCCCTCGTGGCGTCGCTGCTCATCGTCCTGCCGCAGGCCGCCTTCGCGACCACGGCCTCGGACGACTTCAACCGGGCCGACGGCCCCCTCGGCGCCAACTGGACCGACATCAGTGACGGCGGTCTGGCCATCTCGAACCAGGAGGTAGTGGGAACCAGCGACGGTCTTTCGGGTGACATTCGCACCGGCGAGACCTATGGCAGCGACCAGTACTCACAGATCGAGATCACGTCCACCCAGCTCAGTGGCGGCCAGTGGGTCGGCCCTGCGGTTCGGGCACGAGACAGTGGCCATGATGCCTACGTCGGTCTCTACTTCTGGGATTTCGGCACCCCCGAGCTGATGCTGTTCGAACGCTTCGACGATGCCTGGACCCAGATCGGCTCCACCTACAACTCCGGAGCTCTGGCCGCCGGGACGCAACTGGCACTCTCGGCGACGGGCTCCGACCTGACGCTCTCTTTGAACGGCACCGCCGTCATCACTGCGACCGACACCAGTCTGACCGGTGGTGCGCCTGCCATCGTTGCCTTCAGCACCGCCACGGCCGGCGACTGGGCCGGCGGCGACATCTCCTCGCCTCCTGCCGATGCTCCCGAAGTTCCGATGGTCGTGCTCTTCCCTGCTGCGGCCGTCGGCCTCCTCGGGCTCTCCGTTCTCTATCGTCGACGTCGCACCTCGCGGCTGGGAACGACCCCCTTCGAGAAGGCGGGATAACTGACTGACCCAATGTGCCTGCCCCGCGTCACGAAACAGCGGCGTCGGGGAGCAGATGGGCTCCTAGCGGTTCACCGGCGACATGTCGGCGTAGCGGTCGCCCTTGGCCGGAGCAACGGTGTCGAGGATCGCGAGATCCTCCTCGGTCAGCTCCACGTCGAGCGCGGCCACGTTCTCCTCGAGGTACGTGCGCCGCTTGGTGCCCGGGATCGGCGCCACGTCCCGGCCGGCCGCGTGGACGAAGGAGAGGGCGACCTGCCCGGGCGTACAGGCCTTGGAAGCCGCGAGCCGGTCGAGCACCTCGACGATGGCGATGTTGTCGGCCAGGTTGTCGCCCTGGAAGCGAGGCTGGTAGCGGCGGAAGTCGGATTCGTCGAGGTCGTCGAGCGAGCGCATGGTGCCGGTCAGGAAACCCCGCCCCAGCGGGCTGTAGGGGACGAAGCCGATCCCGAGCTCCCGCAGGGTCGGGAGGATCTCCCGTTCGGGGTCCCGCGACCACACCGAGTACTCCGTCTGCAGCGCCGAGATCGGGTGCACGGCATGGGCCCGCCGGATGGTGTCGGGCGCCGCCTCCGACAGGCCGAGGAAGCGCACCTTGCCCTGCGCCACCAGCTCGCCCATGGCGCCAACCGTCTCCTCAATGGGCGTGTCGGGATCGACACGGTGCTGGTAGTAGAGGTCGATGTGGTCGACGCCGAGGCGTGAGAGCGACCCGTCACAGGCCTCGCGCACGTACTCGGGCCGACCGCTCACGGAGCGCCTCGCCGGATCGCCGGGGTCACGCACGATGCCGAATTTGGTGGCGATGACGGCTTCGTCGCGGCGCCCCGCCAGCGCCTTGCCCACCAGCACCTCGTTCGTGTGCGGCCCGTACATGTCCGAGGTGTCGAAGAAGGTGACCCCGAGGTCGAGCGCCCGGTGGATGGTGGCGGTCGACTCCTCGTCGTCGCCCGGGCCGTAGAAGTCCGACATGCCCATGCAGCCGAGCCCCTGGCGCGAGACCTCGAGGCCCTGGGTTCCGAGAGCGATCGTTTCCATGCGTGCGTACTCCTCCGGTCGGTCCGACGAACCCCACCCTACGCGTGGGCCGTCCCGGACCGACTCGTCACCCCGAACCGGCGTTCGTGGAGACGCTGTCCGCCCGCACGAACACCGCGCAGCGGCGTTCCTCGGCCATGACCCGGTCGAACTCCGCCCAGTCCCCGTGGCTCCCGCCGGCTGCCCTGAACACCGAACGGATGGTCTCGGGCACGTCCAGCCCGAGGTCCGACCCGTCGTCGGGGCCGACGAGGCGGACCGGCCCCGAGACGGCGGCCCACTCCCAGCCGTCCTTGAACACGAGCGTCGCCCGGCCCGCCGTCCGCACCAGGGCGAGCTTGCGGGCCCCACCGCCCACCACCGCCGCGCCCCCGGGGGATCCATCGACCGGATCGTCCATGACGCCGGCGTTCACGACCGACGCGTGCACGCTGCCGTCGGGTCGCGCCACGCCGAAGACGGCCAGGTGGTGGTCGGCCGCCGCCAGACGGTTCACGAGTTCGAGGTCGGCCATGTGCAACATTCTGCCGCGGACGGCCGGCGCGCGCAGCCCTACCGCGAGCGACCCTCCTCGACCGCCACCCCCGTCGCAGCCAGGTGGTCCAGCCGCTCCGCGTAGCTCTCGCTGTCGATGTCGTACACCCACATGACGAGTGCGTCCTGCCCCGTCACCGGGTAGTAGTTCTTGCGTACGCCGACCGGGGCGAACCCGAAGCGGCGGTACAGGGCCTGCGCCGGCTCGTTGTTGGCCGCCACCTCGAGCGAGATGTGCTTGACCCCGCCGGCCCGCAGGGTGCGGATGCCGTCCACGATCATCGTCGTGGCCACCCCGGAGCGCTGGTAGGCGGGAGCGGTGGCGATGGTCGTCATGTGCGCCTCGTCGTCGACCATCATGAACCCGATGTAGCCCGCCATCTCGTCGCCGTCCCACGTGGCCCGGTACAGCCGGCCCTTGCGCAGGGCCAGCTCGGAGTTGAAGACCTCGGGTGACCACGGCTCGGGGAACACCCGGCTCTCGATGCGGAGCAGCTGCCGCAGGTCCCGGCGCCGGAGCTTCTCGATGCGCAGCGTCACGACGACACCCGGCTCAGGCCCGCTCCGCGCGTGCGAAGTTGCTCGTTGCGTCCGCCTCACGCATGTAGAGGGGAACCACCCGGCCGGGCGCGACTGGCGATTCTCCCGCCCCGATGCGCGCCAGGGCGAGGCCCAGGAGGGCCGCCGGGGGCGGGAACGCCAGTGCGGGCGCCGTGGCCCGGACGCCGGACACCGGCTCGAGGACGGCGCGGTAGCGCTCGGCGCCGTCGCCGACCGCGAGCACCGGGGCGCCGCCCAGGCCGTCGAGCGCGACCGCCAGGTCCATGGGCGCGCACAGGGCGGGCGCCATCGGCTCCGCCACGACCTCCCCCCTCTCCCCGACTTGGCGCACGGCCGCGAAGACCTCCGCCCGGCGCGCGTCGACGCAGGCCAGCACGAGACCCCGGTGGCCCGCCGCCGCCGCACCCGCGGTGAGGATGTCGAGGCTGGTGGCGCCGACCACCCCGATGCCGAGCGACTGGGCGAGCCCCTTGGCGGCGGCCACGCCCACCCGCAGGCCCGTGAAGAGCCCCGGGCCGATGTCCACGGCCACGACCCCCAGCTCGGCCGGGGTCAGGCCGACCTGTGCCAGCAGGTGCTCGAGGGCGGGCGTGAGCGTCTCGACGTGGCGGCGGCGGCCTGTCAGTGCGAACTCGGCCTGGACGCCCGTGGGCGTCCGCACCGCCACGCCAACCGTCTCGGTGGCGGTCTCGATCGCCACGAGGGCGAAGGGAGCGGTCGGGACCAGGCTGCTCACGGTGCCCGCCGCTCGGGGACGGGCGCCAGCACGTCGGCCACCTCGTCCGCCCGCTCGGCCCAGCGACCCCTCCCCACGACCGAGACGGCACGCCGCTCGGGCGCCCCGAGCGCGTCGGGGACGGCCAGCGTCACCTCGAGCGCGCTCTCCCCCAACGCTGGCGCGGCCAGGTCACCCCATTCGACGACGGCGACGGCATCCTCCTCGACCAACTCGGCCAGAGCCAGGTCGGCGATCTCGTCGACCGACCCCGTGCGGTACACGTCGGCATGGATGAGGCCCCCCACGGGGCTGCCCGCGCCGCAGCGGTAGTGGCGCACCAGCGCGAACGTCGGGCTGGTCACCGGGCCCGGCACCCCGAGTGCGGCAGCGAACCCCTGGGCGAAGACCGTCTTGCCGGCGCCGAGGTCGCCCACCAGGAGCACCACGTCCCCGGCGCGGCACAGGCGGGCCAGCCGTCCGGCCAGCTCCCTCGTGGCGGACGGCGAGTCGGTCGTGCGCTCGACGGGCCAGGTCACGCCCGGCCCGCCGCCACGAGGCGCTTCGCCCGGACGAGGTCGGCCCGCATCTCGGCCATGGCCTCCCCGCCGGCCCGCAGCACGTACGCGGGGTGGTACGTCGGGACGAGGCGGGCCCGGCCGCGCTCGAATACCTGGCCGCGCAGCTCGCGGATGCCCCGTGTCGTCTGGAGCAGGAGCTTGGTGGAGAAGTTGCCGAGCGTCACGATGACCAGGGGGTCGATCACGGAGATCTGCTCGGCGAGATACGGGCGGCACGCCTCGATCTCGCCGGGCGCCGGGTCCCGGTTGTTGGGCGGCCGGCACTTGACCACGTTGGCGATGTAGCACTCGGCCCGGGTGAGGCCGATCTCCTCCCACATCAGGCGGTCGAGCAGCTTGCCCGAGCGGCCGACGAACGGCTCCCCCGCCAGGTCCTCCTCGCGTCCGGGGCCTTCGCCCACGAAGAGCAGGTCGGCCCCGGGGTCGCCCACGCCGAAGACGACCTGGGTCCGCCCCTCGGCGAGGGCGCACCTGGTGCACGTCGACGCGGTGAGGCGCAGGCGCTCGAGGACGTCGGCGTCAGGCACCGGGCGCATCGGGGCGGTTGACAAGGACCCGGGGCATCCGCGGGCCCACGCCGCACACGACCTCGTAGCTGATCGTCCCCAGCATGGCCGCCCAGTCGTCCGCCGTGACCGCTTCGTCACCCTGCCGGCCGAGCAGCACGACCTCGTCCCCGGGGCGCACCGAGTGGTCGCCGCCGCAGTCGACGACGATCTGGTCCATCGTCACCATTCCGGCCAGCGGGCGCCGGACCCCCCCGATGAGCACCTCGTAGCCGGCGCCGAAGAGGGCCCGCGGCACCCCGTCGGCGTAGCCGATGGGCACCGTCGCCACCAGCGAGCGCGCCGGTAGCGGGCGCAGCCGGCCGTAGGAGGGGCGCTCCCCTGCCTCCAAGGTGCGCACCGCGACCACGCGCGCCTTGAGCGACATGGCCGGGCGCAGCCGCTCGCCACCCGCCTGCGCGTCGAAGGCGGCCTTCACGGTGCCGCCCGGCAGGTACCCGTAGAGTCCGAGGCCGCAGCGCACCATGTCGTAGCGCGAGAGCGGGAAGGCGATGGCGGCCGCCGTGTTGGCGGCGTGCAGGACGGGGGCGGTCACGCCCTCAGTCGCCAGTTCGGCGACCAGCCGGTCGAAGAGACCGAGCTGCGCCTCGGTGTACGCCCGGTCCTCTGCGTGCTCGCCGTCGGCCACCGGCAGGTGCGTCCAGATGCCCTCGAGGACCAGCATGGGCTCGCGCCTCACCGCGGCGAGGGTCTCGGCCAGCTCCCCGGGCGCGACGCCGACCCGGTGCATGCCGGTGTCGACCTTGACGTGGACCGCGCTGCGCCGGCCCGACGCCCGGGCGCCGGCGCCGAAGGCCTCGATGGCGTCGGCGGAGTAGAGGGTCGGCGTGAGCGCATAGGCCAGCGCCGTGTCGACGGCGTCGAGGCCGCACTCGCTCAACAGCAGGACGGGCGCGTCGACGCCGTGCCGGCGGAGCTCGACGCCCTCGTCGACCAGTGCCACGGCGAGCCGCTGCGCACCACCGGCCAGAGCGGCGCGGGCCACCGCGGGCCCTCCGTGCCCGTACCCGTGGGCCTTCACCACGGCGCAGAGCTCGGCCGGCGCCACGAGCCGCGCCAGCACCGCGGCGTTGTGGCTCACCGCGGCGAGGTCGATCTCGGCCCAGGCCGGACGCGAGCGCCCCTGGGCCATCGTCACGGCGGCGTCCTCGTCCGCGGGGTCCGGCACCACGAGCCGCATCGGCGCGCCCTCAGCCACCGACGTCCCCTTCCCCGGTGTCCGGCTCGAGCAGCGAGGACAGCAGCTCGGCGAGCAGGCCCGGCAGCTCGCCGGACACCAGGCCCTGTGACGGGCCCAGCGACGCCGCCCGCCCGTGCGCGTGCGCGCCCAGCGCCGCCGCCTCGAAGGCGCCGAGCCCGCGGGCGCAGAAGGCCGCGATGATGCCCGACAGGACGTCGCCGCTGCCGGCGGTGGCCAGAGAGGGACCACCGGCGGCAGCCAGGAGCACGTCGGGCGCCGCAGCCGCGCCGGCGGGAGAGGCCACGGCGGTGAGGGGGCCCTTGAGCAACACCACGGCACCCGTGGCGGCGGCCAGCCGGCGGGCCGCGTCCAGGCGGTCCCCGCCGGGCGGCGAGCCGGCGATGCGGGCGTACTCGCCGTCGTGTGGGGTGAGGATGCTCGCGGCGTGCCGCCCGTCGAGCAGCGTGCGCGCCGACGCCGCGTCACCCAGCGCCGTGAGCGCGTCGGCATCGATCACCAACGGCACGGGCACGGCCGCCAGCAGGGCCCGGATCTCACCGGCGACGGCGTCGCCGGTGCCGAGCCCGGGCCCGACGACGACGGCCTTGCACTTGGCGGTGGCGTCCAGGAAGGCGCCCGTCCATCCGACGGCCGGCAGGCGCATGCGCACCACCTCGGTCGGCCACGCAGCGGCAGGGTCTCCGGGCGAGCCCAGCCGGATCATGCCCGCACCGGCGGCCATGGCGCCCCGGGTACACAGGATCGCGGCACCCTCCATGCCCGCCGAGCCGGCCGCCACGCCGACGGCGTTCGTCCACTTGTTGACCTGGCGGGGCCGTGCCGGCAGCAGTGCGGCGACATCGGCGTCCTCGACGAGGAGTGCCCGCGGCGTGGGGAACCCGATCCCGATGTCGGCCACCTCTACCGTGCCGCTCAGGCGCGGCCCGTCGCCCTGGAGCAGCCCGGGCTTCAGCGCGGCAAAGGTCACGGTGCGGTCGGCCTGCACGGCGTCCCCGGGCGCCTCGCCGCTGTCGGCGTCGACGCCGGAGGGGATGTCGATGGCGAGCACCCGTGCACCGGCGCGCGCGGCCGGGGCGTCGTAGGAGCCCCGGAACCCGGTGCCGTAGGCGCCGTCGACGACGAGGTCACAGGGCGGCAGCACCATCGCGCCCGGCGCGTCGGCGGCCTCGAGGACACGCACCCGCGCCCCCCGCCGGGCCAGCACCGAGGCGGCGACCCTCCCGTCGGCGCCGTTGCTGCCCTTGCCGGCCACCACCACGATGTGCCGGCCGTAGGCGCCGCCCAGCATCCGCAGCGCGGCATGGGCCACCGCCGTGCCGGCGCGGGCCACCAGGGTCTCGTGGGGGACCGCGTCCAGGGCCGCCGCGTCGGCGGCCCGCATCTCGTCGCGGGTCAGGACGGGGCGCACGAGGTTGCCCGCGCCCGCTCGGCGACGACGAACGCGATGGCCACTCCGTCGGTGTGGGTCAGCGAGAGGTGGAACCGACCCGCGCCCTGGGCGCCGGCCAGCTCGGCGGCGGTGCCGTGGAGCACGAGGAAGGGGGCGTTGCGGGTGGCGCCCGTCCCCGTCGTCCGGCGGACCTCGACGTCAGTCAAAGCGAAGCCGCCGATGCCGGTGCCCAGCGCCTTCATGACCGCCTCCTTGGCGGCGAAGCGCGCCGCCAGGCTCTGGGCCACGTCGGCCGATCCGGTCGCGTCGGACTGCTCGGATGCGGTGAAGCAACGCGCCGCGAAACGCGGGCGGCGGTCGAGCAGGCGGCGGAACCGCGCCACGTCGACCGCGTCGACCCCGACGCCGACGATCGGGCTCACTCGACGGTCACCGTCTTGGCCAGGTTGCGCGGGCGGTCAGGGTCGTGCCCGTGCAGGCGGGCCAACCGGTAGGCCAGCTGTTGCAGCGGCACCACGCCGACCACCGGCGCGAGGAGCGGGTAGGTCGGGGGGACCCAGAGCACGTGGTCCGCCGCGGCGGCCGACTCGTCGTCGCCGTCGTCGGCCACCAGCACGACCGTGGCACCGCGGCTGCGCACCTCGGCGATGTTGGACAGCATCTTCTCCCACAGTGGATTGCGGGTCGCGATGCCGACGACCACGGTGCCCGGCTCAATGAGGGCGATCGGCCCGTGCTTGAGCTCGCCGGCCGGGTAGCCCTCCGCCCGCAGGTACGCCAGCTCCTTCAGCTTCAGCGCGCCCTCGAGCGCGACGGGGTACCCGACGTGGCGCCCGAGGAAGAAGAAGTCGCGGGCGTCGGTGAGCTTGGCCGCCACGTCGTCGACGTCGCCGACGCGGGACAGCGCCTCGCTCACCAGCCCCGGCAACACGTCCATGGCGTTGAGGATCTCGTTGATCTCCGCCGCCGGCTGGGTGCCGAGGATCTGCGCCAGGTACAGGCCGAGCACCTCGAGCGCCACGATCTGGGCCAGGTGGCACTTCGTCGACGCCACGCCGATCTCGGGCCCCGCCCGCGTGTAGAGCACACCGTCGGCCGCCCGTGCCATGGAGGAGTCGACGACGTTGGAGACCACCAGCACCTTGGCCCCGAGCCGCTTCGCCTCGCGCATCGCTTCGGACGTGTCGAGCGTCTCGCCGGACTGGGAGACACCCACACACAGCGTGCGCTCGTTCAGCACCGGGTCGCGGTAGCGGAACTCGCTCGCGATGTCGACCTCGGCCGGCACCTTGACCCAGTGCTCAATGGCGTACTTGGCCACGAGCGCGGCGTGGTAGCTGGAGCCGCAGGCGACGATGAAGACCTTGTCGATGCGGCGCAGGTCGTCGGCGCTCAGTCGCATCTCGTCGAGGATCAGCTCTCCGCCGGTTCCACGCCGGTCCAGCAGCGTGTCCGCCACGGCCAGCGGCTGCTCGTGCATCTCCTTGGACATGAAGTCCTCGTAGCCGCCCTTCTGGGCCGCCTCGACGTCCCAGCTGATCGTGAGCCGCTCGGGCTCGACCACCGCCCCGTCGAGCGTGGTCACCGTCAGCGTCCCGGGAGTGAGGACGGCCAGCTCGTCGTCGGAGAGCGCGAAGACCTGGCGGGTGTGGCCGATGAGGGCGGGGATGTCCGACGCCAAGAGCGCCATGCCGTCGGCCAGCCCGAGCACGAGTGGAGTGGAGCGGCGGGCGGCGACGATGGTGTCGGGCTCGTCGGCGGAGATGACGGCGATGGAGAACGCGCCGCGCACCCGGCGCAGCATGGCGCGGGTGGCCTCCGCCAGGGACGCGCCGGCGGCCATCCCCTGCTCAATCAGGTGGGCCATGACCTCCGTGTCGGTGGCCGACGTCAGGGTGTGCCCGCCGGCGACGAGCTCCGCCCGCAGCTCGGCGTGGTTCTCGATGATCCCGTTGTGGACGAGGGCGATGCGTCCGGTGCAGTCGACGTGGGGGTGGGCGTTCTCGGCGGTGGGGCTGCCGTGGGTCGCCCACCGGGTGTGCCCGATGGCGGCGGCGTGGCCGGTGGGCGCGTCCTGCGTCAGCTCGGCGAGGGCGGCGACCGACTCGGTCCCGCCGGCGGCCCGCGCCCTCCAGACGCCCCCGTCGACCACCATGGCCACCCCGGCCGAGTCGTAGCCCCGGTACTCCAGCTGGTGCAGGGCGCCGAGGAGGAGCGGCACGGCGTCGGCCTCGCCGGTGACGCCAATGATGCCGCACATAGTGGACCAGGCTACCTGGGCGCCTGCGGCTCGATCTGTCCCAGCACGGCCTCCACGACGCCGGCGAGCCGGGCGGCCACCGCGTCGGCCTGGGTTTCGGCCCGCGCCTCGACCATCACCCGCACCACCGGCTCGGTGCCGCTCGGGCGCAGCAGCACCCGGCCCTCGTGGCCGAGCTCGGCCTCGGCCTTCACCACGGCCTCCCACACCTCGGCGCAGTCGGCCAGCCGCTCGGGCTGGGAGACGGGCACGTTGACCAGGCGCTGGGGCACCCGCTCGACCAGCCCCACCGAGAGGCCGGCCAGGGAGCGGCCCGCCCGCAGCACCAGGTCGGCCAGCGCGATGCCGGTGAGGATGCCGTCGCCGGTGGTCGACAGCGAGCGGAAGATGATGTGGCCCGACTGCTCGCCGCCCAGGCTCAGCCCGTCGGCGTCGAGGGCGGCCAGCACGTGGCGGTCCCCCACGTCGGTCTCGCGCACGGCGATGCCGCGGCCCTCCATGGCCAGGCGGAAGCCCAGGTTCGTCATGACGGTGACGGCGACCGTGTTGCCGGCCAGCCGCCCCCGCTCGGCGAGGTCGAGGGCGAAGAGCGCCAGGAGCGCGTCGCCGTCGATGATGCTGCCGGTGTGGTCGACCGCGATGACCCGGTCGGCGTCGCCGTCGAGCGCCAGGCCGATGTCTGCCTGGTGCTCCACCACGGCGAGCGAGAGCTGGGCCGGGTCCGTCGAGCCGCACCGTTCGTTGATGTTGTCCCCGTCGGGCGAGTCGTGCAACGCCGTGACCCACGCGCCGAGCTCGGCGAGCACCCAGGGTGCGATCTCGCTGGCCGCGCCGTTGGCGCAGTCGATGACGATGCGCAGGCCGTCGAGGCGGCGGCCCTCCGTCACCGCCAGCAGGTGGTGCCGGTACACCTCGATCGCGCCCGGGTCCGTCGCGATCCGACCCACGCCGTGGCCCGTGGGGCGCCGCGGTGGGCGGTCGGGGTCGCTGAGCACGCCGTCGAGCTCACGCTCTATCTCGCACTCCACATCGGTGGGCAGCTTCGTGCCGAAGCGGCTGAACAGCTTGATGCCGTTGTCACCGAAGGGATTGTGCGAAGCCGAGATGACGGCGCCGGGCGCCTTGCGTTGCTCGGCCACCGCAGCGACACCGGGGGTCGGCAGGACGCCCAGGTCGACGACGTCGGCCCCTTCGGTGGCCAGGCCCGCCGAGAAGGCAGCCTGGAGGAGCGGCCCGGAGCGCCGCGTGTCGCGCCCGACGACGAAGGTCGGGGCGGGGAGGACACGGGCGGTGGCACGTCCGAGGGCGAGCGCCAGCTCGGCGGTCAGCTCCTCGTTCGCGACCCCGCGCACGCCATCGGTGCCGAAGCGGGCCGGCGCCATTCGCGTTTCGCTTGCTACCGCTTGGAGTACTGCGGCGCCTTGCGGGCCTTCTTCAGGCCGTACTTCTTGGACTCCTTCTCCCGCGCGTCGCGCGTGAGGAGGCCCGAGCGCTTGAGCGCGCCACGGAGCTCGGGATCCATTTCGCAGAGGCTGCGCGCGATGCCGAGGCGCATGGCGCCGGCCTGGCCCGAGATCCCGCCTCCGTCGATCGTGGCCTCGATGTCGTAGGACTCCGCCGTGTTGGTCACGCGCAGCGGCTCGGTCACGAGCATGCGGTGCGTCGCCGAGGTGAAGTACTTCTCGATCGGAAGCTTGTTGACGGTGATGGCGCCCTGGCCGGGGCGGAAGCGGACGCGCGCGACCGCCTGCTTGCGGCGACCGGTGGTCTGGCTCAGTGGTACGGGCATTGCGGTGGTGGTGTCCTTCCTTGGTGCGCGGGCTCAGCCGGCCCGGCGGGCCTCGGGCAGTTCGAGAGGCTCGGGCTTCTGGGCGGCGTGGGGGTGATCCGGGCCGGCGTAGACCTGGAGCTTGCCCAGCATCTGGCGGCCGAGGGTGTTCTTCGGCAGCATGCCGCGCACCGAGCGCCGGATCAGCTCGTCGGGGTGCTCCTCCAACAATTCGGCGTAGCTGGTGGCCCGGAGGCCGCCGGGGTAGCCGCTGTGGCGGTAGGCCATCTTGGCCTCGGCCTTGCTCGAGGTGAGCACCACCTTGTCGGCGTTGACCACGATCACGTGGTCGCCGGTGTCGACGTGCGGTGCGAAGTAGGGGCGGTGCTTGCCGCGCAGGATGGCGGCCACGGACGAGGCGAGGCGGCCGAGCACGAGGCCATCGGCGTCGACGACGTACCAGGTTCGCTGGATCTCGGTGACCTTCGGTGAAAATGTGCGCACAAGACCGATCTTTCGCTTCCGCGTGGTGAACGAGCGCACGCCTCGGAGAGCGGGCTCAGGGCTCCCGGGGATCCCGCGAGCCGATCTACCAGGATAGGGCGCCTGGAGAGGGGGAGCAAGCCGCTCCCCTCCGGGCGGGCCGCCGCCCCCTCAGGCCGGACCGGCTCCGGCGGCCGGACCGCCCTGCCCGCCCCCCTCGAGGCCCCCGTAGGCCACCGAGACGAGGCACAGCCCGTGGGCGGGCGCGGGATCGGCCATGCGGTGGCGGGTGGCGGCCCGCAGGCGCTCCATGAGGCCGGCGGCGTTCTCCCGGCCCCGGCCGACCTCGACCAGGCTGGCCACCAGGGAGCGCACCATCTGGTGGCAGAAGGCCCCGGCCTCGATCTCGAAGCGCAGGAGCCGCGCCTCGCCCTCGCCGCGGGCGTCGGTCGCCTCGGGCCCCTCGTCGACGCTCCAGCGGGCCCTGCTCACCCGGCGCACGATCGGCTCGGCGGGGTCCGTCCCCGGGGGCCGGCGGCAGAAGGACCGGAAGTCGTGGGTGCCGAGCAGCACGTCGGAGGCGGTGCGCATGGAGCCGAGGTCCAGGTGGTCGCGCACGTGCCAGGCCAGGGGCGCCAGCAGCGGGTCGGGGGCGGGCGCGTTCCAGACCAGGTAGCGGTAGGTGCGGCCGGTGGCGGAGCGGCGGGCGTCGAATTCGGGCCCGACCGGTTCAGCCCGGCGCACGACCACCTCGGGGGCGAGCTGGCGGTTGAGCGCCCGGGCCAGCCCGGGCCCGTCGTAGGGGATGTCCGGCAGGTCGACGTGGACGACCTGCCCGCGGGCGTGCACCCCGGCGTCGGTGCGGCCGGCGCAGGTGACCTGCGGCGGCCCGCCCATGCGTGCCGTGCGCTCGAGGGCCAGGCGCAGCGCGCCGGCCACCGACGGGACCTCGGGCTGCACGGCGAAGCCCCGGAAGGCCGCACCGTCGTAGGCGATCAGGAGCCTCCAGCGCTGCAGCGCAGCGCCGGCGGGTTGCTCCACCCTTAGACGAACTCGATCCGTGCCATCGGCGCGTTGTCACCGGGGCGCGGGCCCAGCTTCAGGATGCGGGTGTAGCCGCCGGGCCGATCCGCGTAGCGCGGCCCGATCTCCTCGAACAGTTTGTGGGTCATGTCCTTGTCCCGGATCAGCGCGACGACGTTGCGGTGCTGGGCCACGCCGCCCTTGCGCGCCGCGGTGACGCACTTCTCGGCCACCGGGCGCAGCGCCTTCGCCTTGGCCTCGGTGGTCACGATGGACTCGGCGGCGATGAGCGAGGCCACCAGGTTGCCCAGCATGGCCTTCTGGTGCGCCGAGGATCCGCCCATCCGGCGACCGCGCTTGGGGGTTGCCTGCATCGCCGGTCAGTCCCTCGTGCGGAGCGACAGCCCGCGCTCGTCCAGGCGCTGCACGACCTCGTCGGCCGACTTCTGCCCGAAGTTGGTGATGGCGAGGAGGTCCTCCATGGTGCGCTCGACCAGCTCGCCGATCGTGTTGATCTGGGCCCGCTTGAGGCAGTTGCGGGGCCGCTCGGACAGGTCGAGCTCCTCGATGCGCAGGTCCAGGTCCGGCGAGCCGCTGGTCGTCGTGCCGACGTCGCCGGGCTCCAGGCCCTGCGGCGCCTCTTCGAGGTCCGCCACGAGCGAGACCAGGTTGCGCAGCGTGGCACCGGCGGAGGCCAGGGCCTCCCGGGGTGAGATCGTCCCGTCGGTCTCGATGTCGAGCACGAGCCGGTCGTAGTTGGTCGACTGCTCCACCCGCACCGGCTCGATGTCGAAGGTCACCCGGTGGACGGGCGAGAAGATGGAGTCGATCGGGATGACCCCGATCGTCGTCGAGCGCTTGTTCTTGTCGGCCGACGCGTACCCGCGTCCGCGCTCCACCGTCACGTCGACGGCCAGGCGGCCCTTGGCGTTGATGGAGGCGATGTGCAGGTCGGGGTTGAGCACCTCGACGTCGGACGTCAGCTGCAGGTCGGCTGCCGTGGCGTCGGCCGGGCCGCGCACGTCGAGGCGGAGCGTCAGCGGCTCGTCCGAGTTGACCCGGACCAGCAGGTCCTTGAGGTTCAGGATGATGTCGGTGACGTCCTCCTTGACGCCCGGGAGCGTCGTGAACTCGTGCAGCGCCTCGTCGAAGCGGAGCTGGGTCACCGCACCGCCCGGGATGGACGAGAGCAGCGTACGGCGCAGCGAGTTGCCGAGCGTGGTGCCGAAGCCGGGGTCGAGCGGGCCGATGGCGAAACGCTGGCGGTTGTGCAGCTCCTCGTCGAGGACTTCGACGGTCGGCCGTTGGAAAATCAACATGGTGGGACTCCTGTTGCTGGGGACGGGGCTACTTCGAGTAGAGCTCGACGATCAACTGCTCCTGGACGGGCTCGTCGATGTGCTCTCGCAGTGGGGGGTTGAGGACGGCCACCGAGAAGCCGGCGTCGCCGGTTTCGAGCCAGGCCGGTGTCTGGCGCTCCAGGGTGTCCATGTTCCGGCGGACCAGGAAGTTCTGTCGGGTGGCCTCGCGCAGCACGACCTTGTCACCCTTGCGGACCCGGTAGCTCGGGATGGTGACGCGCTTGCCGTTGACCTGGACGTGGCCGTGGCGCACGAACTGGCGGGCCTGGCGGCGGCTGGCGCCCCAGCCGGCCCGGAAGACCACGTTGTCGAGGCGGAGCTCCAGGTTGCGCAGGAGGTTCTCACCGGTGATGCCCGGCTGGCGGTTGGCCTCCTCGTACATGTTGCGGAACTGCTTCTCCAAGATCCCGTAGATCCGGCGGGCCTTCTGCTTCTCGCGCAGCTGGGCCAGGTACTCGGAGCCCTGGCGCATCCGGTCGCGGCCGTGCTCGCCGGGCGGGTAGGCGCGGCTGTGGCGGTCCGTGACCGCCTCGGACACGGGGCACTTGAGCGAGTAGCAGCGCTCGCCCTTCAAGAACAGCTTGGTCCGCTCGCGCCGACAGAGTCGGCAGACGGGACCGGTGTATCGAGCCATGGGGTGTGGTTCCTCTTCCTTGTGGGCCTAGACCCGGCGCCGCTTCTTGGGGCGGCAGCCGTTGTGGGGGATCGGCGTGACGTCCTTGATGCCGACCACCTCGATGCCGACGGCGGCCAGCGAGCGGATGGCGGTCTCCCGGCCCGAGCCGGGCCCGCGCACGAGGACGTCGACCTTGCGCACGCCGTGCTCCATGGCCCGCTTGGCGCACGCCTCGGCGGCCAGCTGGGCGGCGAAGGGGGTGGACTTGCGCGACCCCTTGAAGCCCACGTTGCCGGCGGAGGCCCAGGCGAGGACGTTGCCCTCGGGGTCGGCGATGGAGACGATCGTGTTGTTGAACGAGCTCTTGATGTGGGCGACGCCGTAGGCGACGTTCTTGCGCTCCTTGCGGCGGGGACGCCGGGCGCCGGGCTTGGCGGGCTTGGCCACTACTTCTTCACCTTCTTCTTCCCGGCCACCGTCTTCTTGGGGCCCTTGCGGGTGCGGGCGTTGGTGTGCGTGCGCTGACCGTGGACCGGCAGGCCCTTGCGGTGCCGCACGCCCTGGTAGCAGTTGATCTCCATCTTGCGCTTGATGTCCTGGGAGACGTCGCGGCGCAGGTCACCCTCGACCCGGAAGTTGGTGTCGATGTAGGTGCGGAGCCGGGCGACCTCCTCGTCGGTCAGGTCACGGACGCGGGTCGACGGGTTCACGTCGGTCGCCTCGCAGATCTGCGTCGACAGCGTCGGGCCGATGCCGTAGATGTAGGTCAGCGAGATCTCGAGCCGCTTCTCACGCGGGATGTCCACCCCAGAAATTCGGGCCATGCGTCCTTCCTCTCCCTAACCCTGCCGCTGCTTATGACGCGGGTTGTCGCAGATCACGCGCACCACACCGCGGCGCCGGATGACCTTGCACTTCTCGCAGATCGGCTTCACGCTCGGCCGAACCTTCACTTGACTCCCCGTCCTACTTGTACCGATAGGTGATGCGACCCCGGTTGAGGTCGTACGGAGTGATCTCCACCTGGACCTTGTCCCCCGGAAGGATGCGGATGCGGTGCATCCTCATCTTCCCCGAGCTGTGTGCCAGCACCTTGTGTCCGT
Source organism: uncultured Acidimicrobiaceae bacterium (assembly GCA_964457065.1). Lineage (GTDB taxonomy): Bacteria > Actinomycetota > Acidimicrobiia > Acidimicrobiales > RAAP-2 > Bog-473. Next base: position 12,699 of record CAYWDQ010000003.1, on the reverse strand, counting down.
TCTCCAGCTCGACACGGAACATTGCATTGGGCAGTGGCTCGACCACCGTGCCTTCCAGCACGATGGCATCTTCCTTGGGCTTGGGCAGGTGACTCTCTCCTGGTTTTCGTTCTTGGGTGCTGCCCCGAGCGCACCGCTGGCGCGAGGCCGGAACGGGGCGGATTCGGGCGTGGCCGCCGGCCCGTCCGTTCCCGCGGGAGCGAACCAGGCCCAGAGCCAGCAGAAGATTCTACCGCATCCGGCGCCGAAATCCAGCCCGAGGCCCGATTCCGGCTGGTCGAGGCCGGGATCAGCCGCCCCACGGCGTGGTCCATGCCCCCGGAGGGGCCCAGGCTAGGGGATTGTGAACACCTCGGGGCCGTCGGGGGTGACGGCAATGGTGTGCTCGAAGTGGGCCGAGAGGCTCCCGTCCGCGGTGACCACGCTCCAGCCGTCGTCGAGGAGGACGGTCTCGGGAGAGCCGACGTTGACCATGGGCTCGATGGCGAAGACGTTGCCCGTCTTGAGCATCGGCCCCCGGGTGCCGGGCCAGTAGTTCGGCACCTGGGGTTGCTCGTGCATGGCCGTCCCGATGGCGTGGCCGACGTACTCGCGCACCACGCTGAACCCGGCCGCCTCGGCCACCTTCTGGACCGCTCGCCCCACCTCGTTGAGGGCATTTCCCCTGGTCAGCTGGTCGATCCCGGCCCACAGGCTGCGCTCGGTCACGTCGAGCAGCTTCTGGGCCTCCTTGGAGACCGTCCCGATGCCCATGGTGTAGGCGGCGTCACCGTGGTAGCCCTCGATGATGGCCCCGCAGTCGATGGAGAGGATGTCCCCCTCCTCGAGCACGTAGCCGCCCGGGATCCCGTGCACGATCATGGAGTTGGGCGAGGTGCAGATGACCGCCGGGAAGCCGTGGTAGCCGAGGAAGTTCGAGGTGGCGCCCCGGCGCTCCAGGACGTCACGGGCGACCTTGTCGAGCTCGAGGGTGGTGACACCCGGCCTGGCGGCGGCGCGGGTCGCCTCGTGCATTTCCGCCACCACCTTGCCGGCGCGGCGCATCTTGGCCAGCTCGGCCTCGTTGCGCCTCACAGGGCGCCGCGTTCCTTGAGGTGCTGGCGCAGCGCGTCGATGGCGCCCACCACCCGCCGGGTCACGGCGTCCGGGGAGCCGGTGCCGTTGATCTCGGACAGGAGGCGGCGCTCCTTGTACCAGGTGAGCAGCGGCTCGGTCTCCTCCTCGTAGAGGCTCAACCGGCGCCCGATCGCCTCCTCGGTGTCGTCCTCGCGCTGGACCACCTCACCGCCGCACACGTCGCAGGTCCAGTTCACGAGCGGCGGGGCCGCGGTCGAGTAGTTGGCCCCGCAGTCCACGCAGACGCGGCGGGAGGCCAGGCGCTTCATGACCAGGGTCGTGGGGACCTGCAGGTCGATCACCAGGTCGAGGCCGAAGGGCTCGACGATCTTCTCGAGCGACTCGGCCTGCCTCGTCGTCCGGGGGCAGCCGTCGAGGACGAAGCCGCGCCCCGTGGTGTCACGCTCGGACAGGCGGGCGCCAACCATCTCCATGACGAGGTCGTCGGGGATGAGCTCGCCCTGCTCCATCAGCGACTGGGCGCGTTGACCGAGCGAGGTGCGCGACTTGACCTCGCTGCGCAACATATCCCCCGTCGAGACGTGTGGCACGACGTAGTGATGGGAGAGGCGCACGCACTGCGTCCCCTTGCCGGCCCCCTGCTTGCCGAGGACCACGAGCCTGACCCCGGGAATCACGAGCGCCTACTTGAGGAAGCCCTCGTAGTTGCGCATCATCAGCTGGCTGTCGATCTGGCGCATGGTCTCGAGGGCGACGCCCACCGAGATCAGGAGGGTGGTCCCGTAGAACGGGAAGCGGTTCAGGTGCCAGAGCGCCATGAGGAGAGAGGGCACGACGGCGACGGAGCCCAGGAAGATCGCCCCGACGACGGTGATGCGGCTGAGGATGTGCGCGAAGTACCGCTCGGTGGGCGGCCCGGGACGGATGCCCGGGACGAACCCGCCCTGCTTGCGGATCAGGTCGGCCTGCTGGTGGGGGTCGAAGGCGACGTACACGTAGAAGAAGGTGAACATCACGATGAGCAGGAAGTACGCCGCGATGTAGAAGAAGCTCGTCGGCGTGAGGCTGTTGCGCACGAAGTTCTGGAACCAGTTCCAGGGGATGACGTTGGACAGCAGGACCGGGATGTAGAGGACGGAGCTGGCGAAGATGATCGGGATCACACCCGACTGGTTCACCTTCAGCGGGATGTAGGTGGAGCTGCCCCCGTACATGCGCCGGCCGACGACCCTTCGGGCGAACGTGACCGGGATGCGCCGCTGGCCCTGGTCCATGAACACGATGACCACCAGCAGGACGAGGGAGACGATGATGATGATGCTGAACTTGGAGATCCCACCCTCCTCGTAAATGGCCTTGAACCCGGTCGGGATGGCGGCCACCACGTTGGCGAAGATCAGGATCGACATGCCCTGGCCGATGCCGCGCTGGGTGATCAGCTCGGCCAGCCACATGACGAAGGCGGTGCCGGCGGTGAGGATCAGCACCATGAAGAGGGCGAGCGGCCAGTTGAAGCTCGGGATCAGGTCGACGCTCGTTCCGAGCAGGGCGGAGTCGTGGCCGTGGAAGGCGTAGACCAGGCCCGAGGACTGCATGACGGCCAGCGCGACGGTGAGGTAGCGGGTTGTCTGGGTGATCTTCTTCTGGCCGACCGCGCCCTGGTCCCGCCACTCCTCGAGCTTGGGGATCACCGTCGAGAGCAGCTGGATGATGATGGAGCTGGTGATGTAGGGCATGACGCCCAGGCCGAAGACGGCCAGCCGGACCAGGGCGCCGCCGCTGAAGAGGTTGAGGAACCCGAGCACACCCGACGCCGAGGCCGAGCTCTCGAGCCCCTGCAGGCGCGCCCAGTTGACACCGGGCACGGGGACGTTGGCCCCGATCTGGTACAGGGCGATGATGGCGAGCGTGAAGACGACCTTGTTGCGAAGGTCGGGAACCCTGAAGATGTTGGCGAGCCGGGAGAGCATGGCCCTTCCTCTCAGCTGAGTCCCGGTGCGGTCGTCACTAGCGGTTCATCAGGGCATTGCCCGAGGCAGGCGGTCGCCCGTGGGCGAAGGGCAGCGGCACCCGCTCGACGCTACCCCCGGCAGCGGTGATGGCCGCCTCGGCCGCCTTCGAGAACGCATGGGCCGAGACCCGCACGGGCCGGGCCAACGAGCCCTGACCGAGGATCTTGACCAGGGCCTTCGGACGCACGACGCCTGCGTCCACCAGGGTCTGCACCGTCACCTCGTCGGCACCGAGCGCGTCCAGGGCGCCCAGGTTGACCGGGGTGTACTCGACGCGGAACGGGTTGGTGAACCCCTTCAGCTTGGGGATGCGCTGCATGAGGGGAAGCTGGCCGCCCTCGAAGCCGACGGGCACGGTGCTGCGGGCCTTCTGGCCCTTCATGCCGCGGCCGGCCGTCTTGTGACCCTTGCCCCCGGTACCGCGGCCGACGCGGCGCTTGGGCGTGGTGGCACCCTTGGGCGGCGCCAGATCGTGGAGCTTCACTTCGCGACCTCCTCGACGCTGATCAGGTGCGGCACGCGGGCGATCATGCCCCTGATTTCGGGGCGGTCGGGCAGCTCGTTGGTCTGGCCGATGCCGCGCAGGCCCAGCGCCCGCAATGTGCCGCGGTGCTTGGGCTTGGTGCCGATGGCCGAGCGCGTCTGCGTGACGAGCAGGCGGGACTCCTCCGACGCCTTCTTGTTGCTGGCAATGGGCCCCATCGTCAGCGCGCCTCCGCCGAGTACAGGTCGGTCTCGCGCTTGCGCTCCCGGTAGGCC
>CAYWDQ010000003.1:0-8751 GCA_964457065.1 uncultured Acidimicrobiaceae bacterium | reverse complement strand
TCAGCGCGCCTCCGCCGAGTACAGGTCGGTCTCGCGCTTGCGCTCCCGGTAGGCCCGCAGGACGCCGCCGGGGGTCACCTCGTCAGCCGACTTGCCGCGCAGCGCAGCGACGTCGTCGGGGCGCCGGAGCTGCTTGAGCCCGGCGATCGTGGCGTGCGCCACGTTGATCCCGTTCGAGGAGCCGAGCGACTTGGCCAGGATGTCGCGGATGCCGGCCATCTCGAGGATGTGGCGTGCCGCGCCGCCGGCGATGACGCCGGTCCCGGGTGCGGCCGGCTTGAGCAGGACCCTGCCGGCGCCGCTCTCGCCGATGACGGGGTGGACGATGGTGCTGCCGGCCAGGGGCACCTCGAAGAGGTTCTTGCGCGCCTCTTCGATTCCCTTCTGGACCGCCAGACCGGCCTCCTTGGCTTTGCCGTAGCCGAGGCCGACCTTGCCGTTGCCGTCACCGACCACCATGAGCGCGGCGAACGAGAACCGCCGGCCGCCCTTGACGACCTTGGCCACCCGGTTCACCTTGATGGTGCGCTCTTCGTACTGTGTGTCGACCATGCTCAGAACTCCAGTCCCTCGGCCCGTGCGGCGTCAGCCAGGACGGCGACCCGCCCGTGATAGACGAAGCCCCCCCGGTCGAAGACCACTTTCGTGATGCCCGCCGCCTTGGCCCTCGTGCCGAGCAGGCGCCCGACCGATTCTGCGCCCGTCACGTTACCGCCACCGCCCTTGCCCAGTGACGCACGCAGGTCCGGCTCCACCGAGGAGGCCGCGGCCAGGGTGTGGCCCGTGGTGTCGTCGATGAGCTGGGCCGAAATGTGGCGGTTCGACCGGTGGACGGCCAGCCGCGGGCATGCGGCCGTGCCGGACACCTTGGCGCGGACACGGTCGTGGCGCCGGAGGCGCAGGCGGGTGCGGTCGCTGGTGCGTGCCATCTACTTCGCGGCCTTTCCTGCTTTGCGCAGCACTCGTTCGCCGGCGTAGCGCACGCCCTTCCCCTTGTAGGGCTCGGGCTTGCGCAGCTTGCGGATGTCGGCGGCCACCTGGCCCACCTTCTCCTTGTCGATGCCCTTGACGATCACGCGCGTCGGCACGGGGACCTCGAAGGTGATGCCCTCCGGCGCGTCCACCAGCACGGGATGCGAGAAGCCCAGCGCCAGCTCGAGCGCGCCCGGGCCCTTGGCCGTGGCGCGGTACCCCACGCCCACGATCTCGAGCTCCTTGGAGAAGCCGTCGGTGACCCCCGAGACCATGTTGGCCACGAGCGAGCGCGACAGGCCGTGCAGGGCACGGTGACGGCGCTCGTCGTCGGGCCGGCTGACCACGAGCGTGTCACCCTCCTGGGCGACGGTGATGCCCTCGGGGAGCTGGCGCTCCAGGGTCCCCTGGGGGCCCTTCACGCTCACCGTGGGACCGCTCAGGGTGACGGTCACGTTGGACGGGACAGCGATGGGCGAGCGTCCGACGCGCGACATCAGGCCTCCCCTCGGGTCTCGGCGGAACAGGTCACGGGCCTACCAGACATGGCACAGCACCTCGCCGCCCAGGTGCTTGCGACGCGCCTCGCGGTCGGTCAGCAGGCCCTGGCTGGTGGACACGACGGCCACACCCATGCCGCCGAGCACGCGCGGCATGCCGTCGGCCCGCGCGTAAATGCGCAGGCCGGGCTTGGAGACGCGCTTGATCCCGGCGATGGTGCGGGTGCGGTCGCCCGAGTACTTCATGGTGATCTCGAGCGTCGTGCCGGGCTTGCCGACGTTGGGCTCGACCTTGTAGCCGGCGATGAAGCCCTCGCGCTCCAAAATGGAGGCGAGCGACTCCTTCAGCTTCGAGCCGGGCATGCGCACCGTGTCGAACATGGCGGAGTTGGCGTTGCGGATCCGCGTGAGCATGTCCGCGATGGGGTCGGTCATGGTCATGGTCGCCTACCAGCTCGCCTTCGTGACTCCAGGCACCTCGCCGGCGTGCACCATGACGCGCAGGCAGATGCGGCACAGCCCGAATTTGCGGTAGACGGCCTTCGGCCGCCCACATCGCTGACACCGGGTGTACCCGCGCACCTTGAACTTGGGGGTGCGCCGCTGCTTCTCAATCAAAGCCTTTTTCGCCATGTTGCTACCGGATCTCCTGTCGGAACGGAAAGCCGAACGCTGCCAGGAACGCCCGTCCTTCCTCGTTGGTGCGTGCGGTCGTGACGATGGTGATGTCCATGCCGCGGGTCGTGTCGATCTTGTCGTAGTCGATCTCGGGGAAGATCAGCTGCTCGGTCACCCCGAACGTGTAGTTGCCGCGCCCGTCGAAGGAGCGGGGCGAAAGGCCCCGGAAGTCGCGGATGCGGGGGATGGCCAGGCTGAGCAGCCGGTCGAAGAACTCCCAGGCCCGGTCACCGCGCAGGGTGGCCTTGACCCCGATCGCCTGTCCCTCACGCAGCTTGAAGTTGGCGATGGACGTCTTGGCCCGGGTCACGATCGGCTTCTGGCCGGTGATGACCTCGAGGTCGCGCTGGGCCCCCTCAATGAGCGAGGCCTGCTGGGTGGCGCGGCCGACGCCCATGTTGATCACGATCTTCTCCAGGCGGGGCACCTCCATGACGTTGCCCAGGCCGAGCTCGTCCTTCAGACCGTCCCGCACCTCGGTGAGGTAGCGCTCCTTCAGCCGGGGGCGCGCCGGCGCCATCACGGTGCTCACAGCACCGACCCGCACTTCTTGCAGATGCGCACCTTCTCGCCGTCGTCCTCGAAGCGGAAGCCGGCCCGCGTAGGCTTGTCGCAGCTCTTGCAGACCAGGGCCACCGTCGAGACGTGGACGGGCATGAACTTGTCGATGACGCCGCCCTGCTGGGTGGCCCGGGTCGGCTTGGCGTGCCGCTTGGCCACGTTCACGCCTTCGAGGATGACGCGCTCCCGGGAGGGGATGGCGCGGACGACCTCGGCCTTCTTGCCCTTGTCCTTGCCGGACAGGACGATCACCTGATCTCCCTTGTGGATCCGCATTTAGAGCACCTCCGGTGCCAGCGACACGATGCGCATGAACCTCTTGTCGCGCAGCTCGCGGCCGACGGGGCCGAAGATGCGGGTCCCGCGCGGCTGCTGCTGGTCGTTGATGAGGACGGCGGCGTTCTCGTCGAAGCGGATGTAGCTCCCGTCGGGGCGCCGCTTCTCCTTCTTGGTGCGCACGACGACGCACTTGACGACATCGCCCTTCTTGACGGCCGCACCGGGGATGGCGTCCTTGACCGTGGCCACGAACACATCGCCGATGCTGGCGTAGCGGCGGCGCGAGCCACCCAGCACGCGGATGCACAGCACCTCGCGAGCGCCGGAGTTGTCGGCCACCCTGAGCCGGGATTCCTGCTGAATCATCGCGCCCGCTCCACGACCTCGGTCAGGCGCCAGCGCTTGAGCTTGGAGAGCGGGCGGGTCTCCTGCACCCGGACCCGGTCCCCCACCTTGGCGCTGTCCTCGGCATCGTGAACGTAGAGCTTCTTGGTGCGCTGCACCGTCTTGCCGTACTTGGGGTGGCGCACCCGCTCCACGACGGCCACCACCACGGTCGAGGACATGGCGTCGGAGACCACGATCCCCTCGCGCACCTTGCGACGGTTCGCGCGCGAGCCGTCGGCCTCCGGCTCTGCCGCGGCACTCGCCGACGGGGCCGCAGCCTTCACGGGCACCGCGGCCTCGATGTCCGTGGCGGGCAGCTCCACGGCAGCCTCGGCCTCGACGGCGTCGAGCGCCTTGAGGGCGTCCCGCGCCGCAGCCTTGGCCTCTTCGACGGCCGCGTCGTCGTCCGGGGCGGGCAGCTCCACGGCAGCCTCGGCCTCGACGGCGTCGAGCGCCTTGAGGGCGTCCTGCGCCGCAGCCTTGGCCTCTTCGACGGCCGTTTCGTTGTCTGGGGTCTCGTCGGCCATCAGGCCTCATCCTCTTCGTCGTCGTCCAGGTGGTCGTGGTCGTGCAGATTCAGCGGTTCGGCCTCTGCCTCGGCGGCGGCCACCTTCGCGGCGGCCTTCTCCTCCCGCTCGGCGTCCTCGGCGGCGAGCTTCGCCCGGGCGGCCTCGTGCTCCGCCGCGGTCGGGGCCACATAGGCCCCTTCCGCCTCGAGGATCTCGCGCCCCCGCAGCACGGTCAGCATCCGGGCGACCTCGCGCTTGACCTGTCCGATGCGCGAGGGGTTGTCGAGCTGTCCCGTGGCGAGCTGGAAGCGCAGGTTGAACAGCTCGCGGCGGGACTCGCCCAGCCGGGCGGCCAGCTCGTCGCCGTCGAGCATGGCGAGGTCGTGGGCGGTCGGCATCAGATCGCCACTTCCGCGTGGCCGTGCGTCCCGGGACGCACGACGAATCGGGCCTTGAAGGGCAGCTTCTGAATGGCGCGCTCCATGGCGGCGCGGGCCAGCTCCTCGTCGACCCCGGCCAGCTCGAAGAGGATCCGGCCGGGGTGCACGACGGCGACCCACAGCTCCGGGTTGCCCTTGCCCGATCCCATGCGCGTCTCGGCCGGCTTCTGGGTGACCGGCTTGTCCGGGAAGACCCGGATCCACACCTTGCCGCCACGCTTGACGTGGCGGGTCATGGCGATACGGGCGGCCTCGATCTGGCGCGCCGTCAGCCAGCCGGGCTCCAGCGCCTGGATACCGAAGTCGCCGAAGGAGACCGACGTGCCGCCCTTGGCGGCCCCGGTGAGGCGTCCCCGCTGCGTCTTGCGGTGCTTGACCTTCTTTGGCATCAACATCTCAGTCCGACTCCTTGCGGAAGTGCGGCGCCTCGTGGTGCTGGTGGCGGTTCTGGCGCTCCATCTCCTCGTCCCGGGTCAGCTGGCGCTCCAGCTCGTCGGGCTCGGTCGGCGAGGGCAGCAAGTCGGCCACCTCGGCCTCCGCCTCCTCGACCTCGGCCTCGACCTCGGCCTCGTTCTCGGGGGGGGCTTCGGTGACGGCCTCGATGACACCATCGGCATCGGCGGGCTCGACGAGCACGTCCTCGACGAGCTCCTCCTCCACCGCGCCATTGCCGATCGCGGCCTCCTGCTCCTCTTCCGTCGGGAAGGTCTCGGCGCGCCGACGCCCACCGCCGGCGGTGATGAGCCGGCGCGGGCCGCTCTGGCCCGACGTCTCGCCGACGGCCATGGCGGCCTCACGGGTGATCTTGTCCTCGATGGAGACCTTGTAGGGGAGGATGTCGCCCTTGTAGATCCACACCTTCACGCCGACCCGGCCCGACGTGGTGCGCGCCTCGCGGAACCCGTAGTCGATGTCGGCCCGGAGGGTGTGCAAGGGCACGCGACCCTCGCGGTACTGCTCCTTGCGCGACATCTCGGAGCCGCCGAGGCGGCCCGAGCACTGCACCTTGATGCCCTGGGCGCCGGCCTTCTGCACCGTCTGGATGGCGCGCTTCATGGCGCGCCGGAACGCGACCCGGCGCACCAGCTGGTCGCAGATGCCCTGGGCGATCAGCGCAGCGTCGAGCTCGGGCTGCTTGATCTCCTGGATGTTGAGCTGGATCCGGTTCTGCAGGCCCGTGATCTCTTCGAGCTTCTTCTTGAGCCGGTCGGCCTCGGCGCCACGGCGCCCGATGACGATGCCGGGCCGGGCCGTGTGGATGTCGACACGCAGGCGGTCCCGGGTGCGCTCCACCTCGATGCGGCTGACGGCCGCCGCCTCGAGCTGCGTCATCAGGTAGTCGCGGATCTTCCAGTCCTCGACCACGAAGTCGCGGTAGTGACGCTCCTCGAACCAACGGGACTTCCAGTCCGTCGTGATCCCGAGCCGGAACCCGTAGGGGTTTACCTTCTGGCCCATTTACTCGTCGCCCTTCTCGTCCTCGTCGGCAGCGGCCGACTCTCCGTCGCCTGCCGCGTCCTCGACGACCTCGTCGTCGATGCCGTCGTCCACCGTGTCCGCCTCGGTCCCCTCGGGCTCGGCGTCGTGCGCTGCGCCCTCGGCGAGCGCCTGGTCGGTGATCTCCTCGTCCGCCTCCGCCGCCTCAGCGGCTGCTTCCTCCGCAGCCGCCCGCTCCGCCTGGCCGGCCCGGCGGCGCGACAGCCGGCCGGACAGGTCGGCCCGGCGTCGTGAGGCGTCGACCCGGCGGGACCGGTTGGCGCTGACCGCCTCCATGCGGCGGCGGCGCAGCTCGAGCTTGTCGGCCGGGAGCCGGCTCACGATGATGGTGATATGACAGGTCCGCTTGCGGATCCTCGTGGCCCGTCCCCGGGCCCGGGGACGCCAGCGCTTCATTGTCGAGCCCTCGTCGGCGTAGCAGGCCGAGACGTAGAGCTCCTCGGGGTTCTGCTGGTCGTTGTGCGCGGCGTTGGCCACGGCCGAACCGAGGACCTTTCCGATGACCTCGGCCGCCTCGCGCTCGGTGCCGGTCAGGATCTCGGCGGCCGTCTGCACGTCCTGGCCCCGGATCAGGTCGAGGACCTGGCGCGCCTTGGACGCCGACATGCCGCTGTAGCGGTGGACCGCCCGCGTCCCGGGGCGCTCGTTGGTCTTGGTCGCGGTCATCGACGCGCTCCCCGCTCCTGGCCGGCGTGGTAGCGGAATGTCCGGGTCGGGGCGAACTCGCCCAGCTTGTGGCCCACCATCGACTCCGTGACGTAGACCGGCACGTGGCGCCGCCCGTCGTGGACGGCGATCGTGTGCCCGACCATGTCGGGGATGATCGTGGAACGGCGGGACCAGGTCTTGATGACCTTCTTGTCCCCGCTCGAGTTCAGCACGTCCACCTTCTTCAACAGGTGGTCGTCGACGAACGGTCCCTTCTTCAGGCTACGCGGCATGGCTACCTCAACCCTCGCCTATCGCCGTGCGCCGCGGGTGCGGCGCCGACGGACGATCATCGAATTGGACTTCTTGTTGCGAGACCGGGTCCGGCCCTCGGGCTTGCCCCACGGGGAGACCGGGTGGCGGCCACCGGAGGACTTGCCCTCGCCACCGCCGAGCGGGTGGTCGACCGGGTTCATGGCGACACCGCGCGTCTGCGGACGCTTGCCCTTCCAGCGGTTGCGGCCCGCCTTGCCGACCTTGATCAGCTCGGCCTCGGCGTTGCCGACGACGCCGAGCGTGCCCCGACAGTCGATGGACACGCGCCGCATCTCGGTCGAGGGGAGCCGCAGGGTGGCGAAGACGCCCTCCTTGGCCACGAGCTGGATGCTCATGCCCGCCCCGCGGGCCATTTTGCCCCCGCCGCCGGGACGCAGCTCGACGTTGTGGATGACCGAGCCGACCGGGATGTAGCGCAGGGGCAGCGCGTTGCCGGGCCGGATGTCCGCTCCCTGGCCGCTCTGGAGCTTGTCGCCCACCTTCACCCCGGCCGGCGCCAGGATGTAGCGCTTCTCGCCGTCCGCGTAGTGCAGGAGCGCGATGCGCGCGTTGCGGTTGGGGTCGTACTCGATCGCCGCCACCTTGGCCGGGATGCCGTCCTTGTTGCGACGGAAGTCGACGATCCGGTACTGCTGCTTGTGGCCGCCGCCGCGGTGGCGTGACGTCTTGCGCCCGTGGTTGTTGCGTCCCCCACTCTGCGGGTTGGGGGCGAGCAGCGACTTCTCCGGGCGGTCGCGGGTGATCTCGGAGAAGTCCGAGACGGTCTGGAAGCGGCGACCGGGGCTGGTGGGCTTGCGTGAGCGAAGTGGCATGGGATTCCCTGATCAGCGCTCGAAGAGGTCGATGGAGTCGTCGGGGTGCAGCGTCACGATGGCGCGCTTGGTGTCGGGGCGCTTGCCCTTCACGTTGGTGCGCCGGTTGCGCGTCGCCTTCCCCTTGCGGTTGAGCGTGTTGACGTTTGTGACCCGGACGCCGAAGGCCTGCTCGACGGCGTGGCGCACCTCGATCTTGGTGGCGCGGGGGTCCACGATGAAGACGTAGACGCTCCTGTCCATGAGCGCGTAGCTCTTCTCGGACACCACGGGGCGGATCAGCACGGACATGGCGTCACGCATCGGCGTCGGCCTCCTCGGTCCCGTCCTCGGTCGATGCGTCGGCGTCGGCCTCGGGCGCTGCGGCCGCCTTGGCGCGCTTGGTCGCCCGTGCTCTCGGCTTGGCGGCCGCCGGCGCCTCGACCTCGGCGTCGGTCGGCTCGGCGTCGGCGTCGACCGCGACCGCCGCGGCGGGCTTCGCCGGCACGTCGGCCGTGTCCGCCGTCTCGGCCACCTCGACCACGTGGGTCCCCGAGAAGTCCGAGACCGCCGTGGGCAGGGTGCGGTCCGAGAAGAGCAGCCAGTCGGCCCGCAGGATGTCGTGGGCCGAGAGCTCCCCGAACGTGGTCGTGTGCGCCTCGGGCAGGTTGGCGAAGGAGCGCTCCACGTCGACCTCGTCGTGGGCCACGACGATGAGGACGCTGCCCGTCAGCTTGAGCTTGCGCAGAATGGTGACGGCGTCCTTGGTCTTGGGCCCGGTGATCTTCCAGTCGTCGATGAGCGCGATCCGCCCGATGTCGGCGCGGTCGCTGAGGGCCGAGAGGAGGGCCAGGCGCACCATCTTCTTCGGGGTGCGCTGCGCGTAGCTGCGCGGCTTGGGCCCGAGCGCCACACCGCCACCGCTCATGGAGGGCGAGCGGCTCGAGCCCTGGCGGGCCCGGCCCGTGCCCTTCTGGCGGAACGGCTTGGCACCGCCGCCGCGCACCTCTGCCCTCGTCAAGGTGGACTGGGTCCCGGCCCGGCTGGCGGCCAACTGGGCGGTGACCACCTGGTGCAGCACGGCGCGGTTGGGCTCGAGGCCGAAGATGGTCGGTTCGAGCTCCACCGGGCCGAGGTCGTGGCCGGCGGCGTT
>CAYWDQ010000002.1:59422-104841 GCA_964457065.1 uncultured Acidimicrobiaceae bacterium | reverse complement strand
AACGGGGCCGGTCCAGGACGTTTTCTAGGAATTCCCTGAGAAGACGGCAGAAAGGAGGCCCATCGGATGAGCGCGCCGGGAGCCGCCGCCGGGGTCGCGCTGGTCGGCTACGGCATGGGCGGCGCCGTGTTCCACGCCCCCTTCATCGACGCCGAGCCCCGGCTGCGGCTGGTGTCGGTGGTCACGGCCAACCCGGAGCGCCGGGCCGAGGCCGAGGCCCGCTACCCCGGGGTCCGGGTGGAGCCGGAGGTCGGGTCGCTCCTGGCCCGGCTCGACGGCATCGACCTGGTGGTGGTCAGCACGCCGAACGCCTCGCACGCGGAGGTGGCCGGGGCGGTGCTGGCGCAGGGCCGCGCGGTCGTGGTCGACAAGCCGGTCACCCCGACGAGCGACGAGACCCGGGGGCTGCGCGCCATGGCCGCGTCCGCCGGCACCGTCGTCGTGCCCTTCCAGAACCGGCGCTTCGACGGTGACTTCCGCACCGTCGTCGACCTCCTCGGCGGCGACGCCCTCGGCCCGCTGCACACCTTCGAGTCGCGCTACGAGCGCTGGCAGCCCGACCTGCCGCCCCGGGCGTGGAAGAACCGCCCGGGGCCCGGCGCCGGGACCGGCCTCCTCTACGACCTCGGCTCCCATCTGATCGACCAGGCCGTCGTGCTCTTCGGCCGGCCGCAGTCCGTCTACGCCGACCTCGCCGTGCGGCGCGCCCTCAGCCGCGTCGACGACGACGCGTTCGTCGCGCTCGGGTATCCGGACGGGCCGCGGGTCCACCTGTGGATGAGCGCCGTCGCGGCCGACCTCGGGCCGCGCTTCCGTCTCCTCGGCGGCACGGCCGCCTACGTGAAGCGCGGCATGGACGTGCAGGAGGCGCTGCTCGTCGCGGGGCACTCCCCGGGCGGGCCCGGGTGGGGCGAGGAGCCGGAGTCCTCGTGGGGCGAGCTGGTCGCCGGCGACGAGCGCCGGCCGGTGCCGACGCGGCCCGGTGCCTACGGGCTCTTCTACGCCGGCATGGCCTCGTTCCTCCTCGACGGCGCGCCCCCGCCGGTCGACATCGACGATGCCGTGCTGACGGCGGAGATCATCGAGGCGGCGCAGGCCTCGGCGCGCCAGGGCGCGGTGGTGGCGCTGCCGTAGCCGGTGCCCGGCGGGCGCCCCTCAGGAAGGGGTCCACCTCGTGAGGGGCGAGCCGAGCCAGTCGAGGACCTGGCGCCGCGTCGTCGGCCCGTGCGGTCGCCACGGCGACGGGAGTGCGCCCTCGGCGCGCAGGAAGGCCGTCTCGGCGATGTTGGCGCTGAGCGGGTCCTGCGTCAGCGCGCACCGGGTGGCCGTGGGGTCCACCCCGAACAGCGAGGCGGCGTTGAGGCCGAACAGGTCCGCCTTCACCTCATCGGTGAGCGCCGGGTAGCCGTAGGCCTCCTGGAACTGGGGCGTGATCTCGAAGGCCCGCATCGCCATGATCTGGGGCTCGGGGCTCCCGTACCAGATGGCGTCGGTGCCCCACATGACCCGCTGCGCGCCCACCCGCGTGAGGAGCTTCCCGATGGCGTGGGCGGCCTGGTCGGGCATGGTGAGGAGCTGGCGCCACAGCGTCGCCACGTCGACCCACACGTTGTCGTTCGGCGGGACCCCGTGGCGGTCGAGCGCGGCGAGCAGCGTGTCGATGCCGATGGTGGCGCTGGGGTCGTAGGGGCCTTCGACCTGCGAGGGGTCCCAGGCGGCGTGGTACACGACGAACTGCATGTCGGGGAACTGGCGCGAGACCGCCACGATGTCGTCGGGGTGGTTGAAGGCGGGATCGAAGTTGACCAGCGGGAGCCCCTTGTGGGCCACGAACACCTTCACCCCGAGGTCGTGGGCGTGCTGCACGGTGGGGAGCCCGATGGCCGGGTCCTCGAGCGAGTACCCCTGGCCGCTCGGGCTCCACGCGGTGTACACCTTGAAGGCGACCGGTGGTCCGGCGGCCACGGCGCCCGACATCTCGTCGAGCGTGGCGGACAGCGGCCCGACGTTGGGGGCGAGGATGTTCTCCACCAGGAGCCGGCTCGCCCCTCCTCCGGTGAGCCCCGCCGTGATGTCCCTGGTGCCGAGCGCCTCGGGGAACGGGATCGGCGCGTCGGACGGCCCCGAGTTCGGGACGTCGGTCAGCACGGCCATCGTGGTGTCGCTGGCCAGGAAGAGGTCGTGCAGGTACGACGCCCGGTCGACGCAGTCGAGCTGGTCGGTGTCGCTGCAGCCCGCCGGCAGCATGGAGAGCACGAGCGAGACCGTCTCGGGCGCGCTCTGCACCCAGGCCCCGCTCGGAATGACGTGATGGGTGTGGACGTCGAAGACGAACTCGCTCCCACCGAGCGCGTCCTGGCAGGCGGCGACGTCGGTGGGGGCCGGCGTGCTGAAGCGCCCACCCTTTCCCTTCGGATGGGCGATGCCCTCGGGGTGCGTCGTGGTCGAACAGCCGGCGAGCTCGAAGGCGGCCAGGGACGCCGCCACCGCCCCCGCCCCCTGCAGGAAGCGCCGGCGGTCGAGGCCGCTCCGTCGCGCCGCGTCGTCGACGGACGCCCTGATGAGCGCGTTGACGCTCCGGTCGCGCGCGCTCGCCGGAGCCGGGACGAACTCGCCGTTGGACACGGGCCCGGCCGGGAGCGGCAGGTCGTCGTCCCGGCGGTCTCGCAAGCGACGGGAGAACGGGCCGATCCCAGCCATGGGGCGAGGTTACGCCCGCCGCCACCCGCAGCGTCGGTCGGGCGTGGGCCCGACTCAGCGGGCCGGGCGGGTGCCGATGACCGAGGCGCGCTCCATCGTGCGGCGCTGCGGCCAGTAGTCGCTCGAGGCGTAGTGCTGCACGGCCCGGTTGTCCCAGAACGCCACCGCGTCGGGGGTCCAGGAGAAGCGGCACTGGTGCTCGGGCGCGTCGGCGCGGCGGCACAGCCGGTCGAGGAGCTCGAGGCTCGCCTCGGGCTCCAGCCCCTCGATGTGGCTGACGAAGGGCCGGTTCACGTAGAGGTGCCGCTTGCCGGTGGCCTGGTGCGTGCAGGCCACCGGATGGCGGACCGGGGGGTACTGCGCCTGCGCGGCGCGGCGCTCGTCCGCCGTCATGGAGTGCCCGAAGGTCTGGGTGAAGTCGTGCACCGCGTCCAGCCCGTCGATCTGCTCCTTCGTCGCCTCGTCCAGCGAGTCGTAGGCGGCGTACATGTCGGAGAACAGGGTGTCGCCGCCCACCGGCGGGACCTCGAGCGCGTGCAGGACCGCTCCCATGGACGGGCACTCCCGCCAGGTCACGTCGTGGTGCCACGAATTCTCGTAGCCGCCCACCTCCGCCGTCTTCTCGAAGCGCACCAGCTCGGGCTCCCCGGTGTTCGACGCCAGGAAGGGGTGGATCTCCAGCTCGCCGAAGCGCCGGGCGAACGCGACGTGCTGACCCGGGGTCAGGGGCTGGTCCCGGAAGAAGATGACCTTGTAGTCGTGCAGCGCCTGGCGCAGCTCGGCGACGACGTCGTCGGGCAGCTCGCCCGCCAGGTCGACGCCCGAGATCTCCGCCCCGCACGTCGCGCCCAGCATGCGGGCGTCGAAGCCGCGCCAGCGCAGTGCGGCCAGGCGGTCCCGCTCGGCCGCCACGTGCGTGAAGGGGCCGACGACGATCGGATACCCCGGCAGGGGGAAGGCCCGGGGCGGGTCGGCCTTCGTCGTCGTCATGTCGGTACTGTACCGAAGGGTCCTCCGTCGTCGCCCCGGCGGTTCCAAATCCCGCACAACGTCATTCAACCTCGCCCGTATCCGCGACGAGTGATAGACCTAGGTCCTGAATCGAAAGGGCGGCGTGTCAGACGTGGCAGTGGCTGTGACTCCTTCCGGCTCCGCAGACCTCGGGGGGCGTGCGCGCCCGCGCCCGGAGTCGCCGGTCCCCGACGGCCGCCAAACCTTCGTGGCGGCCCCCTCCGCGGTCACCACCATGAGCGACACCGCGCTGCAGCGCGCCGTGCGGGCCGCCGTGGACGAGGTGGCGAACCCCGACGAGCGCCTCCGCGTGAACCAGACGATCGCCTCGCTCGGCTGGGGCGACGTGCTCTTCGTCGACATCTACACCAAGTCGCGCGCCGAGACGCTCGAGGACCTCGACCAGGCGCTGCGCAAGAACGTCGCCGTGTTCACGAACCAGGCGTTCGAGCGCACGACCATCAGGTGGCGCGTCAGCAGCTGACGCCGTGCGTCAGTCGGCGGCGATGGCCGCCAGCACGTCGAGGCGGGCGGCGCGCCGG
Source organism: uncultured Acidimicrobiaceae bacterium (assembly GCA_964457065.1). GTDB lineage: Bacteria > Actinomycetota > Acidimicrobiia > Acidimicrobiales > RAAP-2 > Bog-473. Next base: position 100,588 of record CAYWDQ010000002.1, on the reverse strand, counting down.
GCCGGCCAGCTGGCGGCGAGAAGGCCGAGCAGGGCGGCCAGGATCAAGAAGATCACCAGACTCCTGGCCGGGACCACGGTGTTGGTGATGCCCTGCGAGTGCAGCGCCGACACGAGGGCGATGCCCAGCCCCGTCCCGATGATGATGCCGATGATGGCGCCGAACACGGCGAGGATCACCGACTCGGAGCGGATCATGGCGCGGACCTGGCGCCGCTTCATGCCCACGGCGCGCAGCAGGCCGATCTCGTGGGTGCGTTCGAACACCGAGAGCATGAGCGTGTTGACGATGCCGATGAGCGCGATGAGCACGGCCAGGGCGAGCAGGGCGTAGACCAGGCCGAGCAGCTGGTTCACCTGGGCCGACTGGGACGCCTCGAACTGGGCCCGGGACTGGACCTTGACGTTGGGGTAGGGGGCGAGGGCGAGGGCGACCGCCCGTTGCACCCCGGGGCTGCCGTCGGTCTTCAACAGGACCGCGCCGGGGAGCGGGTTCTGGAAGTGGCGCACGAAGAAGGCGTCGCCGACGAGGAAGTGCCCGACGAGGGCGTTGGGCTGGTAGATGCCCCCGATGCGCATGGTCTCGGCGCCCGTGAGCGCGAATTTCACCGGGACCGCTTCGCCCACCGTGAGGTGGTCCGAGTTGGCCGTCGTCGTGTCGACGAGAAGGTCGCCGGCGGCGAGCGCGGGGGCACCGCTGCCCGACGTCGTGTTCAAGATGACGGTCTGCGACATCTCCCTGGTGTCGATGGCGAGGAGGGACTCGAGGGAGGAGCGGAACTCGAACTGGTCGCCGTAGACGGTGGTCGAGGCGGTGACGCCGGGAACCGAGGACGCCACCTGGGGCACCGACTCGCTGAAGTTCCCGTTGCCGGCGTTGTTCGTCGTCGAGACGATGAGGTCGGCGCTGATGGCGTTGTCCACGCTGGCGGTGGCCGAGCGCGACAGGGAGGCGCCGAACACGGCGATGGCCGAGACGAGGGCGAGCCCGACCATCAGGGCCGACGAGGTCTGCGCGGTGCGCCGGGGGCTGCGCATGGAGTTCTCCCGGCCCAGCCGGCCCGAGGTGCCGAGCAGGCGGGCGAGCGGGCGTCCGATGACGCTGGACATGGGCCGCGCCACGGCGGGGGCCAGCATGGCCACGCCGACGAAGATGAGGACCGCACCGAGGCCGACCAGCGCGATGGCCGGCGCGGTCAGCCCCCAGGCGAGGAGCGCGACCCCGACCACGGTGATGATGCCGCCGCGGGTGAAGCGGCGCCGCAAGGGGACCTCTTCCTCGGTCTGCTGGGCCGCCACCGCCGCCACCGGGGCGATGCGGACGGCGCGGCGGGCCGGGCTGATGGCGGCTACGAGCGTCACCCCCACGCCCACGACGAGGCAGACGATGACCGTGCGCGCCTCGAACACCAGCGGTCCCGACGGCAGCGTGACCCCGAACCCGCTCAGCAGCTTCTCCAGGCCGATGGCGGCGAGCACCCCCAGCCCCAGGCCGATCAGCGACGACACCAGCCCCACGATGGCCGCCTCGCCCAGGACGGAGCGGAACACCTGGCGGCGGCTGGCCCCGACGATGCGCAGGAGCGCCAGCTCGCGCGTGCGCTGGCCCACCGTGATGGAGAAGGTGTTCAAGATGGTGAAGCCGCCCACGAAGAGCGCGATGAAGGCGAAGACGAGCAGGGCCGTGTTGAGGAAGCCGAGCGCCTGGCCGATGGCGGTCGTCGCCTCGTTGACCACGGTCTGGCCCGTGACCACCTCGACGCCGCGCGGCAACGCCCGCGCGATGTCGCGCTGGACCGTGGCCTTGTCCGCGCCCGGCTGGGCCACGACGTTGATCGCGTCGAACCGGCCCACCTCGCCCATGAGCGCCTGGGCGGTGGGGGTGGCGAAGGCGGCCAGGGTGGCGCCGGCCAGGTTGTCCGCCGTCCCGAAGCGCGCCAGGCCGACGATGGTGAACGTGCGGGTCGGCCCCTGCAACAGGATCCGCACCGACTGACCGACCTTGAAGCCGTACTTCTGCGCCGTGCCGAGGTCCATCACGACCTGCTGTGGTGTGACCGGGTCCTTGCCCTGGACGAGCCGGAGCGCGGAGATCTGCGCGTTGGGGTCGAAGGAGAGGCCGATGGTGGGCGCGCCGCCGGTGGAGATGGCCTTGCCGTCGGGCGCGATGTACTGGGCGTAGCCGGTCACCGAGCCCTCGGCCGCCTCCACACCCGGGACGCGCTGCACCGTGGCCACCAGCGTCTCGGGGACCGGGTTGCGCGTGGCGGTCCCGCCGCTGCCGAACTGCGCCACCCCGCGCACCTGGAAGTCGATGTTCTGGTAGACGTTCCCGAAGAGCGTGTCGAACGTGTTGTGCAGCGTGTCGGTGAGGACGAAGGTCCCGGCGATGAACGTGACGCCGAGCACGATGGCCAGCCCCGTCAGGGCCAGGCGGAGCTTGTGGGCCAGCAGCCCCTTGATGGTGACCCGCCACACGTCAGGCGCCCAGTCTGCCGATGCGCTCCAGGACGGATTCGGGAGTGGGGTCGCGCATCTCGTCGACGATGTTGCCGTCGGCCAGGAAGACCACCCGGTCGGCGTAGGAGGCGCCGCGGGGGTCGTGGGTCACCATCACGATGGACTGGCCGAACTCGGTCACCGAGCGCCGCAGGAAGGCCAGCATCTCGGCGGAGGAGTTCGAGTCGAGGTTGCCGGTGGGCTCGTCGGCGAAGATCAGGTCGGGCCGGTTGATCAGCGCCCGGGCGCAGGCGCAACGCTGCTGCTGGCCGCCCGACATCTCGGTGGGCCGGTGGGTGAGGCGGTCGGTGATGCCCAGCTGGCCGACCAGGTAGTCGAACCACTCCTTGTCCACCTTCTTGCCCGCCAGGTCGGCCGGCAGCGTGATGTTCTCGCCGGCGGTCAGCGTGGGGATCAGGTTGAAGGACTGGAACACGAAGCCGATGCGGTCGCGGCGCAGCTGGGTCAGCCCCTTGTCGTCGAGCTTCCCGATGTCGAGGTCGCCGACCCAGGCCTCCCCCGACGTGGGCCGGTCGAGGCCGGCCATGCAGTGCATCAGCGTCGACTTGCCCGACCCCGAGGGGCCCATGACGGCGGTGAAGTGGCCCCGCTCGAACGTGACGTCGATGCCGGCGAGCGCCTGGACCGTCGCCTGCCCGGTGCCGTAGGTCTTGCGCAGGTCCACGGCGTGGGCGGCCGGGGTGGCCGCCCGCGCCGCGGGGGGTGCTTGGTCGGTGAGCGCCACACTGCCTCGTTTCGTCGTTCGGGGATGGAGGGCGGACCCCATGCTGCCAGCCTGGCGGCAGGCCACCCGACCGTGAATCCGGCAGGACCCTGGTCCGACCCTGAGTGCGTCGCGAAGTTCTCGGGGATGTCCCCGGGCGCGTCCTCAGGGTGGCGGTGGCCCCACCTCCGGCCATCTACGGGACAACGGCAGTGTGCGACGACGGGATCGGTCCCTTGGCGCGCCAGCGCCGGACCACTACCCTGAGGCCCGCCACGAGCAGGACCAGCAGGTGCAGATCGGCCAGTGAGCTACCCGGGGGGGCACGTTCGCCATGTCGCACGAGGCATGACCCGATGAGAAGGGCCTGAGTCGCTGAGGGCCGCCGCGGGGCTCCCGGAGCGCAGCGCCACGGCGGTCGCCGCCATCGCGTCAGTGGCGGCGGTGCTCGCCGTGCAGCTCATCCTCTTCCCGGTGCCGCTGGGGGTGTGGATCCAGGGCGCCGTGCTCGGCCTGCTCGGCTCCCTCATGGCGGTCGGACTGGGGCTGACCTACCGCCTGAACAAGGTGATCAACTTCGCCCAAGGCGACCTCGGCACGGCGCCCGCCGTCCTGGCTGTCGGCCTGGTCGCCTTCTCCGGCGTCAATTACTTCGTGGGGCTCGCCACCGGCCTGGTGGCGTCGGTCATCTTGACGGCCACCGTCGAGTTCCTCGTGGTGCGGCGCTTCCGGCGCTCGCCCCGGCTGATCCTGACTGTGGCGACCATCGGTCTGGCGCAACTCCTGGTCGTGCTCAGCCTGCTCATCCCCCGCATCTGGGGCCAGACCCCGATCGGCAGTGCGGTGGTGACCTTCCCCTGGCACCTGGCCTGGCACCTGGCGCCCGTCGTCTTCGACGCCAACGACCTGGTGGCGGTCATCGTGTCCGTGGCCTGCCTGGCCGCGGTGTGGGCCTGGTTCACCCGTAGCGACGTCGGCATCGCGGTCCAGGCGGCGGGCGACCGCCGTGACCGCGCCTCCATGCTCGGCATCCCCGTCGGGCGGTTGCAGTCGGTCACCTGGGTGGTGGCGGGCGTCCTGTCCTTCGTGAGCATCTTCTTCCAGGCAACCATCCTCGGCCTCCCGCTCGACCCGACCTACGGGCTGACCGCGCTCGTGACGGCGCTGGCCGCGCTGGCGCTGGGCAACTTCAGCGAGCTGCCCGTCATCGCCGCCTCGGCCGTCGCCCTGGGCATCTTGCAGCAGGGGGTGGCGTGGAACTACCCGACCAACCAGGCCCTCGGGTTGGCCGTCCTGGCCGGCGTCGTGTTCGCCGCCATCGTCGTGCGCCAGCTCCTGGCGCGCCGCACCGACCGCGAGGACGAGTCCACCCTGGCGCTGGCCGGCAGCGTGCGCGACCTCCCCGCGGCAGCGCGCGACCTCACCGACGTCAGGGTCGGGACGTCCGCCATCGGCCTGATCGCCTTCGGCGCCGCCTGCACGCTGCCCCTCTGGATGGGCGCGGGCGAGCTGATCCGCGCCTCGGTGCTCGTCGTGCTCGCCATCGTCGGCTGCTCCGTCGTCGTGCTGACGGGGTGGTCGGGCCAGGTCAGCCTGGGCCAGATGTCCTTCGCCGCCGTCGGGGCGGCCGTCGGGGCGGTGGCGCTCCTCGACTGGCACTGGGACCTGAGCCTCGCCCTGCTCCTGGCCGGCGCCGTCACCGCTGCCGTCGCGGTCGTGGTGGGCCTCCCGACACTGCGCCTCGACGGCATGTTCGCCGCCGTCACCACGCTCGCCTTCGCCCTCGCCGCCTCGGGCTACCTCCTGGTCCGCGCCGAGTTCTCGTGGATCCCCCAGGGCCAGCTCGGCATCCCCTACCTGTTCGGGCTCTCGCTCACCTCGCAGTCCTCCGTGTTCGAGCTCTGCCTCGGCGTCCTGGTGCTCGTGATGGTCGCCATGCAGGGCCTGCGGCACAGCCGGACCGGCCGCGTCCTGCGCGCGCTGCCCACCAACCAGCAAGCCGCGTCGGGATACGGCGTGCGCGTCCTGTGGGCGAAGCTGACCGCCTTCGCGCTCTCCGGCTTCATCGCCGGGCTGGCCGGCTGCCTCTTCCTCGTGGTGAACCAGTCCTATGAGGAGACGTCGTTCCTCGTGCCCGTCAGCCTGGTCGTGTTCACCGCGACGGCCGTCGGCGGGCTCGGCTCGGCCCTCGGTGCGATCCTCGGCGCCGCGCTGGTCGAGGGCAGCACCACCTTCCTCCCCCCGAGCTGGCAGCTCTTCCCCGCCGGCCTGGGCGTGCTCGTCGTTCTCATCCTCTTCCCACGGGGGCTGGCCGGCCTGTGCTTCGACCTGCGGGCCTGGGCCGTCGATGCGCTGATCCGGCGCAAGGAGGCGGCCGTGCCGGGAGCGCGGGGCCCGGTCGACCCGGCCCTGGCGCCATGAGGTTCACGAACCGGATCTCCGATCTCGGCGGGGGCGTCACCCTGTTCCCCCTCGGGGTGCTCTTCGGCATCGAGTTGCTGGACCAGGCTACCCAGAGCGCCTTCAACGTGCTCACCCCGAACATCCGCGACGCGTTCGGGCTCACCAACGCCGGCATCCTGCTCATCGTCGCCATCGCCGGCGCCGCTGCGCTGCTCTGCACGCTCCCGGTCGCCGTGCTGGCCGACCGCGTCAACCGGGTGCGCATCGCGCTGATCGGGGCGCTCGTGGGCGCCGCCTTCTCCATCGGCCTCGGCGCGTCACAGGGCGTCGTGGTGGCCACCATCATGCTGGTCGGCGTGTCCATGGGGCAGGCCGTCATCTTCCCCACGCACAACTCGCTGCTGGCCGACTACTACCCCGTCCCGGCCCGACCGCGCATCTACTCGGCCCACCGCTCCGGCATCAGCATCGGCGCCATCGTCGGCGTCCTGCTCGGCGCCGGGCTGGCCTCGGTCTGGTCGTGGCGCGCGCCCTTCTTCTTCTTCGCCGTGCCCATCGTGATCGTCGTCGTCATCGGCCTGCGGCTGCGCGAGCCCGCGCGGGGGCGCCACGAGCAGCTCGAGCTGGCCGAGCAGATGCTCGCCTCCGAGCGGGGCGAGCCGGCTCCGCTGGGCGACGCGCCCGAGCCGGACCCGGCCGCGGCAACGACCGGGACCGGCAGCGCCGTCGACATCCCCGTCGAGGCGCCGCCGTCGCTCGGCGAGGCCTGGCGGACCGTCTGGAAGATCGGCGTGCTGCGCCGCATCTTCATCGCGCTGCCCTTCCTCGCCGCCGCCATCGCCGGCTTCACCTCGCTCGCCTCCCTGCAGTACCAGGAGACGTTCCACCTCGATGCTGTGCAGCGCGCCTACCTCATTGCGCCGATTCAGGTCTTCGACCTCATCGGCCTGGCCGTGGGCGCGGTGATCGCCACCCGCCTGGCCAAGCGCGACATCGGCCTCGTCTTCCGCATGCTGGCCGTGGCGTCGGTCATCGCAGCGGGCTTCGCCGTCCTGTTCGCGCTGGCGCCGAACGTGCCGCTGGCCTTCATCGGCAACGCCGGCATCGACGCGTCGCTGGCCATCGTCGGCCCCGGCGTCCTGGCCTCGCTCTCCCTGGCCATCCCGTCCCGGGTGCGCTCGGTGGGCTTCTCCATCGGCGCGCTCTTCGTGCTGCCGGGCTTCCTCGTGCTCCCGAGCGTCGGCGCCATCGGCGACGCGGTCGGGTTCCGCTACGGCCTGCTCATCCTGGTGCCCATCTTCACCGTCGGCGGCCTCATCGTGGCCAGCGCGGGCGGCCTGATTCAGCGCGACGTCCAGAACGTGTGGACCTCCATGCGCACCCGGGCCCAGATGCTCCGCGACCGCCACGCGGGGAGGCTGCCGCTCCTCGCCGTGCGCGGGCTCAGCGTGGGCTACGACGGGGTCACCGTGCTCCGCGACGTGGCGATCGAGGTCGGCGAGGGCGAGATCGTCGCCCTCCTCGGTACCAACGGGGCGGGCAAGTCGACGCTGTTGCGGGCGATCGGGGGAGTGGTCGAGGCCGATCACGGCGCCATCGTCTTCGACGGCCGCGACATCACCCACCGGCCGCCGGACGAGATCGCTCGGCTCGGCGTCGCGCAGGTTCCCGGGGGCGAGGGGATCTTCCCCAACCTGCGCGTCGAGGAGAACCTGCGCGCCGCGGCGTGGCAGGGGCGCCGGCGCGGCGAGCGCGACGCCGACATGATCGAGGAGGCGATGACGGCCTTCCCGTCGCTCGCCTCGCGCCGGGGCGAGCGGGCGGGGAACCTCTCGGGTGGCCAGCAGCAGATGCTCGCCCTCGCCATGGCGACCATCACCCGCCCCAAGCTGTTCCTCATCGACGAGCTCTCGCTCGGGCTCTCCCCGCTCGTGGTCGAGCAGCTGCTCGGGGCGGTCGAGTCCATGCGCCAGGCCGGGACCGCCATCCTGCTCGTCGAGCAGTCGATGAACGTCGCCGTGTCGGTGGCCGACCGCGTCTACGTCATGGAGGCCGGTGCCGTGCGGTTCTCCGGATCGGCCGACGAGCTGGTGGCGCACCCCGAGCTCCTGTGGTCGATCTACCTGCAGAAGGCGTCGGAGTCGCTCGGCGGGCCCGGCGCGCCCGCGCCCGGAGCGCCGCCCGGCGGCAACGAGCTGGAGGTCCGCGGCGTCTCGATCGCCTTTGGGGGCAACGCCGCGCTCGACGACGTCACGCTGCACGCCGCCCACGGCGAGATCGTCGGGATCATCGGGCCCAACGGCGCCGGCAAGACGACGCTCTTCGACGTCGTCTCGGGCTTCCTCCGCGCCGACGCGGGCCGCGTCGAGCTGAGCGGCGTCGACGTGACCGACCGCACGGCGTCGGCCCGCGCCCGGCTCGGGCTCGGCCGCTCCTTCCAGGACTCGCGCCTCTTCTCGGGGTTGACGGTGCGGGACGCGTTGGCCGTCTCGCTCGAGCGCTTCACCGACGTGCGCGACCCGTTCAACGCCGTCCTCCGCCTGCCCGCCCAGGTGCGGACCGAGGCGGCCGTCATGCACCGGGTCGACGAGCTCATGGACCTGTTCGGCCTCGGTCGCTTCGCCGACAACCTGGTGGGCGAGCTCTCGACCGGCTCGCGCCGCCTGGTCGACCTGGCCGCCGTGGTGGCCCACCAGCCGACCGTGGTGCTGCTCGACGAGCCCTCCTCGGGTGTGGCCCAGCGCGAGGTGGAGGCCATGGTGGAGCTGCTGCGCAACGTGCGCGACCGGCTCGATGCGACCATGCTCGTCGTCGAGCACGACATCGCGTTCATCGCCGAGCTGGCCGACCACCTCGTCGCCATGGACCGCGGCGCCGTGCTCGCCAGCGGCCCGCCGCGCGACGTCCTCGAGTCGCCCGAGGTCGGCGAGGCCTTCCTCGGCTCGGACCCACTGGCACGCTCACGCTCGGGCCCGACCTCGGCCCGGGCCGCCACGACCACGGAGGTGCACCCCGCATGAGCGACCCGGAGCCCGAGCCGCGACCGAGCGAACGGCCCTGGCCGCGCGTGAGCCGGTTGCGCATCGCGGTCCCCGTCGTGCTCATCGTGGCCGCACTGGTGGCCGCCGGCGTCTCGGCCACGATGCACGAGAACAACGGAGCCTCGTCAACCACGGCGACGAGCACCGCGAGCACGCATCCCTCCACGCGCTCGTCGGTGCCGATCACCTACGCGGTCGCCGCCAAGGAGGGCAAGGTCGCCGCCTTCGACTGGGGCCCCGGGTGCGACCACAAGACGGGCCGGCTCAAGATGCCGAGCGTCTACTCCCCGCCCTGCGTGCCCGTCCCCACGGGTGCCAACGGCGGCGCGACCTCGAGTGGCGTGACGGGCAACACGATCAACGTCGTCTACTACCAGGCCCAGCCGGGAGGGCTGGCCTCGACCGTCTCGGGTGCGGCCGGCACCAACGCCCAGGCCCTCGCCACGGCCCAGGCCTACGTGGCGATGTTCAACCGGGTCTACGAGCTCTACGGGCGCCACGTGAACCTCATCCCCTTCACGGCGTCCGGGGCCGACACCGATCCGGTGGCGGCCCACGCCGACGCCGTCACCGTCGCGCAGCAGCTCCACGCCTTCGCGTCCATCAACGGCCCCGGTGAGACCTCCGCCTACGAGGAGGAGCTGGCCCGTGAGCACGTGTTCTGCATGGCGTGCGGGGACTCGTCCACCTACGGCGAGATTCAGCGCAACGCGCCCTACCAGTGGGCCAACCTGCCCACCGCCGACACGTCGCTCAACGAGACCGTCGGCTACGTCATCGCCAAGCTGAACGGCAAGGACGCGATCTGGGCCGGCGACACCGCCCTGCACACCCAGAAGCGCAAGTTCATCATCGTGAGTGAGACGTCGGAGCCGCCCGCGCCGGGCTACGCCGAGCTGACCGCGTCGCTCATCAAGAGGCTGCAGGCCGGCCACGTCGACCTCACGCAGCAGATCGACCTGCAATACACGCTCGACCTGACCACCCTGCCCACGCAGGCCGCCACCCTCGCCGAGAAGCTGAAGAGCTCGGGCGCCACCAGCGTGATCTTCGCCGGCGACCCGATCATGCCGATCTACCTCACCAGGGCCTGCGCCGACATCGGCTACTTCCCCGAGTGGATCATCACCGGCATCGTGCTGACGGACACGTCGACCCTCGGGCGCTACTACGACCAGTCGGAGTGGTCGCACGCGTTCGGGGTGACCAGCCTGGGCGTGCCCACGCCCGTCGCCTCGGGCGACGCCGACCGGCTCTACCACTGGTGGTACGGCGCCGGCACCTCGCCGGCCTCCCTGGCGGCGCCGGCGATCATCCCGCCCATTCAGCAGTTCTTCGAAGGTGTCCAGGTGGCCGGTCCCGACCTGACGCCCTCGACCTTCACCACGGGCCTGTTCCGCGCCCCGCCGACCGGCGGCGGGCCGACGTCCCCGCTGTACGCCTTCGGCTACCAGGGGGCGGCACCGCTCCCGAGCTACTCGTCGCCCGCGGACTACACCTTCCTCTGGTACGACGCCACCGCCAGAGGGCCCGACGAGGAAGGGGTGACCGGGAGCGGGCTCATGCGCTACGTCAACGGCGGGGCGCGCTACAAGGCGGGCACGGTGCCCGCCGGCGCGGTCCCGATGTTCTCGTTGCCGGGGTCGGTCACGAGCTACCCGTCGCCCCCCGACCGGGCGCCGTCGTACCCGGCCTGGCCCGGGTCCCCCGCCGCGCGCTGAGCGGGCCGCGCCCGGGAACGGGGGGCTAGCACCAGCACGGGGACGCCCGGTAGCGGCATTCCACCGGTGCGCGTCGCACCGCATGCTGGCAGTGCAGCCGGCACGGGCTGCGGGAGGAGCCAGCCACCATGATCGTCACCGACGGACTGACCAAGCACTTCGGGCGCAAGCGCGCCGTCGACGGCCTCAGCTTCTCGGTCACCCCGGGCGTCGTCACCGGCTTCCTCGGACCGAACGGTTCGGGCAAGTCCACCACGATGCGCATGATCATGGGTCTCGACGCGCCCGACGCCGGCCGCGCCATGGTGAACGGGCTTCTCTACGACGAGCTGCGCTGGCCGTTGCGCGAGGTGGGCGCGCTGCTCGATGCCAAGGCGTTCCACCCGGGCCGCAGCGCGCGCAACCACCTGCGCTGCCTGGCCAGGACCAACGAGATCCCCGACCGCCGGATCGACGAGGTGCTCGACATCGTCGGGCTCACGGCCGTGGCCGACCAGCGGGCCGGGAAGTACTCGCTCGGCATGGGCCAGCGCCTCGGCATCGCCGCTGCGCTGCTCGGCGACCCGGGCGTGCTCCTCTTCGACGAGCCCGTGAACGGCCTCGACCCCGAAGGCATCCGGTGGGTCCGCCACCTGCTGCGCGACCTGGCCGGGGAGGGCCGGACCATCCTCGTCTCGAGCCACCTGATCAACGAGATGGCGTTGACGGCGGAGCGCCTCGTCGTCATCGGGCGCGGCGCCCTGATCGCCGAGACGAGCGTGGACGAGTTCGTCGCCCGCCACCGCAGTGAGGCCGTGCGGATCGTCACGCCGACCCCGCAACGTTTCGTCTCCGCGCTGGGGCGGGCCGGGGCGCGGCCCTCGGTCGACCCCGACGGCGCCATCATCGTCAGCGGCCTGGCCTCGTCCGTCATCGGCGAGCTGGCGGCAGAGAAGGCGCTCACCCTGCACGAGCTGACCCCGGTCCACGCCTCGCTCGAGGACGTCTTCATGGAGCTCACGAGCGAGTCCGTCGAGTACCGGTCGCTCGCCCCCGACGCCGAGGCGGCGCCGAGCGCGCTCGTCGCACGTTGAAAGGACCGACATCATGACCATCGCCGTCCCCACCACCACCCGACACTGGCGGTCAGGGCTGAGCCACGCCATGCGGTCGGAATGGACCAAGCTGGTCTCGCTCCGCTCGACCAAGGTGACGCTGCTCGTCACCGTCGCCGGCACTTTGCTCGTCACCTACCTCTCCTCGAGGAGCGCTTTGCACCACTCGCGGCAGTGGTACCAGGGGTTCGACCCGACGAACCAGTCCCTGACCGGACTGGCCGTGGGCTCGCTCGCCATCGGCGTGCTCGGGGTGCTCGCCATGACCGGCGAGTACGGTGCCGGCACCATTCGCTCGTCCCTGGCGGCGGTGCCACGCCGGGAGGTGCTCATGTCGGCCAAGGTCCTCGTGGTCGGCCTCTGCACCCTGGTGATCGGCGAGGCGCTCAGCTTCGCCTCGTTCTTCTTCGGGCAGGCGATCCTCTCGGGCGGCGCACCCACGGCGACGCTGAACCAGCCGGGCGTCGTGCGGGCGGTGGCGCTCTCCGGCGCCTTCCTCGCCCTCTTCGCACTGCTCGGCCTGGGGCTGGGCGCCATCATCCGGCACACCGCCGGTGCCATCGCGGCCTTCGCCGGCGTGACCCTGCTGCTGCCCATCCTGCTGCACGGGATCTCGGGAGACCCCGCCCGCTTCGCACCCGAGATCATCTTCGCCAACTCGGTCTCGGCCGTCGTCGCACAGCAGGCGGGTGCTCTATCGGCCACAATCGGCACCGTGCTCATGGTGATGTACTGCGCCGCTGCGCTGATCATGGGCGCCGCAGTCCTCAACCGGCGCGACGCCTGATGGTCGAGCCGGCCGAGGACACGGGGGTGCACGTGCGCATCCGGGGCAAGGAGCTCTCGCTGGCCATCAGCGAGGAGCACGCGCTCCGCCTGAAGGCGCTGGCACAGCAGATCATCCGTGAACCGTTCACCAAGCGGCCCTGGGCCGAGCTGGCCTTCTTCCTGGTGTCGGGCGGCCTGGCCGTGGTGGGCCTCGGCTTCGTCGGCGTCACCATGGTCGCCGGCGTGGTGCTCGCCATCACCTTCTTCGGCCTCGCCCTCCTCGCCCTCTCCATCCGCAGCGCCCGCGGCATCGGCGGCTGGCAGCGCGGGCTGGCCCGGGCCATGCTCGACGAGACGGTCGAGGACCCCGAGCCCTTCGTCGGCCGCCACGGCTTCCTCGGGTGGCTGCAGGCCTCGCTGCGCGACCGGGTGGGGTGGCGCGCCGTGGCCTACCTCGCCATCAAGGTGCCCTGGACCATCCTCGGCGTCTTCGTGGCCGTCAGCCTGTGGTGGGACGCCTTCGCCTGCCTCACCGGGCCCGTCTTCAGCCGGGGCGGCGGCGGCCTGGCGGTCTGGGGGCTGGTCCGCGGCGTCTTCCCCGGCAGCCCGTTCTGGTTCCAGGAGGGGGGCTTCTTCCACGGGATCGGGCTCTTCATCCTCGGCGCCATCTTCCTCTTCGCCGCTCCCTGGGTCACGCGCGGCTTCGTCACCGTCGACCGCCTGCTCATCCGCTCGCTGCTCGGGCCCGACCCGACCGCGGCGCGGGTCCGCACCCTCGAGGAGGCGCGCACCCACACGGTCGACGCCTCGGCGGCCACGCTGCGGCGCATCGAGCGCGACCTGCACGACGGTACCCAGGCCCAGCTCGTCGCGCTCGCCATGCGCCTGGGCATGGCCAAGGAGAAGCTCGAGGACGCCGACACCGTCGACCTCGACCGGGTGCGCGAGCTCGTCGACGAGGCGCACCGGGGCGCCAAGGAGGCCATCGCCGAGCTGCGTGACATCGCCCGGGGGATCCACCCGCCGGCGCTCGACATCGGACTGGAGGGCGCGCTCACCACGCTCGCCGCCCGCAGCGCCGTCCCGACCGAGGTCTCCTTCGACCTGCGGTCGCGGCCGACGCCCGCCATCGAGGCCATCGCCTACTTCTGCGTCGCCGAGCTCCTGGCCAACGTGGCGCAGCACGCGCAGGCATCGCGGGCGTCGGTCTCCTGCGCGCAGCAGGGCACGTGGCTCCGCCTCGTCGTGCGCGACGACGGCCTCGGTGGCGCCGCGCTGTCCCGGGTCGGATCCTCGTCCAGCGGGCTCAGCGGCCTCACCGACCGGGTGCACGCGGTGGACGGCCGGCTTCACCTCGTCAGCCCGCACGGCGGGCCCACGGTCGTCACCGTCGACCTCCCGTTGACGGCGTGATGGTCGGCGCGCTGCGGGTCGCCATCGCCGAGGACTCGGCCATCCTGCGCGACGGCCTCGTCCAGCTGCTCGTCGACCGCGGCTTCGTCATCACCGGTGCCGTCGGGGAGCCCGATGCGTTGCGCAGCTCCGTCGCCCAGCACCCGCCCGACGTCGCCGTCATCGACATCCGGATGCCGCCCACGTTCACCGACGAGGGCCTGCGCCTGGCGCTGGAACTGCGCGCCCGCTACGAGGGGTTGGGCATCCTGTTGTTCTCGCAGTACATCGAGACGCGCTACGCCGCCGACCTGCTGGCGGACGACGCCGCCGGCATCGGCTACCTCCTCAAGGACCGTGTGGCCGACGTCAGCGACTTCGTCGAGGCGCTCGAGCGCGTCGCCATAGGAGGTACGGCCTTGGACCCCGAAGTGGTGACCCAGCTGATCGGCGCCACGCGCCGCACCGGCTCGCTGTCGGTGCTCACGCCACGCGAGCGCGAGGTCCTCGCCCTCATGGCGGAGGGCCGTTCCAACGCGGCCATCGCCAGTGCCATGGTGGTCAGCGAGGGTGCGGTGGAGAAGCACGTCGCCAACATCTTCACCAAGCTCGATCTGCCCGTCTCGGAGAACGACCACCGCCGGGTGCTGGCGGTCCTGCGCTTCTTGGAGTCCTGACCCTCAGACGGATGCGCCGTGGGCCTCGTAGGGCAGGCCCCGCGCGGTCGCCAGCTGCCGGCCGGCGTTCATCTGGAAGGGGCTGATCCCCCCGGGCTCCCAGGGCCCGACCGACCCTGCCGCCACCGCCGACTCCGACTTCGACACGATGCGGAATCGTGCCCGCACGTCCGCGCAGGTCCGGTCGGCCACGGCGAACCAGTCCATGCGGAGGAAGTCGATGCTGTCGGACCCCGTCTCGCAGTCGTGGCACAGGGCGCCGCGCCGCATGGCGTCGGCCAGGCGGACCGCCATGTCGGGGCTCGCCGAGAGGTGGCCGGGCGAGGCCTCGAACAGCCCGGCTCCCGTGGCGAGGTAGCCGGTCTCGAAGAGCGAGATCACCATGGCCAGGAGCGAGAAGGCGTGCATGTCGTCGTTGGCGCGGGCGATGAGGCCGAACACCTCCACCTCGGCCTCCACCGTCGTCCCGTAGTCGGCCAGGACGTGCACCCAGTCGTGTTGGGCCAGGAGCGGGGGCGCCGATCCGGGCGTCCCCGGGAAGGTGAACCCGCGCGCCTGGTACAGCTCCCACACCTTGCGGCCGAGGGTGTCGGGGGGCAGGGCCTCGAGGGCGGCCCAGCGCGCCGCCAGCTCCGGATCGGCGACGGAGAACTCCCAGGCCTCGTGCAGCACCCGTGAGGTGTGCAGCGCGGCCGAGGCCTCCTGCTCGTTCCACGTGCCCTCGTAGCCGTTGCGGGTGAAGTCGAAGGCCGCCAGGCCCAGTGAGCCCTCGGCGAACTTGCGCGCCACGTCGACCATCCCGTCCCGGACCCCCATTTCGCTGGCGTAGGCGGCCACGCTGTCGGCCACGTCGTCGGGGATCGGGTGCCGCACGAGTGCGCACAGGAGCATCGCCTGCACCATGCGGGAGCGGAACCCGAGGTCCCGGCGTTCGAGCGCCACTGCGAACTCGCGTGCGCTGACGGTGGGGCGATCGGTCAACGTCACCGGGTGGCCCGTCATGGCCGGGAACAACGCCTCGATGAGCGTTCGCTGCACGGGGAGCAGCCCGTCGCGGCCGGTGACGGCGGACGCGACGGCGTCCGTGATCATCTGCGTCTCCGCCGCATCGGGCGGGACCAGGTTGACGGTCGCGGCGCTGGGGAGCGGGACGGGCACCCGCGCTAGCCCCCCGCCAGCAGGGCCAGGCCCGCGCGCAGGAACGCCGCGCAGTCCGCCACGTCGCCGGCCCGGGCGCGCGGCACGAACGCGCCGAACGGCGCATTCCAGTAGGCGGGGTCGCCCGGCCGCTCGGGGCCCCAGGGCCCGACGTAGGCGTACGGCTCCTCGCAGAAGGCGTCGCCGCCCGAGAACCCGAGGTTGACGCCGGCGCCGGCACCGAGGTCGAGGGCGCTGGCGGCGTCGAAGTGCTCCGGCCAGAGCTGCACCGTCGCCCGACCCGGCGCGGCCGCGTCCGAGGTGACGGCGTCGAGCACCCGCCACCCGAGGTCGAACCAGTGGAAGAGCCCGTCCAGCTCCGCGGCATCGAGTCGCAGCGGGACATCGACCGCGCCCAACGGGGGCGTCGCCGGGCCCGCCGAGAAGTCGGCACCGAGGTCGGCTCCGGCGAAACAGGCCAGCTCGGTGAGCGTGGCGCCGTCGAGGGGCATGGAGCGGCACTGCGTCCCCACCTCGCGGACGAGGAACGCCCCCGCCAGGCGCAGGACCTCGGGCTCGGGCCCGTACGCCGGGGTGGCCACGCCATCGGGACTGGCGCGCAGGCCGAAGTGGCCGCTCACCGCGGCGCGGCGGCGGCCCAGCACGTGCGCCGCAATGCGGTGCAGGTCGTCGCGCGTCGCGCCCATGTCAGCTCCGCAGAGTAACGGCGGGTGCGGCCCGACGGTGCGGCCCTCGTGGACCCGGGAAGGTCGGCCGGGCCAGTCAGGCCCGTGAGAGGCAAGGAGAAACACACGGCCCCACCAGGAAGGCGAGGCGACGAGGCGGTGACGTCGCTGCGCACCGCCGGACGAACGGGTAAGAAGAGGGGTGGTGAAGCTGATCCGTGGGGGACTCGGAGGCCGCAGGGCTCCGTCGATCGGCCTGGTGCTCGGTGCCGGCGGTGTCGTGGGCCAGGCCTACCAGGCGGGCGTCCTGGCCGCCCTGCAACGCGAGATCGGGTGGGACCCGCGCCGCGCGTCCATCATCGTCGGCACCTCCGCCGGCTCGGTCACCGGTGCGGCGCTGCGCGTCGGCGTGCCGGCCACCGACCTGGCGGCCTCCCTCTACGGGATGCCCACCTCGCGCCGCGGCGGCGCCATCCTGCAGCGCATCCTCCCGGCCGACGCCGGGCCCCTGCCGTCCCCGTCGGTGCGGTCGCTGCTGCGGCCGTGGAACCTGCCGTCCCCGGCGCTCCTCAACCGGGTGGCCCGACGGCCGCTCGCCTTCCGCCCCGAGGTGGCCGCCGTCACCCTGATGCCGCGCGGCCAGGTCGACATCACCGAACGGGCCCGCGGCCTCGACGAGCACATCGGCGACCGCTGGCCCGACGGTCTGCGGATCTGCGCGGTGCGGCGCACCGACGGCGCCCGCGTCGTCTTCGGCCGGTCCGGCGCACCCCCGGCGCGGCTGGCCCCGGCGGTGCTGGCGTCGTGTGCCATCCCCGGCTACTTCCGGCCCGTCACCATTGAGGACACCGAGTACGTCGACGGTGGCGTGCACTCGGCCACCAATGCCGACGTGCTGCGGTCCGAGGGCCTGGACCTGGTCGTCATCGTCTCGTCGATGTCCACCGCCCAGGGCAGCGCGAGCGGGGCCGACGGCCTCCTGCGGCGCACGGTGCACCGCCGGCTCGAGCGGGAGGTGGCACGGCTCCAGGAGGCGGGGACGGCCGTGGTCAGCCTGGAGCCCGGGGCCGAGTCCCGCCGCGCCATGGGGCTGCGGGCCATGGCGGAGGACCGCAGCACGCGGGTGATCGAGGCCGCCTACGGGGAGGTCATGGAGCAGATCCACGACACCCCCCTGCTGGCCTCGCTGGGCGATCCCGCCGCCGCCGCCAGCGCCGGCTGACCCCGGGGGTCCGCGGCCGCCCGGTAGTAGCGTTCGGGCCGGAACTGCCCTGAAGGGAGGGTCGGTGAGGCCTGATCGATTGAGTCCCCTGGACGCATCGTTCCTCCACATCGAGGACCACGTGTCCCACATGCACATCGCCTCGGTCGCCATCTTCGAGGGGCCGCCGCCGCCGTACGCCGACATCGTGGCCATGGTCGACACCAAGCTCGACCTCGTCCCGCGCTATCGCCAGAAGGTCAGGTTCGTCCCCTTCGAGCTGGGGCGGCCGGTGTGGGTGGACGACCCGCACTTCAACATCGAGTACCACCTGCGTCACACCGCGTTGCCCGCCCCCGGTGGCGAGAGCGAGCTGCGCAAGCTCGTCGGACGCGTCATGGCGCAGCAGCTCGACCGCTCCAAGCCCCTCTGGGAGATCTGGGTGGTCGAGGGGCTCGAGGACGGCCGCTGGGCCATCCTGGCCAAGACGCACCACGCGCTCGTCGACGGTGTCTCCGGGACGGACCTGCTCGCGGTGCTCATGGACCTGAGTCCCGACGCCCCGCGTCCCGACCACACCGAGTGGGTCCCCCAGCCGCTGCCGTCGGGCTTCCAGCTCGTGGTGGACGCGCTCGAGAACATCGTGCGGTCGCCCTACGAGCAGCTGCGCGCGGCGCGGGCGCAGACCCGCGTCGTGCGCCGCATGGCCCACGCCGCACTCGAGGTGGCCGGCGGCTTCGTCGCCCTCAGCGGGCTGGTGCGCCCCATGCCGGTCTCGAGCCTCAACGGCCCGCTGGGCCCGCACCGGCGCTACGCCTGGGCCACGACGTCGGTCGACGACATCAAGCGGGTCCGCAGGGCGCTCGGGGGCACCTTCAACGACGTCGTGCTGGCCTGCATCACCAACGGGTTCCGGGAGCTGCTGCTGTCGCGCGACGAGGACGTGGACCGGGTGGTGCGCACCCTCGTGCCGGTCTCGGTCCGGCCGCGCGACGAGTCGGGCAGGGCGGTGGGGGACGGCACACTGGCCAACAGGGTCTCGGCGATGTTCGCCGAGCTCCCCGTCGACATCGAGGACCCGGTCCTGCGGCTCCACACCATCACCGAGCAGATGAAGGACCTCAAGGACTCCAAGCAGGCGGTGGCCGGCGAGGCACTGACCTCCATGTCGGGCTTCGCCCCGCCGATGTTGCTGGCCCTCGGGATGCGCCTGGCCACCAGGGCCGGGCAGCGCAACGTGAACACGGTCACCACCAACGTGCCCGGGCCGCAGTTCCCGCTCTACGCGGCCGGGCGGCGCATGATCCGTGCCTTCCCCTACGTCCCGCTCGCCGGGCAGGTCCGGCTCGGGATCGCGATCTTCTCCTACGACGGCGAGGTCAACTTCGGCATCACCGGTGACTACGACTCGACGCAGGACATCGACGTGCTGGCGGGCGGCATCGAGGACGGGATGACGCAGATGCTCAAGGTCTGCGAGCAACCGGGGGCCTGAGCGTCACGGCGACAGGTCGGCGATGCGCGCCACCTCGTCCGCGATGTACTCCTGCAGGTCGGTCACGATGACCTTCTCGACGGAACGGCCGACGATCGGCACCCGCACCAACAGGTCGCCCTCGACGTGCACGACGGTGCTGTCGGGGCCGTCGTCCCCCTGTTCGAAGCGGTAGCCCCCGCTGGCGCTGAGGCGGTCCGGGTAGTGGTCGGGCAGGACCTCCCAGCTCGTGCGCGCCTCTGCCGGCCGCACCTCCGTCCGGGTGACCCACGACAGCTTGTCGGGGTCGATCACCCTCCGCACCGCACCCGACAGCGAGCCCGTGAACGCCATGCGCACCTCAATGAGGGTCCGCTCGCCCTGGTCCTCGTGGCGCACGACCTCGACCACCGCGATGTCGTCGCGGCCCGGGCGGCCCACGTAGAACGCCGGCGTGGCGTAGGCGGCGACGGCCCGCGCCGGCGGCACCGCGACCGCCTGGCGGACCGCGATCTTCACGGGGTCGCCGGGCGCGTCGGGGGCAGCCCCAGCTTGCGGTGATCCCAGCTCACGGTGCGCTCCACATTGAGCTTTATGGCCACCCGCTTGTGCAGCATGGTCTCGAGGAACGGCTTGAGGTCGTCCGAGTAGGCGCCGTAGTAGCGCTCGAACACGCTCACACCGAGGGTCCAGAGCCTCTCGGGGTCGTCGACGATCTCCGCCTTCCCGACCAGCTCCACGCCGCGCAGCTCCTCGTAGTAGTCCCCGTCCTCGAACAGCAGCGTGAGCCGGGGGTCACGGCGCAGGTTCTGGGCCTTCTGCGACTTGGCCTTGGTCTCCACCGTGACGCATCCGTCGAGGAAGCCGTACCACATCGCCACGGCGTGGATCGACCCGTCCGGGGACATGGAGCACATCGTCATGGCACGCCGCTCGTCGAGGAAGGCCTCCACCTCGCCCGCCGTCATCTGTATGGACTTGCGCTGGTTCACGCCATGACCCATGGCCTCGGTCATCGGGCACCTCCCACTCGTGTGTCAACGGAGGTTAACGCCCGGCGCACGAACGCAGCGTTGAGAGTTCATCTTTAGAACACCCGCAGGTTGCACCTGTTTCACGGCACGTTCACCTCAGATCCGTAGCGTGAACCCCGATGGCGATCGCTGATCAGCACACAGATCACACCGGCCGGGTTCCCCGTTCCGAACCTGCCGCCGGCCGCCATCACGGCCAGGAGACCCTGGCCGAGGTCATCATGCTCCGACCGGCGCGCTCACACCGCTCCGGGCTCATCGGGGCACTGATCACCCTCGCGCGGGTAGTCGCCTCCCCGCGTGCCCAGGCGGCGCCGGTGCGATCAACCCCCCATCCGCCGTCGTCGCCTGACCTTCGCACCCTGACACCACCCCGGGCTCCCCACGACGCTGCCTGACACCGAGAACGTCGTGGCGATCGCGAATGCACCGGCAACCAGCGGCCGGACCCCTGTCATCGGGCCGCCGCGCGACAACCGCCCCCTGGTGCTCGTCGTCGACGACGAAGAGTCGTACCGTCAGGCCCTGGCATCGGGCCTGACGCGGGAGGGGTTCACGGTCGAGAGCGCGGGCGACGGGCACGAGGCACTGCGCCTCTTCCACCGGGTGCACCCCGATCTGGTGCTCCTCGACGTCATGCTGCCCGACCAGTCCGGGATCGAGATCTGCCAGCAGATGCGCAGCCTCAAGCCCGTCCCCATCATCATGGTCACCGCACGCGACTCCGAAGTCGACATCGTGCTGGGCCTCGAGCTCGGGGCCAGCGACTACGTCGCCAAACCATTCCGCCTGCGCGAACTGGTCGCCCGCATGCGCGCCGTGCTGCGCCGCGGCGTGGCCGTGGCCGAGCACCACGAGGAGGTCCTCGCCGTGGGTCCCGTGCGCCTCGACGCCGGGCGGCGCGAGGTCACGGTCGACGAGACCCAGGTCGACCTGTCCCGCAAGGAGTTCGACCTGCTCGCCCTCTTGATGTCGCACAGCGGCCAGGTCGTCACCCGGGACTGGTGCATCGACCGGCTGTGGTGGGACCAGGAGCTGACCGACACCCGCACCCTCGACACCCACATCAAGCGCCTGCGCCGCAAGATCGAGCCCGACCCGGCCAACCCGCGCCATCTGGTCACGGTCCGTGGTGTGGGCTTCCGCTTCGAGCCCTGACGGGGTTCGACCACCAGCCCGGCACGCCGGCGTCACTTCGCTCTACATTGAGCGGATGCGCACAGGCGATGTCGTCCCCGATTTCACGCTCCCCGACCAGACGGGCACGCCCCGCAGCCTGAGCGGGTTCCTGGCGGAGGGCCCGGTCGTCCTCTTCTTCTACCCCGCCGCCATGACGTACGGCTGCACGAAGGAGAGCTGCCACTTCCGTGACCTCGAGGCCGAGTTCGCCGCCGTCGGCGCGCAGCGGGTCGGCATCAGCGCCGACACGGTCGACAAGCAGAAGCAGTTCGACGAGAAGGAGTCGCTCGGCTTCCCGCTGCTGTCCGACTCCGACTTCAAGGTGGCGGACCAGCTCGGGGCGAAGCGGGGCGGCCCCAAGTGGGTGCCCAACAAGCGGGTCACCTTCGTCATCGACACCGATCGCACGCTCCTCGACGTCATCCACACCGAGGTGTCCATGGGCGCCCATGCCGACAAGGCGCTCGCCCTCCTGAAGGCGCGCCGCGCTGCCTGACCCCGCCGTCGTCGTCACGGGCGCCGCATCGGGGATCGGCGCCGCCACCGCGGCCCGGCTGCGTGCCGCGGGGTGGCAGGTGGTGGGCATCGACCAGGCCGCGGCCGACGTGGTCGCCGACCTGTCGACGCCCGAGGGGAGAACCCGTGCCGTCGCCGAGTCGGCTGCGCGCTGCGACGGGGCGCTGTCGGGGATCGTGACCTGCGCCGGGCTGGCGGGCGAACCGAGCCGCGCCGGCTCCCTGCTCTCCGCCGTGAACTACTTCGGCACGGTGGACGTCCTCGACGGGCTGCGCCCGCACCTGTCCCCCGGTGGCGCGGCGGTGGCGATCAGCTCGAACTCGACCACCGTGCAGCCGGCCGTCCCCGCCGACCTGGTGGAGGCCTGCCTGGCCCACGACGAGGAGCTGAGTGCCCGCATCGCCGACGCCCGGGGTGCCATGGTCGCCTACCCGGCGACCAAGCTGGCGGTGGCCCACTGGGTGCGACGCCAGGCGACGGGCCCCGAGTGGGCCGGGGCCGGGCTCCGGCTCAACGCGATCGCGCCGGGAATGATCGACACCCCGATGATCGCCAGCATGCGGGCCGACCCGGAGGCCGGGCCCCTCCTCGACATGCTCCCGATCCCCGTCGGGCGCCCCGGCCGGCCCGAGGAGATCGCCGCGCTGGTGGAGTTCCTGCTGGGTCCCGACGGCGCCTTCTTCTGCGGTTCCGTCGTCTTCTGCGACGGCGGGAGCGACGCGCTGCTGCGCACGAGGGACTGGCCCGCCGCCTGGGACATCTCCGTGCGCGACCTCGGCCAGCAGCTGTCCTGACCACGGGCGCGCCCCACCCGGCGCGCCCCGGGCCGACCGTAGGCTGCCTGCATGCCGGGCCGGATCCTGGTGGACACCACTCCGCTGCGCGAGAGCCGCGACTTCCGCCTCCTCTTCACGGGGCAGCTCATCTCCATCATCGGGACGCAGCTGACCGTGGTGGCCATCCCCTATCAGGTGTACTCCATGACGCACTCCACGCTGCAGGTGGGGGCGATCAGCCTGGCCCAGCTCATCCCGTTCCTGGCCGGGGCCCTGTCCGCCGGGCCGATCGGCGACGCGGTCGACAAGCGCCACATCATGGTGTGGACGGCGGCCCTCATGACGCTCACCAGCGCCGCCATGGCGGTCAACGCCGCCGTGGCCCACCCGTCCCTCGTCGTGCTCTACGTCGTGAGCTCGCTGGCCGCGGGCCTCATGGGCTTCTCCAACACCGCCCGCATGGCGGCGGTGCCCGGCATGGTCGAGCGGCGGCACTTCGCGGCCGCCGCGGCCATGATGCAGGTCGTCTTCCAGCTCGGCGTCATCGTCGGCCCCGCGCTCTCGGGCCTCCTGCTCGGCATCGGGCTCCCCCTCGTCTACGCGCTGGACGGCGTGTCCTTCGTGGTGGCCACCGTCGCCTCGGCCATGCTCCGACCCATCCCTCCGGCGGAGGGCGCCGGAGGCCTCTCGCCCTGGCAGTCGACCAGGGAGGGGCTGCGCTACCTGCGCTCGCGTCAGGTGCTGCAGGGCGTCTACCTCATCGACGTCAACGCCATGGTCTTCGGCATGCCCCGCGCCCTCTTCCCCGCCATGGCGGGCTCGGTGTTCGGGGGCGGCACGATCACCCTCGGCTTCCTGTACGCCGCGCCCGGTGTCGGCGCGCTCATCGGTGCGGTGACCACGGGCTGGGTCGCCAACCTGCGCCGCCAGGGGTGGGCGGTGATCGTGGCCGTGTGCGTCTGGGGCGCCGCCATCGCGTGCTTCGGCCTGGTCGACACGCTCTGGGTCGGGCTCGTCCTGCTGGCCGTGGCCGGCTGGGCCGACGTGATCTCGGCCGTCCTGCGCAACACGATCCTGCAGACCTCCATCCCCGAGCGGTTCCGCAGCCGCATGTCCTCCATACAGATGGCGGTCGTCCAGGGCGGGCCCCGCGTCGGCGACATGGAGTCGGGAGCCGTGGCCACGCTCACCAGCGTGGAGTTCTCGGTGATCTCCGGCGGCCTCGCCTGCATCGTGGGCGCCGCCGTGATCGGCGCGCTCATGCCGGTGTTCCGCCACCACTTGGCGGGCGAGATCGACGACGTGCCCGTATGATCCGGCCGTGACCCCCACCTTCGCAGAGCCGACCTGGGGCGAGGTCGATCCGGGGGCGCTCTCGCGCATCGTCGTCGTGTCCCCGCACTTCGACGACGCCGCCATGGGGGCCGGCCACCTCATCGCGAGCTACCACAACACGACCGTCGTCACCGTCCTCGCCGGCCGCCCGCCGTCGTATCCCGAGGAGCCGTCGGACTGGGACGCCCTGGGCGGCTTCGTGGCGGGCGACGACGTGGTGGCGGTGCGCCGGGACGAGGACGTGGCCGCCATGGCGGTGCTCGAGTCGGGCTACCGCTGGCTCGACTTCGCCGACCACCAGTACCTCGCGCCCGAGGAACGCCCGACGCCCGACGAGGTGGCCCCCGCCCTCGGGGCCGCCATCGCCGAGCTCGATCCCACCGCCGTGTTCTTCCCCATGGGCCTCGGCAACCCTGACCACGTGATGGTGCACGAGGCCAGCCTCCTGGTCCGCACCGAGCAGCCCGACCGGGAGTGGTTCTGCTACGAGGACCACGGCTACAAGCACATCCCGGGTCTGCTGGCCTGGCGGGTGGCCAAGCTGCTGCGCTCGCACCCCTGGCCCACCCCCGCCATCGTCCCGCACGTCCCCGACGAGGAGCGCAAGCGCCGCGCCATCTGGTGCTACACCTCGCAGATCGCGCCGCTCGAGCGGGATCACGCGCTCTCGGCGCGCATGGAGGGGCGCGTCCCCGAGCAGTTCTGGCGCCTGGCGGCTCCCCCGGCGGGCTGGGAGGGACTGGCCGACTACATCTGAGCCCGGGCGCGAGACGACCCGCCCGGGGGGGGAGTCGGGCGGGTCGTCTACTGGCCTCAGTGACCGCTGAGGTGCTGCCGATCCGGCGGTTCTGGCTCCACCGCAGGTGGCGGGGGCCGTCTCGGGCGACTCGGCGCTCCCCTCCCTCTCCGAGCGCGGGCTCCCGTGGCCTGATTGTGGGCCGGTCTGCGCCCCGGCGCAAGGACCCCGGACCAGAGTTCACGAGGCCGCAACGTGACCGACACGGGGGCGAGATCCGTCGCCGTCCCCGGGGCGCACGACGACCCGCCCGGGAGAGCGCGGGCGGGTCGTCTGCAGAGCCCGGTGCACCTGCGGGGGTGCGGATGATCAGGCCATGACCGGTTGCGGCGAGAGCTCGGGGATCTCGACGTCCTCCCCCATGAGCTCGGGCGCCCGCTCCAGGTCGGCCTCGATGTCGGAAAGGATCCCCGGCTGGCGGCGGTTCACCAGGAACAGCCAGCCCGCCCCGGCGGCCATCCACGCCAGGAAGATGTAGGGGAACAGGTTCACCGGCCATGCCGGCTGCGGATAGAAGCTGCCGATGGTCGGCACCATGAGGCAGAGCACGGCCACAGCGGCGAGGACCACGTTGCGCCAGCTCAGCTCGCCCAGCTTCTTGAGGTACACCGGCGCCGCCACCGTGATGAGGTAGTAGGCCACCAGGAAGCCGAAGGCGGCCAGGGTGCCGGCGTCGCCGAAGGCGGTGAGCGGGTTGGTGAAGATCATGAGGAACGCCGGGAGGGCGAAGATCATCGCGATGTACACGGTCACCGCCACGTGCGGCGTGCGGTTGGTGGCGTGCGCCCGGCCCAGGTGGCCCGAGAAGATGCCGTGGCGGGCCATCGGGTACATGATGCGCGACCCGGCGTTGAGGCACGACAGCGAGAGGGAGAAGAAGCTCACCATGGCGCCGATGGAGACCGGGATCCGGAACCAGCTGACGTTGTAGGCCACCGCCAGGTAGTTGAGCGGGGCCGAGGTCCAGCCGGCGCCGTAGTTCGACGTGCCCCCGACCTCGACGTAGGCCATGAACACCATGAACGCCCCGGTGATGAGCAGGCTGGCGATGACGGCCCGGGGCAGGTTGCGCCGCGGGTTCTTCGCCTCGGCGCCCATGGTCGTCGCCGCCTCGAAGCCGACCAGGGAGAAGATGCAGGCGACGACGGCCAGGCCCATGCCCCGCACGTTCACACCGCTCAGGGACAGCTGCTTGGTGTCCACGCTGAACCCGTGCTTGAACAGGATCACGCAGGCGAGGGCGGTGATGCAGGCCACCGACGCCCCCTCGA
This sequence comes from uncultured Acidimicrobiaceae bacterium, assembly GCA_964457065.1. GTDB lineage: Bacteria > Actinomycetota > Acidimicrobiia > Acidimicrobiales > RAAP-2 > Bog-473. The sequence continues at coordinate 74,865 of CAYWDQ010000002.1, read as the reverse complement.
GCGCCATCGTCAAGATGGAGGAGACGCGGATGTCCTTGTAGGCGATGACCCAGCAGGCCACGGCACTGATGGCGAAGAAGACGATCGGATGGACGGACCCGTGGTAGCCGAGCGCCGAGAGCAGCTGGCCACAGAAGACGGCGAAGCCGCACAGGCCGGCCACCGCAATGAAGTAGTAGGCCCAGATGAGCGTCCAGCCGGAGAACACGCCGGAGCTGGGACCGAGGCCTTTGGCGGTATAGGCGTACATGGAGCCGGCGAACGCCGACCGCTTGGCGAACTGGTTGAGGCAGAACACGACGAACAGCAGCATCACGGTGCCGAACGCGTACGCCAGCCAGGTGCCCTGGCCCGCGCTGGCGAAGGCGAGCGGGATGATGAGGACTGCCGTCATGGTGGGCGAGATCACGGCGAGCGACTGGGCGAACAGCGCGGGGAGCCCCAGCGCATTTGGTCGCAACCCGTGCATCTTGTTCATGGCCGAGGCATCCCTCGTGCCGGCACTCGTGGTCATCGTCTCTCCTTTGTGGTGGCGCTCGGGGGTTCGGGGCAATGGGTGGGCGGCATGCTCAGGCGGGGAACGACTGGTCTTCGAGCAGGAGGTCCTCGTAGAAGGCGCCGAAGTTCCGCTCCGGGTGCGCGATGGCGATCTCGAGCACCCACAGGTTCGGGTTGGGGCGGAAGGCCACCTCGGCCAGCGGCCCGTCGTAGTGCGCCGAGTGGGGGAAGTCGGAGAGCCGGTGGCCCGACAGGTCCATGTTCAGCTTCCACCCGTAGCCGGCGGCCACGTCGATGGCGTGGTCGTAGAGCTCCTTGCCGGTGATGCCGTCTTCGAACCAGGTGTCGCGCACCCGGTCCCAGATCAGCCGGACCTCCTTCTTGGCCCGCAGGTGGTCGGGGTCGCCGCCGAAGACGAAGGTGTCGCCGGCGTCACCCTCGGTGTCGCCGTAGATGGGCCCGATGTCGACGAAGAAGATGTCGTGCTCACCGAGCACCACGCCCGGCTCCGACCGTTCCATGAAGTCCTTCGTCGTGTTGGGCCCGCAGCGGACGATGATGTGGTGCCACCCCCGCCGCATCCCCATCTCCTTCAGGGTGTCGCGGGCGATGGCCTTCGCCTCCTCCTCGGCCATGCCTGGCTGCACCTGGTCGGCAATCAGGTGCACCGCCGTGCGGGTGCGCGCCCGCACGTCCATCAGGCTGTCGAGGGAGAACTTCTCCCCCGTGCCCTCGAGCTCGGCCATCGTCATCGTCATGGTGCGTCTCCTCGTCGTCGCTGCGTCAGTGGTCGGTGATGGATGCGGAGAAGAGGGGGTGGTTGCGGAAGTCGTTCGGCGCGTCGGCCGCCACGACGAGGACCTCGGCCGGACCGCCCTCCGCGCCGAGCCGGTGCGGCCGGTTGGCGTCGAAGTGCGCGGTGGCGCCGGCGTCGAGGAGGTGCACCTGGCCGTCGAACTCCAGGCGCAGGCACCCCGCCACCACGAAGATCCACTCCTCGCCGCGGTGGCGCGCCGGTTCGGGGGGCTCGCGGTCGGGGCTGATGCCGATCTGGAGCGCCTCGAGCGTGGTGGAGCCGGGGAAGCCGCTGCACGGCGCGATCGTCAGGCCGTTGGACTCGTGGGTCGGCGTCCCGCGCTGGTAGGTGGCGATGGCGGGTGCGCCGCGCCGCTCGCCCAGCAGCGTGCTCATCGACACCCCGAGCGCCCGCGACAGCGCGATCAGCGCGGCCACCGACGGCTGGCGGTCCCCCGACTCCAGGCGGGAGAGGTGGGCGGTGGACAGCTCGGCGCGCTGGGCCAGCTGCTCGAGCGTCAGGCCGGCCCGGGTGCGCTCCTCCCGGAGGCTGGCGGCGATCGTGGTGAGGGCCTCGCTCAGCTCCATCCGCCGATTGTGGGCGGGACTTGCCTCAGAGGCAAGGGGACTTGTCAGAGTTCACGGTTCGGAAATGTGCGCGAAACGGCGACGAGATCCATCGGGTGCCGCCGCGCCGGTCCCGGCGGCACCAGGGCGGCGAACCGGTCGGAGACCGGGCCGCGCCAGGGCATCAGGGTCCCGGGCGACCGGGCGGTGGCGCCACGAGCTCGCCGGGCCCGCACAGACGGTACGGGGGCCGCAACCCGGGCGGGGGGGCCGCGCTGCGTTAACATCGCCGAAACAGGCTCCCAGCAGCCCGGGACCGGAGCGCAGCACATGTTCGATCGAATCCTTCTCGCCCTCGATGACTCGCCCGCCGGCGAGGTCGCCACCGTCTTCGCCGCGGCACTGGCGCGCCGGACGGGCGCGACGGTGCACGTGCTCCACGTCAACGAGCGCCTCGTCGGTGGCAACGGCCTCACGCTGCGTTCACGACACGAGGCGGCCGAGCTCGTCACCGCGGCGGTGGAGCAGCTCGTCGACGCCGGCGTATGTGCCGGCGGCTCGGTGCGGGTGGCGGCCTACCGGGGCGTCCCGAGGCGGATCGTCGAGGCGGCGCAGGACCGCAAGTCCGACGCCATCGTGCTCGGCTCGAACCGCAGCCGGCATCTCGGGCGGCTCTTCTCGGCCCAGGTGCGCGAGCGCACGACGCGCCTGACCGCGCTGCCCGTCCTCACGGCGCCCTCGCCGCTCAAGGTGACCTCGCTCGGCGGCGTCACGGTCTGGGAGGACGGGCTCGGCCAGACCCTCGACTCACTCCTGAATTAGGGGTTTTCCGTCGCCCTGAACGAAGGCCTCTTCGCAGCGAAACGGGCCTCCAATGGCCGTTCTCGGCCCGAAATGATGACGTTGTGCCCTATCGGCGTCGGCCATGGACCCGGCACCATCACGAGGTGGCCATGTACGTGGACCTCCTGAGACGGGCCCTCGGCAGCGATGAGGAAGGGCGCAGATCCGATGGCCTGCTGTTGGCCGACCTCGTGTGTTCTCGGGCCAGGCTCCACGCGATGGACGGACAGCACAAGACACCCGTCGCCGAGGCGCTGGCCCGGGAGCTCGCTTACGACGGCGCCCTGATCCGGCTCTGCGAGTCGCTCGACGTGGCGACCGCCCCCGACCGGTTCGCCAACCCGGTGCACGAGCGCGAGCGGCTCGAGCGCGAACTCGCGGCGCGCGGCGTCGCTCTCCCGCCGGTGCGCGAGCTCCAACCGCTGCATTCCTGAGACGTCGGCTGGCCGGGGAGCGCGACCCTACGACGCGGCCGCGGCAGCCCTGACCGGGAGCCCGATGCTCAGCGAGCGGACGAGCACCCTCGAGCTGAGCGGTCCCGCGACCACGCTGCAGTCGGGCAACTCCTCGCTCCAGCGCGCGGCCGACCTCCGCGTCGCCACGACCACCACGGGCTTGGCCGCCGCCTCCACGTCGTTCAGCGCCCGCACGACCTTCTGGTCGAGCGGGTCCGCCAGATCGAGCGAGCTCACGACGGCGTCGGCGTCGTCGACTAGTGGGCAATGTCCCGTGGCCGCCAGGGCGCACTCCGAGGAGAAGCCGCCCTTGGGGCCCGGGCACCACGCCACGCGGTACCCGTAGCGGCCCAGGACCTTCCAGACCGCGTGCGCCTCCGCGCCGTCGGAAGACTCGAAGAGCACCCGGGGGCCCTGGCCCACCTCACCTGGCTCCTGGGGCCAGGTACGGGCATGGTCCTCGCCCAATGGGCGCCGCCGCACGCAGTTCCCGAGCATGGCGGCCTCCCTTCCCGTTGCGCCGAGGCCGGAAGGCCCCGCCTGTTCTTGTGTTTCTACAGTTACGATATAGATAATGGGGCCACGGGTCAAGCCTCCGACCGGTCCCGGGGGAGAATGAGACGGTGAAGCTGATGCCGACGAACCGGACGGACTACGGCATCCGCGCCCTGATCTATCTGGCCAACCACCGGGGGTCGCACGCCAAGGCAGCGGACATCGGCTCGGCCATGGGCATCCCGACCGGTTTCCTGCAGCAGGTGCTCCAGGAGCTCCAGCGCGCCCGCCTCGTCAGCTCGCGCTCGGGGCCGTCGGGCGGGTACCTGCTGGCCCGCGCCCCCGAGGACATCACCATCCTCGAGATCGTCGAGACGCTCGAGGGCCCCATCGGGACGTCGGAGTGCGCGCTGCGCGGCGGTCCCTGCCACTGGGACGACGTCTGCGCCATGCACTGGGTCTGGTCATCGGCCCGGACCGCGTTGAGCGACAGCCTGCGCGCCGCCACCCTCGCCCGGGTGGCCGACGACGACCGCGCCCTGGCCGAGGGGCGGGCCAGCGTGCCGGCGGACTCGCACCGGCGCCGGCGCTGAGCCCTCAGGGGCCCTCGTCGCCCCGGGGCGACACGCCGAGGTAGTCGATCAGCCCCGTGACCGTGAGGAGGTCCCGCACGAAGGCGGTGGGCGACTCGATGCGCAGCGTCATGCCCGAGGCGGTGGCGCGCTGCTGCTCGGCGACGAGCGGGGACACGCCGGCGGGGTCGAGGTAGCTGAGGCCCGAGAGGTCCACGGTCAGCTCGGACACGCCGGTCCGGTTGACGGCGGCCAGCCGCTCGCTCAGCACGGCGGCGGTGGCGACGTCGAGCTCCCCGCGCAGCACGATGCGGGCGCAGCCCTCACCCTCGAGGACCGTGATCTCCAATTGCGGGGAATCCTCTTCCACCCCAGCCCCCTGCGACACCGGCACGCACGGGGTGCGGGGGTACGCCCCGCGCGGGCGGCATCCCTCCCATCTTGGGTCCCTCCCGGCCGCCTGACAAGGGGCTCCTGCGACCGGCGTCACTAGAGTCGACGATGGTGTCCGGGGACGACGAGCGCACGGTGGAGGTCGATGGTCGTGAGCTGCGCGTCTCACGGCCGGACAAGGTGTACTTCCCCCAGCTCGGGGCGACCAAGTTCGACCTCGTCTCGTACTACCTCGAGATCGGCGCGCACCTCCTCAACACGGCCGGGGGCCGCCCCGCCATGTTGCAGCGCTTCCCCGACGGCGCCGCCGGCAAGTCCTTCTACCAGAAGCGGATCCCGGCGGGTGCCCCCGACTGGTTGGAGTCCACCACCGTCTCGACGCCGAACGGCACCACGTCCAACGCGCTCGTCGTCGCCGACATCGCGCACGTCGTGTGGGCCGTGAACATCGGCTGCCTGGGCCTGCACCTGTGGCCGTATCTCGCGGCCGATCCCGCCCACGCCGACGAGCTGCGCATCGACCTCGACCCCACGACGGGCATCGGCTTCGACGAGGTCCGGGCGGCCGCCCTGCTCTGCCGGGACGTGCTGGGCGAGCTCGGCCTGCGGGGCTACCCCAAGACGACGGGCAGCAATGGGCTGCACGTCTACCTCCGCCTGGAGCCGCGCTGGGACTCGGTGGAGGTGCGCGCCGCCGCCGTCGCACTGGCCCGCGAGCTCGAGCGACGCTACCCCGAGCAGATCACGGCCAACTGGTGGAAGGAGGAGCGCGGCAGCCGCGTCTTCGTCGACTTCAACCAGAACGCCCCGCACAAGACGGTCTTCGGCGCCTGGTTCGCGCGGCCCCGCACCGGCGGCCAGGTGTCGACGCCGCTGACGTGGGAAGAGGTCGAGACGGTGGCACCCGACGAGCTGACCATCCGCACCGTCCCCGACCTCGTCCGCCGGCGCGGCGACCCGTGGGCCGACATCGCCACCCTCCCCCAGTCGATCGAGCCGCTGCTCGCGCTCGCCGAGCGCGACAGGGCGGCCGGGTTGCACGACGCGCCGTGGCCCCCGCAGTACCCCAAGATGCCCGACGAGCCGCCCCGCGTCGCGCCGAGCCGGGCCAAGAAGGAGTAGGCCGGTGGACGCGCGGGAGGCGCTGCAGCGGATCGCGTTCCTCCTCGAGCGCGGCGGCGCCGACACCTACAAGGTGCGGGCCTTCCGCAATGCGGCCAAGGCGCTCGACGGCATGCCCGCCGACGAGCTGGCGGCGCTGGCGCAGGCGGGTCGCCTGCAGAGCATCCCCGGTGTCGGCAAGTCGACGGCCCAGGCGGTTCAGCAGGCGCTCGAGGGCCGGGTGCCCGACTACCTGGCCACGCTGGAGGGCGAGGGCGAGCCGGACGACCTGCAGCTCGACGGCGCGGCCCACGCGCTCCTCGCGTCGCTGCGCGGCGACTGCCACTCGCACTCGGACTGGTCCGACGGGGGCAGCCCGATCCTCGAGATGGCCGAGGCGGCCCGTGCCCTCGGCCACGACTACCTCGTCCTGACCGACCACAGCGCGCGTCTCACGGTGGCGCACGGGCTCGACGCGGAGCGGCTGCGCCAACAGCTCGACGTGCTGGCCGGGCTCAACGAGCAGCTGGCCCCGTTCCGGGTCCTGAGCGGGATCGAAGTGGACATCCTCGAGGACGGGTCGCTCGACCAGGAGATCGACCTGCTGGCGGAGCTGGACGTCGTGGTGGCCAGCGTCCACTCCAAGCTGCGCATGGACTCGGCCCAGATGACCGCACGTATGCTCGCCGCCATCGAGAGCCCCCACACCGACATCCTGGGCCACTGCACCGGCCGACTGATCACGGGGCGGGGCCGGCCCCAGTCGACCTTCGACGCCGAGGCGGTGTTCTCCGCCTGCGCCCGCACCGGGACGGCGGTGGAGATCAACTCGCGCCCCGAGCGACAGGACCCACCCCAGGACCTGCTGCGCCAGGCGGCCGAGCTCGGGTGCTCGTTCAGCATCGACACCGACGCCCATGCGCCCGGCCAGCTCGACTGGCTCCCCCGCGGGTGCAAGAAGGCCGTCGACGCCGGGCTCGACCCCGAGCGCATCGTCAACCGCGGCTCGGCGGACACCCTGGTCGCCTGGGCGGCGTCGCACGATGGCTGAGACCCGGTGACGCTCGCCGTCCGGCCCCCGGTGGCGCCCATGCTGGCCAAGCTCTCGCGCCAGCTGCCCCGCGACGCCGGCCTGTTCTACGAGCCGAAGTGGGACGGCTTCCGCTGCATCGTCTTCCGGGACGGCGACGAGGTCGAGCTGGGCAGCCGCAACGAGAAGCCGCTCACGCGCTACTTCCCCGAGCTGGTCGAGGCGCTCCGCCGTGAGCTGCCGGACCGCTGCGTCCTCGACGGCGAGATCGTCGTCGCCGGGCCCAAGGGCCTCGACTTCGACGCGCTGTCCCAGCGCATCCATCCCGCCGAGAAGCGGATCCGCCTGCTCGCCGAGTCCACGCCGGCGTCCTTCGTCGCCTTCGACCTGCTGGCCCACGGCGACCGCTCCTACATGGAGACGCCCTACGCCGAGCGGCGCGCCACGCTGGAGGAGCTGCTGGCCACGGCGCGCCCGCCGGTGCACCTCACCCCCGCCACCGAGGACCCCGACGTGGCGCAGGACTGGTTCTCCCGCTTCGAGGGTGCGGGTCTCGACGGCGTGGTGGCCAAGGCCGGAGACCTGCACTACCTCCCCGACAAGCGCGCCATGGTCAAGGTGAAGCACCAGCGCACGGCCGACTGCGTGGTGGCCGGGTTCCGCACCCACAAGGACGGGGCAGGCGTGGGTTCCATGCTGTTGGGGCTGTTCGACGGGCAGGGGACGCTGCACCACGTGGGCGTGGCCTCCGGCTTCAGCGTGGCGCGGCGCCGCGAGCTGGTGGACGAGCTGGAGCCCCTGCGCGCCGGCGCGCTGGAGGACCATCCCTGGGCCGGCTGGGCGCCGGAGGGCGCCGGCGGGCGCATGCCGGGCGGCCCGAACCGCTGGAACGCGGGCAAGGACATGACGTGGGAGCCGGTACGGGCCGAGCGGGTGTGCGAGGTGTCCTACGACCACCTGCAGGAGAGCCGCTTCCGCCACGCCACGTCGTTCGTGCGCTGGCGCCCCGACCGCGCGCCGGCATCGTGCACCTACGACCAGCTGGACACGCCGGTCCCCTACGAGCTGGCGAGGGTCTTCGGGACCCCGTGAGCGCCGCGGCCGACGCCGCGCGGGGAGATGTGCTCAGGACGGCGGGGGCGATGGGCGTGCAGGGCCCGGCGCGTCTCGGCCCGGCCCCAGCGCATGAAGTCCGGCCACTCCGAGGGGTTGAGGAACTGGCGGTAGAAGCCGACGCCGCGCACCTTCTCGTAGGGCACGGGCTCGATCATCACGACGTCGGTGGCCGCCCGCAGGCGGCGCAGGTTGACCCGGGCCAGCTCGCTCTGCTGGCACGTCCGCACCTGGCTCGCCACGGCGAGGATGCTGGCCCGGCGGTCCTGCCAGCCCGTCGCGTCCTCGCCGGCGAACTCGGGCGGGTAGAAGCCGTTGATCGCGAGCGCGGCGTCGCACGGCTCCTCCATCTCGAGCACGGGGCGCACCGGGAAGATGTCGACCAGGCCGCCGTCGCACCAGTGCTCGCCGTCGAGCGGCACGGGCGCCACGAACAACGGGAGCGCGACGGCCATGCGGATGGCGCGCGCCACGCTGAGGTCCGGGTGGGTCCGCGGCCCGATGTACTCGAGCCGGTTCTCCTCCACGCTCCACACCGGGGCGTAGGCCGGGATCTCGAGCTCCCCCAGCGTCATGTCGCCCAGCAGGCGCCGGTACGTCTCCTCGATGCGCTCCCCCAGAATGACACCGGCGAAGCCGCGCCCGGCCGTCGGGACCAGCGTGGCGAGGCGGCGCCAGTCGACGTCGACGTAGTCCTCGGGCTTGAAGCCGAGCACGAACTCGGCCACCTCCTGGGCCGGGATGCCGGCCGCCACGGGGAACCCGAAGAGGGCCGAGCCCGAGCACAGCGTGATCACCGCGGGCCGCACCCCGGCCTCCTCGAGCGCCCGCGCCGCCCCCACGACCGAGGCGAGCGCACCGCTCCCGCCGGTCGCCATGAGCGCCAGGCGCCTGCCCTCGAGCCACTCGGCCCGGAAGGGCTGCGCGACCGGGAAGGGCCGGACCTCCACCTCTCGGGGCCGCTCACCCGGGAGCCGGAAGGCGGCCCGGCGCACGTCGGTCAGCAGGCCGGCATCGTCGCGGATGCCGTCGGCCCACTGCCGGGTCGCGGTGATCGCGTCGAAGTACTGGCGCAGGCGGAACACGTCCAGGGCCGCGCTCAGCACGGGACCGCCACCTTCTCGCGACGCGTCACCGCGATCACCTCCGTGAACCCCTCGGCCAGGCACTCGACGAGCAGTTCGTGGTCCGGCACCGCGGTCGTGTCCACCGTGAGGCCGATGCAGCACGACCCGTTGTAGGAGAAGAGGGTCGCGTTCAGGGCGGCGCCGATGGTGGGGCCGAAGGCGGAGTAGTCGGTCACCCGCGCCCCGCAGAGGAAGATCGGGTCCGGGAACCCGGTCACGTCACTGGCCAGGAAGTCCACGTGCTTGAGCATGCTGCCCACGAACGCGGTGGGAACGAAGTTCAGCGCACCGGCGATGGCGTCGGTGAACGCCAGCGACCGCTCGGTGCGCGCGGCGCGACAGGCGGTCCCGATGGCATGCATGCGGTGCACCGGGTCGGCCAAGCTCAGCGGCACCCGCAACCGCTGCAGGGTGATCCGGTTCCCGCCCGGCGCGTCGCCGGCCTTGCGGATGCTGATCGGCAGCGTCACGGTCAGCTCTTCGACCGTCGCGCCGTGGTGCTCGTGGTACCGGCGCAGCCCGCCCGTGATCGCAGCCATGAAGCTGTCGTTGAGCGTCCCTCCGGTGAGCGCGCCCGCTCCCTTCAGTTCGTCCAGGCCGACCGTGATGGTGTGCAGGACCCGTCCGGGCCCTCGCTGCGTCATGACCGGCGACAGCGCAGCCGGAAGCGGTCGCACGGTGCGCCCGATGGAGCGCGCCGTCTCCACCACGTCGGCACCGGCACCGAGGGGATGGCGCGCCGCCCGCAGTGCCGCGCCCGGCGCCAGGCGGGCCGCCTCCAGGGCTCCGTCACGCAGCCGGGTGACGCGGTCGGACAACGCCTCCAGGACGAGCCGGTGGCCTCCGGCCTGCTCGCCGGGGGGCGCCAGTGGGAGCGGGTCGGTGCTCCTGTGGCCGGCGTCGGCCTCGGCGTGGGAGTCGAAGAGCGCCACCGCGAGCTGCACACCCCCGATCCCGTCGGTCAGCGAGTGGTGCATCTTCATGATCAAGGCCGCCCGGCCGTCCTCCAACCCTTCGACCAGGGTGAACTCCCACAGCGGGCGCGTGCGGTCGAAGCCGCTCATGGCGGCGAGCGCGGCCAGTTCGAGCACCTGGTCGCGGTCGTGCGGTGCGGGGGCGTCGACCCGGCGCAGATGCCAGGCCACGTCGAAGTGCGCATCGGTGGTCCAACGCGGCGTGGCCAGGCGGCCGGGGACCTCGACCAGGCGCTGACGGAACGAGGGGACCAGGCGGGTCGCACGCTCCATGCGCTGCACGAGGTCTTCCCAGGCGGGCGCCGTCTGCAGCCAGGCGACCGCGACCACGGTCGAGCGCAACTCGGGATCCTCCTCCATGTACCAGGTGAAGGCGTCGTTCTGGCGCATGAACGAGGACGGTCTCATGCCTCCAGTTGTTCACTGCGGCGCCCGGGTGTCCAGGGGCGAAGGTCCCCTTGCCCTCAGTCGAGGAGGTCGGGGTCGGCCGCCAGCTCGGCCCGGACGGCCGCCTCCCAGAAGCCGAGGAAGCCCTCGCCGTCGCTCCGCGCCACCAAGTCGATGAACGCCTGCGGGACCCGGGAGGCGCGTTGGCCCCCGGCGGCGCGGGCGCACCAGGCGTGCTGGCAGCGCTGCTCCAGCGCCACGGCGCGCTGGTGCACGGCACGGGCCGAGCCCCCCAGGACGAAGACGCCATGCCCGGCGAGGAGGGCCATGGAGGCGTCGCCCATCTGCTGCACGGCGCGCCGGGCGCTGCCCGCGTCGTTGACCGGCCCCTCGTACTCGTCCACGAGGGTCAGCGTGCCGCCGCCCAGCGCCGAGCTCTGGTCGAGGATCGGCGGCACCTCGGCCAGGTCGGCCCACACGGTGCCGAAGAGCGGGTGGTTGTGCATGGCCCACCCGATGTCGGCGCGCAGCTTGTGCAGCTCGAGGTGGAGCGGGATGCCCAGAGGGACCGGCCAGTCCCCCTCGACGACGCGCCCGTCGAGGTCGATGCGCAGCACCTGCGACGGCCGCAGCTCGCCCCAGGTCAGCAGCCACGGGTTGCACAGGAGCGTGCCGTCGCCCAGGTTGACCGTGATGTGCCCGGCCAGGTGGTCGTTGTAGCCCTCCCGCCACAGCGCGCGGGCGAGCACGACGAGCTCCTCGCGGGGAGTGAGATCCGGCATCAGCTTGTCGGCGGTCGGCGTGAACACGGGTCGCCTCCTCTCAGCGCGGCACGACGTGGTCGGGGAGCGGGTGGCGGTAGAGAGCGGCCGCGTTCTCGCAGCACATGGCGCGCAGCTCGTGGGCGGGAATGTGGCCCCAGCACTTCTCGATCACGTCCTGGGTGTCGGGCCACGTGCTGTCGCCGTGCGGGTAGTCGACCTCGACCATGACGTGGTCGACCCCGATGGCATGGCGGGTGTCGATGGTCGAGGGGTCGTCGATCGTGCAGAACCAGAAGTTGCGCCGCAGCACCTCGGCCGGGCGCACCTCCCAGCCCCGTCCATAGCCGGAGCGGTCGACGATGTTCTCCAGGCGGTCGATCAGCATGGCCACCCAGCCGATGCCCCCCTCGCTCATGGCGACCTTGAGCGTCGGGTGGCGCAGGGCGTAGCCCGACCACAGCCACTCGGCACACGCGGTGAGCGACAGCTGCCCGAAGAGGGTGGCACCGAGGTGGAGCGAGTCGATGCCCGCGCCGGGCGGGGCGGGGGTCAGGCCCGAGCTGCCCACATGGAGCGAGACGACGGTGTCCGTCTCGATCACGGCCTCCATGATGGGGTCCCAGTGCGACCGGTCCCACAGCGACGGCAGCCCGATTTCGTGCGGGCGCTCCGGGAACGTGACGGACGTGAAGCCACGGTCGGCGTTGCGGCGGATCTCGGCCACGGCGAGGTCGGGGTCCGCCAGATACGTGATCCCGAGCGGGACGATGCGCTCGGGCTGGCGGGAGTACCACTCCTCGAAGAGCCAGTCGTTCCAGGCCCGGACGCAGGCCAGGCCGAGGTCCCGGTCCTCGGCGTCGAAGAAGACACGGCCGCAGAAGCCGGTGATCATGGAGGGGAAGTTCACCGAGGCCCACACCCCGTTGATGTCCATGTCGCGCACCCGGGCGTCCACGTCGTAACAACCGGGCCGCATCTGGTCGAAGCGGAAGGGCTCGAGGCTGTAGGTCTCCGGCCGGCGCCCGGCCACCGCGTTCATCCCCACCTGGGTGTAGCGCTCCCCCTCGAACTCCCACACCTGGTGCCCCTCCGGGGTCTCGACGATGTGCGGAGCCCGGTCCCGGAGCGCCGCCGGGACCCTCCCCTCGAAGGTGTGGGGGGGCTCGACGACGTGGTCGTCCACCGAGATCACGGTGTAGCGCACCTCCCGTGGCTCGGGCTCGGGCAGGAAGAGATCGTCGTCGAGCACTGTCCGGAGTATGCCCGACGTCGCGGCGCCGCGCCCGCTCGCGGCGGTCCCCCTCTCGCAGCCCGCCTGCGGAGATACTGGGTCGAACGGGAAAGGAGGCGGAGTGGTCGCTCTCGTCGTGGTGTCGACGTTCGTGGTGCTGGTGCTCGGCGTCCTGGTCGCGGGCCTGCTCCGCAGCCACGCCGACATCCTGCGCTCGCTCCACGAGCTCGGGGTCGGGGTCGGCGACCCCGCGTCGGCCGTGGACGGGTCCGAGAGCCCCGCCGCGCCGGCGCCGGTGGCGGTGTCGATGGGACCGGGCGCGGGCGGCCCGGCGCTCGGGGAGGCCCCGACGGTGGCGGGCGTGACCCCGGCCGGCGACGCGCGCGCCGTCGCGGTGGCCAACAGCGACCGCTTCACCCTGCTCGGATTCCTCTCCTCGGGCTGCGCGACCTGCGGCGCGTTCTGGGAGGCCCTGCAGGCGCCCGGGGCCATGGACCTGCCGGACGGCACCCGGGTCGTGATCGTGACCAAGGGCCCCGACCGCGAGGTGCCGGCGGAGGTGGGGGCGCGGACGACGGGCCGCATCCCGGTCGTGATGTCCACCGACGCCTGGGTCGACTACCAGGTGCCCGGCTCGCCGTTCTTCGTGCTCGTCGACGGCGCGACGGGCCGCAAGGTCGGGCAGGGCGTGGCGAGCACCGTCCCCCAGCTGGCCGAGCTGGTGCGGCGGGCCGAGGTCGACCGCGAGCCCGGCACGGCCCGGCGCCGTCTTGACCCGGTGTCGGCGGACGGACCGGCGCGGGAGGCGGCGGCCGACGACGTCCTCCGCGCCGCGGGCATCCACCCGGGCGACCCGAGCCTGTACCCCCGGACGCTCGACGACGTCTTCCCCTTCGGCACCCCCGCCGTGGCGCCCCCCGGCCCGGCCAACGGGCAGCCGGTGCGCACGGACTGATGGCCACGGACTGATGGCCAAGGACTGATGGCCACCATCGGTGCGCACGGCATCGTGGCGCGGCTGCCCGAGGGGTTCGAGGGGCGGATCTTCGTGCGCCCGTCGTCGATCGGGTCCACCTACCCCGTTGCGCAGTTCGCCACGTTCCCACTGCCCGACGACATCGGCGACTTCGGCAGCGGCGCCGTGAATCTCATGGGCTCCGATGACGTCTTCGCCACCTTGTTCGAGTACGGGCCCGAGAGCCTCGGCACCGCCCTCTTCGCCCGCCAGGGCAGGCCCGCGACGTTCACGCCGCAGGACTTCTCCCCGATCGTGCTGCGGCGCGGGCTGGTGGGCCAGTCCGGGACGCAGTGGTTCTTCACCGAGGCGGGCCGCCCCTTCTCCTTCTACGCGGTGCTCGGCAGCCATGTCCTCCGCGACCGCCTCGTGCCCCGGGTGAACACGCTGCTGGCGTCGTTGGCGCTGAGCCCGGCGCTGCCCTCAGGCACCGCCGCGGGGCCTCAGTGGAATTGACCGAGTGGGACTGATCGGCCTCTTCCTGATCGCCGCCGGCCTCCTCGTGGCCGCCGGGATCGCCAAGGCCGTCCGGCCCGACGACACCGCCCGCGCCCTGGCGGCCCTTGTCCCGGGGAGGCGCGTGCCGTCGCAGCGGCGGCTCCGCGGCGCCGTCCGGGCCGGCGCGCTCGCCGAGGCCGTGCTGGGCCTGGTGGCGCTCGGAGCGCCGCGCCCCCTCACCGCGGCGCTGGTCGCGCTCTCCTACGCGTCGTTCGCGCTCGTGGTCGCCTACGCCCGGGCACGAGGCGGGACGCTGGCCACCTGCGGCTGCTTCGGCCGCCCCGACACGCCGGCCACCCGGGTCCACGTCGCCCTCGACCTCGCGTTGGCCGGCGCGGCGGCCGCCGTCGCCGCCGGCGCCCCGAGCGGGGGCTCCATCGCCACGCTGCTGGCGCACCAACCCTGGGCCGGGATGCCGCTGCTGTTCGTGAGCGCGGTCGGGCTCTGGCTGACCTTCCTGGCGCTCTCGGCGCTCGCCGCCCTCGAGGGCGCGCGCCGGCTGGTGCTCCCGGCCGCGGCACGGGGGACGTCGTCGCGATGAGCCTGACCCGGGCGATGGTGGCCCGCACCGCGGGCTTCCTGGACGGCCGGCTCTCCCGGCGCAGCCTGATCAACCGCTCGGCCTTCGTCGGCAGCGCCGTGGCCATCGGCGCCGGCCTCGACCTCGCCCTGCGGCCGGGCACGGCCTACGGCGCCATCTGCGAGTGCGGCAACTCCGGCTGCGGCTGCGGCAGCACCTGCTGCTCGGGCTTCTCGGAGTTCTGCTGCTCGGTCGCCGGCGCCAACTACTGCCCCGCCAACACCGTGATGGGCGGGTGGTGGATGGCGGACAACTCCTCGTACTGCGGCGGCCCGCGCTACTACATGGACTGCAACTCCACCTGTACCTGCGACGCGGGATGCAGCAACGGCTTCGCCTTCTGCGAGCCCGGCTGCGACCAGACCGGGTGCGGCTGCGGTCCGCAGGGCTGCGACTCCTACCTCACGGGGTGCCTCCAGTTCCGCTACGGCCAGTGCAACCAGGACGTCCCGTGCATGGGGCGGATCGTGTGCCGCGTCGTCGCCTGCGTCCCCCCCTGGCAGGTGGACCCCTCGTGCACGACGGCGGTGGCCGTCGACAACGCGACCGCCGAGCAGAACGAGCCGTGCTGGACCCCGGCGCCGCCCATGCCCCCCTGCGGGTCGCCGGCCACAGGCTGCCAGGTCGTCGGCCTCGCAGCGGGCCCGGGTGGAGGCGGCTACGCGGTGCTGACGTCCTTCGGGCGGCTGTTCCCCTACGGCACCTTCCCCACCGCGGGCGACGCCTCCGAGCTGCAGCTCGACGCCCCGATCGTGGCCGTCGCCGCCTGCCCCACCGGCGGGTACTTCCTCGTGGCCGCCGACGGGGGGATCTTCGACTACGGCGGCGCACCGTTCCTCGGCTCCATGGGCGGGCGGCACCTCAGCGCCCCGATCGTCGGCATGGCGGCCACCCCCACCGGGCGCGGCTACTGGCTCGTGGGCGCGGACGGCGGCGTCTTCGACTTCGGCGACGCCCCGTTCCTCGGCTCCATGGGCGGGCGGCACCTCAGCGCCCCGATCGTCG
>CAYWDQ010000002.1:39385-59322 GCA_964457065.1 uncultured Acidimicrobiaceae bacterium | reverse complement strand
AGCACCTCAGCGCCCCGATCGTCGGCATGGCAGCCACGCCGTCGGGGCGCGGCTATTGGCTCGTGGGCGCGGACGGCGGCGTCTTCACCTACGGCGACGCCGCCTTCGAGGGGTCGACCGGCGCCATCCACCTCAACATGCCCGTCGTCGGGATGGCCGCCTTCGGCAACGACGCCGGTTACTGGCTGGTCGCACGCGACGGGGGGATCTTCGCCTTCGGCGGCGCGCCGTTCCTGGGTTCACCGGCATGACGACGGTCATCGCGGTCTGCGGCGTCGCGGTGGCGGTGGCCGCCGGCGCCCGTTCGACGTGGTCGCCCTGCGGCCTCTCCATGCTGGCCAGCATCACGCCGCTCGCCGAACAGGGCCGCGGCCACCGCTACCGCTCGACGGCCGCCTGGTTCGTGCTCGGCGCGGTGGCGGGCGGGGCCTGCCTCGGAGCCGCCCTGGCCGCCCTGGCCGCCGGGGTGGGCGCGACCGGCGCGTCGGCCACCACGCTGGCGGTCCTGGCGTGCGCCGCGGCTCTGGTGGCCGCGGCCGCGGACGCCCGGGTGGGCGGCTTCCGCCTCCCCGTCCACCGCCGCCAGGTCAACGAGAGGTGGCTGGACCAGTTCCGCCCCTGGGTCTACGGGGCGGGCTTCGGCTGGCAGATCGGCACCGGGCTCGTCACCTACGTCAAGGCCTCCGCGGTCTACCTGATGATCGTCCTCGCCGCGCTGACGGCCGACCCGGCGCTGGCGCTGGCCGTGGGCGTCGTGTTCGGGCTGGTGCGCGGCCTGGCCGTCCTGCTCGGGCGCCGGATCACCAGCCCGGCGGCCCTGGCCGGCTTCCACCGGCGCTTCGCCGAGCTCGAGCCCGTCGTGCTCGGCGTCGTCGTGGCGGTCGAGGTGGCCGTGGCGCTGCTCGTGGCGTCGCTGGTGTCGCTGTGGGCCGCGCTGGCCGTGGTCGGAACCATCCTCGTGGTCGTCGCCGCGACCGGCGTGCCGGCACGCCGGTCGCGTCGCGCCCTTCATCTGCGAGCCGGTGGGGCTCCGCTCGGATCTCCTCGTTGATGCGGATGATTTCGGCGGCGCCGATTGCGCTCAGGGATCCTGCAGCACCCCGAGCACGTTGCCGTCGGGGTCGGTGAAGCTGGCCACCAGGCGGCCGCCCCCCACGTCACGAGGGGGGTCCTTGACGGTGGCGCCTGCGGCCGTCACATCGGCCAGCTTCGCCTCGATGTCCGCCACCTGCCAGTAGGCCACCGGCGAGGTCATGCCCTGCGCTGCGCCGCTCGGCACCAGCCCGACGTGCTGGCCCGCCGCCTCGAAGCCGACGTAGTAGGCCTCGTCGACCTGCGGGGGCACCCCGAGCAGGGCGGTATACACGGCCTTGGCCGCCGTGAGGTCGGAGACGGGATGCAGGACGGTCTTGATTCCCTCGGTGGCAGAGCCGCTCATCGGTCGCTCCTCAGTCGTTGGTCACTCTTCGCCGCTCTCGACGAGACTCTGGCCATCGTACGTACGGCTCGGCCTAGCCGCGCATGTCGACCGCGTTGACGCGCACCGGGACGATCCGCACGACGACGCGGCGGTCGCCCGGCCCGTCGTGCTCGCGCAGGTCGGCGCCGCCGTACTTGGCCCCGACCTTGTCGGCGAACACGTAGTCGTCGTCGGGGACCACCTCTGCCGTGCCGCGGATCTCGAGGTAGCGGTACGGATTGGCGAGGTCGAGGATGAACAGGGTGCACGCGGGCTCGGTCTGGAGGTTCCTGGTCTTCTGCCGTGCCGAGTTGAGCGAGATCGCGACCTGGTCGCCCTCGGCCAGGAACCAGACCTCGGACACCTGCGGGAAGCCGTCCTCGCCCACCGTCGCCAGGGTGGCCACCTGGGCCTCGAGGAGGTCCCGGTGGCTCTCGGGTATGCGGTCGTGTGCCATGGGGTAGGTATACCCGCAGCCGGCCCGGGCACTCGCGGGCCCCGCCCGCTACACGCCCCGGTGGTTCTCGAAGCGCGCGTACTGCTTGAGGAACAGCAGGTTGGCCTTCCCGGTCGGCCCGTTGCGGTGCTTGGCCACCTCGATGAGCGCGTCGTCGGCGCGGTCGATCGGCACCTCGTCGTTGTACTCGGACTCGCGGTAGATGAAGAGGACGACGTCGGCGTCCTGCTCGAGCGACCCCGACTCGCGCAGGTCCGACAGCTGCGGAGTCTTGTCCTGGCGGGACTCGAGGTTCCGGGACAGCTGGGAGAGGGCGACCACGGGCACCTCGAGCTCGCGGGCCAGGATCTTGAGGCCGCGGCTGATCTCGGCGACCTCGGTCTGGCGGTTCTCCGCCCGGCCCCGCCCTGTCATCAGCTGCAGGTAGTCGACGACGACGATGCCGAGGTCGCCCTCGGACTTCTTGAGCCGCCGCGCCCTGGCCCGGATGTCCATGACCGTCACGTTCGGGTTGTCGTCGATGAAGATCGGCGCGCCGGACAACCGGGTGACCGCCATCCCGATCTTGCTCCAGTCCTGGGTCCGGATCCGACCCGTCTGCAGGCTCTGCCCGTTCACCTCGGCCTCGGAGGCCAGGAGGCGCTGGGTCAGCTCGAGGTGGCCCATCTCGAGCGAGAAGAGCAGCGCCGGGCGCTGCACCTGGAGCCCCACGTTGGCCAGGACGCCCAACGCGAAGCTCGTCTTGCCCATGCCCGGGCGGGCGCCGACGATGTTGAGCGAGGAGGGCTGGAAGCCGAGCAATATCCGGTCCAGCTCGTGGTAGCCCGTGGCGACGCCGGTGATGTGCGAGCCCCGCTGGCCCAGCTCCTCTATCCGGTCCAGCCCTGCGCCCAGCAGCTCGTGCAGCGGTCGCATGGTGTCGGCCGTGCGCCGCTCGCCGACGTTGAAGACCATCTGCTCCGCCTCGTCCACCGCCGCCTTCACGTCCTCGGGGACCGAGTAGCCGATGTCGGCGATCTCGCCCGCCACGCCGATGAGCTTGCGCAGCAGCGCGTGCTCCTCGACGATCTCCGCGTAGTGCCGCGCGTTGGCGATCGAGGGCGTGTTGGCCTGCAGCGAGATGAAGATCGAGGGGTCGCCGACCGCCTCGAGCACCCCCGAGCGCTTGAGCTCGTCGGTGACGGTGACCGCGTCGATCGCCTCGCCCCGCTCCATGAGGGCCCGGATCGCCCCGAAGATGTGGCCGTGCGCCGGCTTGTAGAAGTCCGCACCCGAGCAGCGCTCGATCCCGACCGACGCCGCGTCGTTGGAGAGGAGCATCGCCCCGAGCAGCGACTCCTCGGCCTCGAGGTCGTGCGGCGGCACGCGCGCACCCGACTGAACGGGTGGGGGTGCGGCACGGAGCGGGCGGGGGCGGGTGTCGTCGAAGGCTTGGACCACGGCTCCCCTACTGTGGTCGCTGGAGCCTGGGGACCATAAGGCCCCAATAGGTGTGGGTAAGGCGCCCGGCCGTGTGGATAAGCGGTGCACGAGCACCCACCCGCTGTGGATCGTGGAGCGCCGCGGCCCTCTCGTTCAATTGCACGGCACCATGGTGCAATTCGGCTGCGACGCGGCCGGTGGATACCCGGCCGCACCTGCCGCTCAGGTCGCGGCGCTGACCTCCACCGTCACCACCGTGGCGACGTCGGCGAACAGCTCCACCGTCACGTCGAAGCTCCCGGTCTCCTTGATGTGCTCGGGCAGCACGATGTGCCGGCGGTCCACCTCGACGCCCTTCGCCGCCGCAATGGCGTCGGCCACGTCGGCCGGCCCGATGGAGCCGAAGAGCCGGCCGCCGCCGGCCGCCCGGGCGCTGATCGGGATCACGGCGCCGGCCAGCAGGGTGGCCTGGGCCTCGGCCGCCGTCCGGTCCTGGGCCTCCCGCAGGTCGCGGCCCCGGCGCATCAGCTGGGCCTGGCCCTCGACACCCTCGGTGGCGACGATGGCACGGCCCTCGGGAAGCAGGAAGTTGCGGGCGAAGCCGCCCGCCACCTTCACGATGTCCCCCCGCCGCCCGACACCGGCGATATCGTCTCTGAGCAGGACCTTCATGCGTCCGCACCCGCCGCGTCGGGCTCGACGACGACCTCGACCACCGCCCCCGCCTCGGCGTCCGCAACCGCCTCGTCCACGATGGCCAGAGCTTCCGCGACCGCGACCTCGGCCTCGGCACTGGCCTCGGCCGCGGCAGCCGCCGACGGAGCCGGCCCGCGGCGCGCCTCGGCGGCCATGGAGTCACCCAGCGTCCGCTCGCCCCGGTCCCGGCCGCCGCCGCGGCCACCCGGGCGCTCCGTGACGGTGCGCTGGGTGTAGGGCAGCAGCACGAGCTCGCGCGCCGTCTTGATGGCCATGGCCAGCGCCCGCTGGTGCTGGGCGCAGTTGCCGGTGACCCGGCGCGAGCGGATCTTGCCGCGGTCGCTCATGTACTTGCGCAGCATGGGCACGTCCTTGTAGTCCACCCACTCGACCTTGTCCCGGCACAGCGCACAGGGCTTCTTCTTGACCCGGCGGCCGAGATCCTTGGGGGCGCGTCGCGCCGCCGTCCCGCCGCGTTGGTTGTTGCGTGCCATCAGAAGGGCTCCTCGTCGAATCCGTAGCCGCCGCCGGCATCGGCCGCGGGCTGTGGTTGTGCTTGTGGTGCGGGTGCCGCCGGCCGGCCGCCACCGCGGGGCCCTCCGTCACCGGGCCCCCGGCGCTCGTTCTTGGTGATCTGCGCGGTGGCCCAGCGCAGCGACGGGCCGATCTCGTCGGCCACGACCTCGACCTTGGAGCGCCGATCGCCCTCCTGGGTCTCCCAGCTGCGCTGCTCGAGCCGGCCGGCCACCATGACCCGCGCGCCGCGGGTGATGGTCTCGCTCACGTTCTCGGCCATCTCGCGCCAGCACACCACGTCGAAGAAGGAGGTCGCCTCCTCCCACTCCTGGGTCTGGCGGTTCTGCCAGCGCCGGTTGACCGCCAGCCCGAAGGTGACGTTGGCCTGACCGGTGTTGGTGAATCGCAGCTCGGGGTCACGGGTGACGTTCCCCACGAGCGTGACGCTGTTGTCTGACGCCATGTCTGCTCCTCTCGCGGCCGGTCAGCCGGCCGTCGCCGCGGCGACCGCTTTGTCGGGCAGGCGTACGACCTTGTGGCGCACGACCTCGTCGGCCAGGCCGAGCATGCGGTCGAGGGCGGCCACCGTCTCGGGCTCGGCGGTGAATTCCACCACCACGTAGTACCCCTCGCGCTTGTGGTTGACCTCGTAGGCGAAGGTGCGCTTCCCCCAGCGGTCGATGGCACCCGGATTGCCCCCCGTGGTGCGGATGACCTCGAGTGCCTGGTCGAGCACGCCCTGAATGACGGTGGGCTCCGTGGTGGCCTCGAAGATGGCCATGACTTCGTAAGGCCGCATGTGCGGCGTACCTCCCTCTGGACCGGGCAGTGCCCGGGCCCCTGACGGTCAGGAGCAGGGTCTGTTGCGGGGAGCCATCCTAGCCGTGCCCGGGCGGGGGCGTCAGCCCAGGGCGTCGCCGAGTCCGGCCGGGGCGTGATAGCTCTCGGCGTCGCTCGGGAAGTTGCCGCTGCGGACGTCCTGCGAGAAGGCGGCGATCGCCTCGGTGGCGATGCGGCCCACGTCGGCGTACTGGCGCACGAATTTGGGCGGGCTGCCCTTCCCCAGCCCGAGGAGGTCGTGGAACACCAGGACCTGGCCGTCGCAGCCGGGCCCGGCGCCGATGCCGATGGTGGGGACGTCGACCGCCTCGGTGACGGCGGCGCCGACCACGTCGGGCACCCCCTCGATCACGAAGGCGAAGCAGCCGGCCACGCTCAACGCCTTGGCCGCGTCGAGCAGGGCGCCGGCGGCGTCGGCCGTCTTGCCCTGGACCCGGAAGCCGCCCATGGCGAGCACCGACTGGGGGGTCAGGCCGAGGTGGCCCATGACCGGGATCTCCGCCCGGATGATCGCCTCGACGGCCGGGAGGCGGGCCCGCCCGCCCTCGAGCTTCACGGCGTGCGCGCCGGCGCGGATGAGGGTGGCGGCGTTGCGCACCGCGTCATCGGGCGACAGGTGGTAGCTCATCCACGGCATGTCGCCCAGGATCAGGCAGCGCGGCTTCGCCCGCGCCACCGCCGCCGTGTGGTGCGCCATGACGTCGATGTCGACGTGCAGCGTGTCCTCGTAGCCGAGCACGGTGTTGGCCACCGAGTCGCCGACCAGGATGATGTCGGCACCCGCGTCGGAGACGATGCGCGCGCCCGGCTCGTCGTAGGCCGTGACCATGACGATCGGGGTGTCGCCGTCGCGCCGCTTGCGCGCCCGTAGCGCGGGCACGGTGATCCGGTCGTCGCTCACTTGGCCGGTGCCCCCCTCTTCGGGCGTGCCTTGCCCCCTCCGGCGGGGTACTTGCGCATCAGGTGGTGCCACGCGCACGAGGGGCAGACCTCGACCTCGTAGCAGAGGACCGGCTCGGGGCGCCGGCAGAGCGCCTTGAGCTCGGCGGCGGTGCCGGGGCAGCGGCCGCCGGGGGGGAGCTTGGCCCCGAAGACGAAGGTCACCGTCACCAGCCGTCCCTCGTCGCAGATGGGGCAGACCTCCTTCGTCGGCCGGCCCACGTTGCGGGCGGCCCGGAGCAGCTCGGGATGGGCGTCGCACACGTCGGTCCGGAGGACCTTGCCCCGCTCGACCTCGCGGACCAGGCCGTTGCGGACGATCCGGTACTCCACCTGGGCCGTGACGTCGGGGCTCACCGCTCGGGATGATGACCTCGGCTCCGAGGTGACTGACACGGCCGCAAGGCTACCCCCCGGGCCCGTGAACGCGGCCCATTCGGCGCCGATTCAGGCACGCCCGTGACAGGAGCGTGACGGATGTCCGTACACCGCTATATCGAACCGATATACTGCTTCGTCATGTTGGACCTGGCCATCCTCGGCCTCCTCGAAGAGCACGACCTGCACGGGTACGAGATCCGGCGCCAGCTGCGCGAGCACCTGGGCCTCCTGGCCAACGTCTCGTTCGGCTCCATCTACCCCGCCCTGACCCGCCTGGAGCGGTCCGGGGCCGTCGTCGCCACCGAGGGCGGCACCGAGATGCCCCGGGCGGCGGCCACGCCGGCACCCCCCACCGGCTCGCTCAGCGGCGAGCTGGCCGTGCTGCGCTCGAAGCGCCACTCCCCCGCCCGCGCCCGCCGGGGCAAGAAGGTCTACCGGATCACCGACGCCGGGCGGCTGCTGTTCGCGGAGTTGCTGGCGGGCGGTGGCGCAACCGACGACGCCCGCAGCTTCGGGCTCCGTCTGGCCTTCGCCCGGCACCTCGCCCCGCAGGCCCGCCTGGCGCTCCTCGAGCGGCGGCGCGCCCTGCTGGTCCAGCGCCTCGGCGAGGCCGAGGGGGCCCGCACCGACCTCGACGTCTACGCCCGCTCCGTGGTCCAGCACACGGCGGACGGCATCGCCCGCGACATCAGCTGGCTCGACACCCTCATCGCGTCCGAGCGCGATGCCCTCGCCACCGCCGGCTCCGAGCCGGTCACCTGAGCAGCACCCGACACCGAAGGAGACAGCCCATGCCCAACCCCATCCGCCTCGCGATCGCCGGCGTCGGCAATTGCGCCAGCTCGCTCGTCCAGGGGATCACCTACTACCGCCACGCCGACCCCAGCGACATCGTCCCCGGCCTCATGCACGTCGAGCTCGGCGGGTACCACGTCCGCGACCTCGTGCCGGTGGCGGCCTTCGACGTGGACCAGGCCAAGGTCGGCACCGACCTGGGCAAGGCGATCCACGCCGGGCAGAACAACACGATCCGCTTCGCCGAGGTGGGCGAGCTGGGCGTCACGGTCCAGCGCGGGCCGACCTTCGACGGCCTGGGCAAGTACTACACCGAGACGGTCGAGGAGTCACCCGCCGAGCCGGTCGACGTGGCCGCCGCGCTGCGCGAGGCGCGGGCGAACGTCCTCGTCTCCTACCTCCCGGTCGGCTCCGAGCAGGCCCAGCGCCACTACGCCCAGGCCTGCCTCGACGCGGGCGTCGCCTTCGTGAACGCCATCCCCGTCTTCATCGCCTCGGACCCCGAGTGGGCCCGCAAGTTCCGCGACGCCGGCGTCCCGATCGTCGGCGACGACATCAAGAGCCAGGTCGGGTCGACCATCGTGCACCGCATCCTGACTCGATTGTTCGAGGACCGCGGCCTGGCGCTCGACCACACCTACCAGCTCAACTTCGGGGGCAACATGGACTTCAAGAACATGCTCGAGCGCGAGCGGCTCGAGTCGAAGAAGATCTCCAAGACCCAGGCCGTCACCTCCCAGATGGAGGACCACGTGCTCGACGCCGACGACGTCCACGTGGGCCCCTCCGACCACGTGCCGTGGCTGAAGGACCGCAAGTGGGCCTACATCCGCATGGAGGGCCGCAACTTCGGCGACGTCCCGCTCAACCTGGAGCTCAAGCTCGAGGTGTGGGACTCGCCCAACTCCGCCGGCGTCATCATCGACGCCGTCCGCTGCGCCAAGCTGGCGCTCGACCGCGGGATCGGCGGCCCCCTGCTCGGCCCGTCGGCCTACTTCATGAAGTCGCCCCCGGTGCAGTACCACGACGACGTCGCCCACGCCATGATCGAGTCGTTCGCCGCCGGCGAGGCCCAGGAGAGCTGGCCGGTCGACTGAGCCGGGGCTCCGCGGGCCCGGCGGGCGCTCAGATCAGGATGCGCTCGGCCGGAGCCCGCACGCCCACCACGGCCAGGGTCCGCCCCATGCCGAGGAACATGCCGCAGCAGATCGTCAGGTCCGCCAGCTCCTCGTCCGAGTACGCCGCGTGCAGGCGGTCCCAGAGCCCGTCGTCCATGGCCTGGTGGTCGAGGGCGAAGCGCTCGGCGAACTCGGCCGCGAGCCGCTCCCGATCGCTCAGCCCGCTCGCGGCACGCCAGTCGGTGACCTCGTCGTAGAACGGCTCCCCGGCCCCGGCACTCTCGCCGTCACGGGCCCTCGTGTCCCGGCACACGGCGCAGTCGTTGATCAGCGCGATCGTCCAGCGCGCCGCCTCCCGCTCGCGCACCGACAGCTGCGAGTTGCCGTAGACCGCCTCGGACAGCTTCCCCATGCCCGTGGCCATCTTGGGGCGCAGCAGCGCCCAGTCGATGTGCTCGCCCATGCCGGTCTCCGGAGCCGTGATCCTGGTCATGGGGCGAGGGTACTCCCGCCCGCTCACTGTTGCGAGGCCCACCACTCCTTCAGGCGGGCCGCCGCCGCCGCCTCGCCGAGCGGGCCCTCGTCGAGGCGCAGCTCCATGAGGAACGCCAGCGCCTGGCCGACGGCCCGGCCCGGCCCGACGCCGAGCAGCTCCATCACCTGGTTGCCGTCGAGGTCCGGCCGCAGCGAATCGAGCTCCTCCTGCTGGCGCAGCTCGGCGATGCGGGCCTCCAGCTCGTCCATGCGCCGGGCCAACGCCCGTGCCTTGGCGGCGTTGCGGGTGGTGCAGTCGCAGCGGGTCAGCTCGTTGAGCTGGTCGAGATACGGGCCCGCGTCTCGCACGTAGCGGCGCACCGCCTTGTCGGTCCACCCCAGCCGGTAGGTGTGGAAGCGGAGGTGCAGTTCGACGAGCCGCACCACGGTGTCCACGTCGGCCGCCGGGTAGCGCAGCGCCTCCATGCGGGTCCGCGTCATGCGGGCGCCCACGACCTCGTGATGGTGGAAGCTCACGCCGCCGTCGGTGATGGCACGCGTGCGCGGCTTGCCGACGTCGTGGAACAGGGCGGCCAGGCGCAGGAGGTGGTCCTTGGAGGTCTTGTCGACGACCGCGAGGGTGTGCGCCAGCACGTCCTTGTGCCGGTGGATCGGATCCTGCTCGAGCGCCAGGCCCGGCAACTCGGGCAGGAAGTCCTCGGCCAGGCCCGTGCGCACCACGAACCACAGCGCCGCGGACGGCACGTCGAGCATGACCATCTTGTCCAGCTCGTCACGGATGCGTTCGGCCGAGACGATGGACAGGCGCCCGTGCATGCGCTCCACCGCGGCCGTCAGCGCCGAGTCGGGCTCGAGCGAGAAGCGTGCCGCGAAGCGTGCCGCGCGCATCATGCGCAGCGGGTCGTCACCGAAGGAGATCTCGGGGTCGAGCGGCGTCCGCAGGCGGCCCGCCGCCAGGTCGCCCAGTCCGTCGAAGGGGTCGATGAGCTCCAGGTCGGAGAGGCGCAGCGCCAGCGCGTTGATGGTGAAGTCGCGTCGCGACAGGTCGACCACGATGTCGTTGCCGAAGGTGACCTCAGGCTTGCGCGACTCGGGCACGTAGACCTCCGCCCGGTGGGTCGTGATCTCGTAGACCTGCGTGCCCCTGCGGGCGCCGATGGTGCCGTACCGCGCGCCCTGCGTCCAGACGTCGTCCGCCCAGCCCGCCAGCAGCCGCAGGATCTCGTCGGGGTGGGCGTCGGTCGTCAGGTCGACGTCGGCGCCGGGCTCGGCCCCGACCGGGAACAGCGCGTCGCGCACCGAGCCGCCCACCAAGTACAGCGTCTTCCCCGCGGCCGCGAAGCGGCGTGCCAGCTCCTCTGTGGCGCTGACAAGGGGGCGGAACCGCTCGGGCACCGACGTGGACTGCACCCGCCCACGCTAGTGCGGCCTCTAGCCTCTCCCTGTGTCGACGCGCTGGGCCAGGACCGCCCTCTGCACGCTCGCAGTGGCCGCAGCGACCCTCCTGAGCACGGCGGGCATCGCCGGCGGCGCCGCCGGAGCCGCCGTGCAGGCCGGCGCGGGCGCGCCGCCCCTCACCCTGGCCTCCCAGACCTCCTGGCTCACCCCCACGGCGCCCTGGTTCACCATCACCCTGGCCGTCGGTGACGATGGCGTGCCCGCCTCCGACCTGCGCGTCAGCCTGACCTTCTACAGCCGCCTCGGCGACGCGTCGCAGTTCGAGCAGGCGGTCGGCGCCGCGCCCCAGAAGACGGTCCTGGGCCGCGACACCGACGTCCCCGTCACCGGCAGCGGGGCGGGGCGCGCCGCGACCGCCTGCATCACCGTGCTGCCCGACTCGTCGGCCACCGCGCCGGGCGGCGGCGCCGGTGCCTGCGCGCCCGGCAGCCCGACGCTCGTGCTCGACTGCACGCCCGACGCCGGCGTCTGCGGCGACGTCTACCCGGTCTCGGTGGCCCTGCTGCGCCAGGGGGACGCCACCGCGGTGGCACGCTTCACCACCTTCCTCACCTACCAGGAGCCCGAGGGACCCGTCGGCTCGGACGGCGCGCTGCGCGTCGGGCTCATCGCGCCGGTGCTCGGCACGGGCGCCCCGGCCATGGCGGGCGCACTGGCGGCCCACCGCGACGTGCCCGTCACCCTCGCCGTCAGCCCGCGCACCATCGTCGCCCTCGGGGCGGCGCGCGCCAGGGGCGGTGCGCGCGCGCTCGGGCAGCTGACCGGCCTCACCGGCGACGAGGTGCTCGGCGAGCCCTACGTCCCCGTCAACCTGGCGGCGCTCAGCGAAGCGGGCATCGCCGGCGAGATCCAGGCCCAGCTGGCACGGGGCACCCAGCTGCTCCACCAGGCCGGGCTGCACCCCGAGAGCGGTCTGTGGGTCGACACCGCGTCGTCCTTCTCCCAGGGTGACGCCGGGAACCTGGCCAGCGGCCTCCAGGTGGCGGGGGCGAACCAGCTCGTGCTGAACGACGGCGACCTCGCGTCGGCAGGGTCCTCCAGCCTGACCTTCGCGCAGCCCTTCGCGCTCGACCTGGGCAGCGGCACCGATCCGACCGCGATCGCCTCGGACAGCAGCCTCGACGCGCTGTTCACCTCCTCGCCGGGCGATCCGGTGCTCGGGGCGGAGCAACTGCTCGCCGGCCTCTCCTTCGTCCACTTCGAGAACACGTTCGAGCCCGATGCGCGCGGTGTCGTGGTGGCCCCGCCGTCGGGCTGGCGGGCCACCGGGGCGTTCATGGACACGCTGCTCTCGGGCCTGACCCAGAACCCCGCCCTGATGCCCCAGACCCTGAGCGACCTCATGAACCAGGTCCCCGCCGGTGGGAACAGGGAGCCGTCGACGCGGCGGCTGCAGGCGGGCCCGGCCGGGCGCGGCATCTCGCGGGCGGCGGCCCAGCGGATCGCCGTCGGCCGTCAGCAGCTGTCCTCCTGGTGCTGCGGGGCGAACGCCGCGGTGACCGCCCAGCCGGCCGCCCTGACCGGCCTGGGCGATCTGCTGCTCTCCACCGAGTCACAGCGCCTGAGCGCGGCCGGCCGCTCCACCGCGCTGAACGCCTACGACCGTGCCTTCGCCGGCGAGACGGGCAAGATCACCCTGGCCACCGAGCGCACCGTGACCTTCACGTCGCAGCGGGCGCCCATCCCCATCACCGTCCTCTCGTCGGCCCCCTACCCGGTGCGCGTCGTCGTCACGCTCAACAGCGACAAGTTCACGTTCCCCGACGGCAACACCCAACCGCTGACGCTCGACCGCCCCACGACCTCGGTCCGCGTGACGGCACAGGCGCGCACGTCGGGTGACCGGCTGCCCATCGAGGTGACCCTGCACACCCCGGACGGCCAGCTGCTCATCGCCCACACGGTGCTCACCGTGCAGTCGACCGAGATCTCGTTCGTGGGGGTGGCCCTCACCGTCCTGGCCGGTGCCGTGCTCCTGGTGTGGTGGGTGCGCACGTGGCGCCGGTCGCGCCGGGCGCGCCCGCGGGCGCACTGACCGTGGCCGTCCCCCGCCGGGCCCGGACCCTGTCGCTGCGGACCTCGGCCGCCTACGTCGGCGTCGGGACCGCCGTCTCGCGGGTCAGCGGACTGCTCCGCTTCGTCGCCCTGGCCTGGGCGCTGGGCCAGACGCCCCTCGCCGACTCGTACAACCTCGCCAACACGACGCCCAACATGCTCTACGACGTCGTGCTGGGCGGTGTGCTGTCGGCCACGTTCATCCCGGTGTTCGTCGACCGCCTCTCCAACCGGGACGAGCGCGAGGCGTTCGAGTCCATCTCCGCCGTCATCACCGTCTCGGTCGTCGTCCTGCTCTCCACCACCGTCGCCGCCCTCGTGGCGGCCCCCTACATCATCGACGCCTTCACGGTGCTCGACACCCACTCCCACCCGCACCAGCTCCACCGCGTCTACCTCGAGCGCGAGGTCGCCACCGAGTTTCTGCGCTGGTTCGTGATCCAGATCGCGGCGTACGGCCTCTTCGCCCTCGGCGCCGCGCTCCTCAACACCCGGCGCAAGTTCGTGGCCGTCGCCTGGGCGCCCATCGTCAACAACATCGTGTGCATCGGCATCCTGGTCTGGTTCGGCCTGTGGGCGGGCCACGGCGCGTCGCTCGCCAGCGTCGATGCCCACCACGCCCAGCTCGTCCTGCTCGGCCTCGGGACCTCGCTCGGCGTGGTGCTCCAGGGCGTCGCGCTCGTGCCGAGCCTGCGCCGTGCCGACCTCGGCCTCCTGCGCTGGCACTGGAACCTGCGCGACGACGCGCTGCGCGCCGTGACCCGCCTGGGCGGCTGGACCTTCGGCTTCGTCGTGGCCAACCAGGTGGCCCTCTTCGTCGTCACCGTGCTGGCCGGCAGCGTGGCGGGGCCCGACCCGGTCTCGTCGTACACCTACGCCTACGCCTTCTTCCAGCTCCCCTACGGCGTGATCGCCGTCACCGTCATGTCGGTGGTGACGCCCGACCTCGCGGCGCGCTGGTCCACGGGGCAGCGGCCGGCCTTCCTGCACCGCCTGTCCGGCGGCCTGCGCGCCGTCCTCGCGCTCATCATCCCCTCCGCCGTCGGGATGCTGCTCCTGGCGCGACCCGCGGTCGCGCTGCTGCTCGGCGTCGGGCACAGCACCCCGGCCGAGACCGCCACCACCGGGGCCGCGCTGGCCATGTTCGCCCTCGGGTTGCCCGGCTTCTGCGCCTACCTCTACTTCGTGAGGGTGCTGCAGTCCATGCAGCGGACGAAGGTCGCCTTCTACCTCTACCTCGTCGAGAACGGGCTGAACATCGTGCTCGCCCTCGCCCTCGTCCATCCGCTCGGTGTGCGCGGCCTGGCCCTCTCCCTCTCCATCGCGTACACCGTCGCCGCCCTGCTGGCCCTGGCCGTCTTCCGCCAGTGGTTCGGGCACCTGGCCGACCGCGAGACGTGGGCGCCGCTCTGGCGCGTCGCGGCGGCCTCGGTCCCGATGGGCGTGGTGGTCCTCGTGGTGTCCAACCTCTCCGGGTCGACCAGCACCGTCGGGCTGCTCGCCCGGGTCGTGGGCGCCGTGGTGGCGGGCGGGCTGACGTTCTGGGCCGCCGTGATCTGGCTCGGCCGCCGCCACAACGGGCGTCGACGTCAGCGGGCACGCCCGGTCGGGCCCCTCCGCGCCCCCCGCGGCGCCTGAAGCGCCCTGCGGCCCGCTCGCCCACGCGCCCCCGTGCAAGACTCCGTGCATGCCCGGCGTCCACATCGTGACCGACAGCGCCTGCGATCTGACCGACCAGCTCGTCAAGGAGCACAACGTCATCGTGGTGCCGCTGACCATCCGCTTCGGCGAGGAGGAGCTCGAGGACCGCCGTCAGCTCAGCCCCGAGGAGTTCTGGGACCGCTGCCGCGGCAAGGGCGCCCTGCCCGAGACCGCGGCGCCCTCCCCCGGTGCGTTCCAGGCCGCCTTCGCGCAGGCCGCCGACGAGGGGGCCGACGCGGTGCTGTGCCTGACGCTCTCGTCGAAGGTGTCGGCGACCTACAGCTCGGCCGTGGCGGCGGCGGGCACCTTCAGCGGGGTGCCCGTGCGCGTCGTCGACACCTACTCGCTCACCATGGGGCAGGGCCTGCTCGTGATCGCGGCGGCCGAGGAGGCCGCGGCGGGCGCCGGCCTCGACGAGCTGGTGGCCGCCACCGGGGACCGCATCCCCCGCACCCGCATCTACGGGGTGCTGGGCGGCCTCGAGTTCCTCCAGCGCGGCGGACGCATAGGCGGCGCCCGTGCCCTGCTCGGTTCGCTGTTGAGCATCAAGCCGGTGATCCAGCTCAAGGACGGGGAGGTGGCCGAGGAGTCCAAGCAGCGCACCCGCACACGTGCGCTGGCCTACCTGGGCACCAAGGTGGCGGCAGACGAGCCGCTCGAGCGGCTCGCGGTGGCCGACGGCGCCTGCGACGACTTCCCCGAGGTCCTGGCCGCCCTGGCGGGCATCGCCACCGAACATCCGCTGCTGGCGGTCGACCTCGGACCCGTCGTGGGCACCCACGCGGGGCCCAACACCGTCGGCGTCTGCTACATCGTGCCTGCCAGGGTGGCCGGGACCGCCGGGTAGTCTCACGCCGTGCCAGAGAACGACTTCACCGACGCGCTGTCCGACCGTGCCCTCGAGACGATCGACACCGTCGTCGCGACCGTCAACGACCGTGCCGTCCGCCCGGCCATCGTCGCGGCCCGGGGCATCGTCTTCGGGGTCGTCATCGCGGTCGTCGCCATCACCGTGGTCGTCCTCTTCTGCGTCGGCTTCATCCGCCTGACCACGATCGCCGGGCACCGGATCTGGGCCTCCTACATCGTGCTCGGGCTCATCTTCTGCGCCGTCGGCGCCGTCCTGTACTCGCGCCGCGGCGTGCCGCCCGATGCCTGAGCGCCGCAAGGTCGTCGTCATCGGCAGCGGGCCGGCCGGGCTCACGGCCGCGCTCTACTCGGCCCGCGCCCAGCTGGCGCCGCTCGTCATCGAGGGCGAGCCCTCCTCCACCAGCGACCAGCCCGGCGGACAGCTCATGCTGACGACCGAGGTGGAGAACTACCCCGGCTTCGTCGACGGCATCATGGGCCCCGAGCTCATGGGCGTCATGCGGGCCCAGGCCCTGCGCTTCGATGCGGAGCTGCGCACGGCCAAGGTCAGCCGCATCGACGTCTCGCCCTGGCCCTTCCACGTCTGGGTGGGCGACCCCGACGCCCCCGAGCCGACGCTGCTGGCCGACGCGCTCATCGTCGCCACCGGCGCCCGCTCGCTCATGCTGGGCATCCCCAACGAGGCCCGCCTCCTCGGCTACGGCGTCTCCACCTGCGCCACCTGCGACGGCTTCTTCTTCCGGGAGCAGCACATCGCGGTCGCCGGTGGCGGCGACTCGGCGCTCGAGGAGGCGATCTTCCTCAGCCGCTTCGGCTCCAAGGTCACCGTGATCCACCGCCGGGAGGAGCTGCGCGCCTCCAAGATCATGCAGGAGCGCGCCTTCGCCAACCCCAAGATCGAGTTCGCCTGGAACTCGGTCGTGACCGAGATCCTCGGGGACACCAAGGTGAGCGGGCTGCGCCTCCTCGACACCGTCACCGGCGAGACGTCCGAGCTCGACGCCACCGGGCTCTTCGTCGCCATCGGCCACGAGCCCAACAGTTCCCTGCTCAAGGGGCAGATCGAGCTGGAGGACAACGGCTACGTCAAGACCTTCGACGCCACCACCCGCACCAGCGTGGACGGCGTCTTCGCCTGCGGCGACGTGCAGGACGACTACTACCGCCAGGCCGTCACGTCCGCGGGCTCGGGCTGCATGGCCGCCATCGACGCCGAGCGCTGGCTCGAGATGCGCGGGGAGTGACCGGGAACAGATCCGGACGGGGCGCTGTTGCACCCCCTGACAAGGAGATGCCATGAGCGAGAAGATCGAGACCCTGACCGACGCTACCTTTGACGAGCATGTCAAGAGTTCGGACGTCCCCGTCCTGGTGGACTTCTGGGCGGAATGGTGCGGCCCGTGCAAGATGATCTCCCCGGTGCTCGAGGAGATCGCCGAGGAGCAGGCCGGCAAGATCCGGATCAGCAAGCTGAACATCGACGACAACCTGGACGTGACCCGTCGCTTCGACGTGATGAGCATTCCGACGCTGATCCTCTTCAAGGACGGCGAGCCCCAGCTCCGGGTGATCGGGGCGAAGCCCAAGGGCGCGCTGCTCGAGGAGATCTCGGCCTACCTGTAGGCCTGCCGCTCGC
Organism: uncultured Acidimicrobiaceae bacterium; assembly: GCA_964457065.1. Classification (GTDB taxonomy): domain Bacteria; phylum Actinomycetota; class Acidimicrobiia; order Acidimicrobiales; family RAAP-2; genus Bog-473. The sequence goes on along the minus strand of CAYWDQ010000002.1, from coordinate 42,484 downwards.
CATCTGGGACCGCGGCCCCGCGGTCTCCGACGTCCAGCACCGCCTCACCGCCATCCTCCCGGGGGCGCCGGTCGACGCCGACGGGATCTTCGGTCCCGCCACCCGGGCCGCGCTCGAGGCGTTCCAGCGCCTGCGTGGCCTCAGGGTGGACGGGATCTGCGGCCAGCAGACGTGGAACACCCTGGTGGAGGCCGGTTTCCGGTTGGGCGACCGCTTCTTGTACCGCCGGACTCCGATGCTGCGGGGTGACGACGTCGCCGAGCTGCAGCAGCGCCTGTGCACCCTGGGCTTCGACACCGGGCGGGTGGACGGGATCCTGGGCGACGACACCGTGCGGGCGCTCGGCGAGTTCCAGCGCAACGCCGGGGTCCCGGTCGACGGCATCGTCGGCGGCGCGACCCTCGAGGAGCTGTTGAGGCTCGAGAGCCGCCACCACGATCCCGAGCTCGTCTCGGCCGTCCGGGCCCGCGCCGCCCTGCGTGACGCACCCCCCACCCTGCGGGGGCGCCACGTGGCCGTGGGCGAGAGCGGCGGCCTGGGCAGCGTGACCGGCGCGTTGCGCCGGCGGCTCACGCTGGGCGGGACCCGGGTCACCGAGCTGCACCACCCCGATGACGCCGTGCAGGCCAAGGAGGCCAACGAGCTCGACGTCGACGTCTTCGTCGGTCTGCGCCTGAACCCCTCGACCCCGGGGTGCCGCACCGCGTTCTGGTCCGGCACCCACGACGAGTCGCCGGGCGGGCGGCGGCTGGCCGAGCTGGTCCAGCGAGCCGTGCCCGATGCCCTCGGCGTGCCCGACGCCGGTGTCCGCGGCATGTCGGTGCCCCTCCTGCGCGAGACCCGCATGCCTGCGGTGCTGGTCGAGGTGGGCCCGGCGAGCACCATCGTCGAGCAGGCCCCCGCCCTGGCGGCGGCGATCTCCGCCGCACTGGGACACTGGGCCGACGCCTCCTGGGAATGATTACCGGTAATTATCGACCCGATGAAGGCCGCCGGAACGCTCCGCGACGGTCCCCGCGTCCTCGGCGACGGTTACGCGATCAAAGCCTCCGGCGGGTGAACAGGGTGACAATCCACAACGTCATGCACAGGTTGTGGATGAAGCTGTACGGACCCTTGACAGTTGCGTGAACTACGCGACGCCGCCGTCACCGACCATGGCGCGGTAGATCCGTTCGAGGTCCTCGAGGGTCGCGAATTCGACCACCAGGCGGCCCCGCCGGTTCTGGATGTCGACCTTGACCCTGGTGTTCAGATAGGTCGAGAGGAGGTCCTCGAGCTCGAGCACGCCGGGCTCCGGCAACCTCCGCGTGGCCGGACGGCGGCCGCTGGGCTCGGTCGTACCTGTAGTCGTACTCGTTTCGGCCGCCGGGGGCTGGGGCGGATCTGGTTGGGGCGGCACGACCCGCAGCTCGGATCCGCCTTCGCGCACCAACTCCTCGACGGCGCGCACGGTCAAGCCCTCGTCCACGATCCGTTGCACGAGCTTCTCCTGGAGGGCCCGGTCCGGCGTTCCGAGCAGGGCGCGGGCGTGACCGGCCGAGATGTCCCGTTCGGCCAGGGCCCGCTGGGCCCCCGCCGGCAGCTGCAGGAGGCGCAGGGTGTTGGTGACGGTCGCCCGGCCCTTGCCCATCCGCGTGGCCACCTGCTCGTGGGTCAGGCCGAACTCGTCGATGAGCTGCTGGTAGGCGGCCGCCTCCTCCAACGCGTTGAGATCGACCCGGTGGAGGTTCTCGACCAACGCCTGCTCCAGGCTGGCGACGTCGTCGGCCACCTGGACCAGCACGGGGATCGTCTGCAGGCCGGCCCGACGGGCCGCCCTCCAGCGTCGCTCCCCCGCGATCAGCTCGTAGGTCTCCGCCTCGTCGTGCAGCTCGCGCACCAAGACGGGCTGGAGGAGACCCACCGCCTTGATGGAGGCGGCCAGGCTCGCCATCGACTCCTCGTCGAAGTGGCTGCGGGGCTGGAAGACGTTGGGGCGGATGTGCGAGATCGGCACCACCCGGAGGAGCGAGTCCGTCTCCCCCGTCGCCTCACTCGGAATGAGTGCGCTCAGCCCTTTACCGAGACCGCTGCGGCGCGCCATTGCTCACCTCCTTGGCCAGCTCGCGATAGGCCACGGCACCCCGCGAGGCAGGATCGAAGACCGTGATGGGTTGGCCGAACGAGGGTGCCTCCGACAGCCGGACCGTCCGGGGGATGACCGCCCGGCAGACCCGGTCGGCGAAGTGCTCCCGCACCTCGTTGGCCACGTCGACGGAGAGCCGGGTCCGGGCGTCGTACATCGTCAGCACAATGGTCGACACCTCGAGCGTCTCGTTCAGGTTGGACGACACGAGGTTGACGTTGCGTAGCAGCTGGCTGAGGCCCTCGAGGGCGTAGTACTCGCACTGAATGGGCACCAGCACCTCGTCGGCGGCGGCCAGACCGTTCACGGTGATCAGCCCCAGAGAGGGGGGGCAGTCGATCAGGACGAAGTCGAAGTCGTCCACGACGGTGTCGATGGCCCGCTTGAGCTTGAGCTCGCGGCTGAACGCCGGGACCAGTTCGATCTCCACCCCGGCGAGGTCGATCGTGGCGGGGGCGACGAAGAGGTTCTTCACGCTCGTGGGCTCGATGCAGTCCTCGAGCGGCTGGTCGCGCATGATCACGTCGTACATCGACAGCTCGAAATTCCGGGCCTCGACCCCCAGGCCCGTGGTGGCGTTGCCCTGCGGGTCCAGATCGATCACCAGGACCCGGTAGCCCTGTTCGGCCAGAGCGGCCCCGAGGTTCACCGTGGTGGTCGTCTTGCCGACGCCGCCCTTCTGATTGGCGATGGCGATCACGCGGGGGAGTTCGCGAGCGGCCGGCTTCGATCCGTTGAGCAACCTCGAGGTGTCCTCCCGGATGGAGGGCGATCGCCTGTTGGACACGGGCGGCACCTCGGCCGCCGCCGCCGGCTTCTCGGCCGTCTGCTCCGGCTCCGGGTTCGGCGCGGTCTCCCCCCGGACCTCCTCGACCGGTGCCTGCGTTTCGGCCACCACGGGCGGCTCCGCAGGCTCCGGTGGGGGAGTGGGTAGCTCGGACTCCGCCACCGCAGGCTCCGCTGCCTCTGAT
>CAYWDQ010000002.1:11524-39285 GCA_964457065.1 uncultured Acidimicrobiaceae bacterium | reverse complement strand
CGGCCGCCTCTGATCCGGCGGCCACGACAGGCACTTCGGCCGTCACGGGGGCAGTGGCCTCGGCCGCTCCGTCGAGCGGTGGCTCGGCAACGAGGCCCTTCACCGGATCCAGGGACGTGGGGCCAATCCCATCGGTGCCCGGCGCATCCCGGTCGTAGTCGTAGGGTGCGGCGTCCGCAGCAGCGTGTGATGATTCAGGGCCTTCTCTGTCCTTGCGCCTGATGCGCATCAAGCAGGCCCTCCGAATCGCCACTGCACGGCGCCTATCCTGGCCTGCCAGCGTCCCGAGGTCAAGACTTGAGATTGTTCCACGTGAAACCGGCAACGGCGCCCGGGACGACGTTCACCCGGAGTTCACCCTGGTTTCACGTGGAACATCACAACGGACGGTCAACTGGGGCCGGCTCGTCCACCCCGGCCCGCTGGGCTGCACCCCGGGTTGCCGCCCCCGAGTGGGTGGACGGGCGAGGTGGGCAGGGGCGAGGTGACCCGGGCGGCTGGGAGGCCGCCTAGAAGAGCGGCTTCTTGGCCGGCACCCCGTTGCGGCGGGGGAACCGCTCGGGGCAGGGCGCCACCTGACGCAGGATCTTGTAGTCGAACTCCTCGCAGACGGTCTCCCCGGGCTCCAATCCGAGCCGAGCCAGAGGCTCGGCCGGCCAGCGGGGGCCCCCGTCGGCGTCCGCCCGCTCCCCACCATGGGGAGGCTCGGAGACCACCAGCCAGCCCCCCACCTCGAGGAGGGGAGCCGCGCACTCGGCCACCACCGCGGGGCGTCCGAAGGACCGGGCCAGCACCCCGTCGTAGCTGCCCCTGAAGCCCTCCTGCCGCCCGCAGACCTCGGCCCGCTCGTGGAGCACCCTGACCCGGGTGCCGAGCCCCAGGCGGCTCGTGGCCTGCTGCAGGAAGACAGCACGGCGGGCTCCGGCCTCGAGCAGGTCCACGGCGGCCTCGGGCCAGCTCATCGCCACCACGAGGCCGGGGAGGCCGCCACCGGAGCCCAGGTCGACGAGGCGGGGAGTAGGTCGGCCCGGCGCGGCCAGGCGGCGCCCGATGGCGGCGAAGCCCTCCGCATGACGGATGTGGGGTTCGATGGACCCGGGGCCCAGGAAGCCGGCCTCACGGGCATCGGCGAGGATCTCGTGCAACAGCGTGGGGCACGAGGTCCCCTCGTCGGCGCCGGGCATCGGCGCCGGGTCAGCCCGCAGGGGCGATGACGATGTGGCGGTTGGGATCCTCGCCCTCGGAGCGGGTCACGACCCCCGACAGCTCGTTGACGGCGTCGTGCACGGCCTTGCGGTCGGCCGGGCTCATCGCCTCGAGCGCCTTCTCCTGCCCCGACGCCAGGACTTCCTCGGCGATCTGGGTGCTGAACCGCTTGAGCGCGGCGGACCGGCGCTCGCGGTAACCGGCCACGTCGACGAGGATGCGGTCCGTCCTCGACGGGCACTGGCGTTGCACCACCGCCCGGGTCACGTCCTGCAGCGCACTGAGGGTGGACCCGCGCGGGCCCACCAGGATCCCCAGGTCCTCGCCCATGGCGGCGATCTCGACCGTGTCCTCGTCGAGCAGGCGGGTCTCCACCGTGCCCTCCATGCCGAACTCGGTCAGGAGCCCGGCCAGGAACGCCCGCCCGATCTCACCCTGCTCTTCGAGCGTCATTCCCTCGGCCATGTCCTCTGTCTCCTTCGGTTCCGTGCTCCGTTGCGGAGCCCTCTCGGCGGTGGGCCCCGCCGAGGATCCGTTCCTCGAGCCTTCCCGCGACCCTGAGCCGGCCGTCGCCGACTTGCTGCGATTGCGCCGCCGACGGGCCGACCGGCTGGTTCCGGTGCCCGTTCCCGCCGTCGCCGTCTTCGCTCCGCTGGGCCCGGCGGCACTCTCCGCGTCGCTACCTGCGGTCTCTGCGGTGCCCTCCTCGGGCGCGCCGACCTTGTCACGGGACCCCGAGCCGCCGCCCGAACCCTGGCGTTGGCCTCCTTGGCGACCTCCCTGGCCCGACTTGCCACCCCGCCGGGGGCGCTCCCGCCGGGGCCGGGCACCCAGGGGCCGGACCCGCGCCCTGACCCGGGCCTCGACCCGCATCCGCCCGAAGAGCCCGGTCTTGGGCTCGCTGACCACGATCACCTCGGCATCGCCGACGGCCACCCCGAGCTGGTCCAGGGCCCGCTCGGTTGCCTCCTCGACGGTCTTGCCCGCCACTTCGACCCACTCCACTCGCTATCGGGCCTTTCTGTTTCTCTTGGAGCGCGACCGCGGGTGCGGCTTGGGCGCCGCCGGCGTCTCGTCCTCTGGTACGGGCTTCCCGTTCGTCGGCCGCTTCCCCGCCGCCGGCTTCCGCCCGTTGGTGGTGGCGCGGCCGTTGGTGCCCGACCCGTTCTTGGTCGGCGGCAGCACCGCCTTCGCGGCGGCAGTCCCGTCGGTGGCGGTCGACTGCTTCTTCACCTGCTTCGGAGGCGGTTTCTGCGCTGCGTCCTCCTTGGCCTTGTCCGGTTTGGAAGAGCCGATCTCGCGCTCGTGCACGACCGGCGTCACCATCCCCGTGCGGAACATGAATTCCTGGGTGCCGATGCGCATCGCGGAGGACACCACCATGTAAATCGTCGCTCCGGCCGGCACTCTCAGGTAAATGACGCCGAAAATAATAGGGAAAAACTTCTGCATTGTTTGCATCTGTGGATTCGCCGCAGCAGCCTGAGGATTACGGCTATTCATCTGCTTCATTTGGTAGTACTGCAGGAACATCGCGGCCGCAATGAGCACGAGATAGGGGATCACCAGAAGCCCCTGGCTGGCGCTTCCCGGAGACGTGTGGAGCGAGAATGGAAGGGATGACAAATCCATCCCAAACCACCAGTGCATTTGGCCATTGCTGGCCACCAATGCTTGGTGCATTTGCGAGCTGGTCGGGATGTACCGCGGGGACGCACATCCAGCTTTCGCCACGCATTTGACCATTTGTCCGGCGCTGTTGGTATAGGTCGAACCCTTGGGGACTATGTAGGAGAGCCCACGGATCAGCGAGTACAGGACGATCAGGAACGGCATCTGCAACAAGCTCGGCAGGCAGGCCCCGAACGGACTGGTGCCGTTGTCCTTGTAGAGCCGCATCATCTCGGCGTTGAGCTGCTCCCGGTTCTCCGGGCCCTTGTACTTGGCCTGGAGCTTCTTCATCTCCGGCTGCAGCCGCTGCATCGCCAGCATCGACTTGGTGCTCTTCACCGTCACCGGGGTCAACGCCAGCATGATGATCACGGTGAGGCCCGTGATGGCGAAGCCGTAGTTCGGCCAGACGGCGTAGAGGCCGGCCAGGATGTAGCCGAACAGCTCGAAGAGCGGGTGGAAGATCTCGCCGATCAGCTTGAACAGGGAATTCTCCGCCAGAAGGGGGTGGCTCAGCACGGGCGGCCTCCCTCGTGCGCGTGGACCCGGACCGGGACGAGGTCGACGCCGTGGGGGCCGAAGGGCCGGCAGCGGAGCAATCGCCGTGCGGTCAGGGCCAGACCGCGCCAGAACCCGTGGAGGGTGAACGCCTCGACCGCATAGTTCGAGCAGCTGGGGTAGAAGCGGCAGGGTGAGATGCGCCCCGAGGCGGCGCCCTGATAGGCCGTGAGCAGCGCCACGGCGACCCGGGCCGGGCGGCTGAGGGGTGTCGCGGCCCCGGTCATGCGCTCACCGCTCGTCCGGCACGGTGCAGGGCAGCGGCCACGTCCGCGCGGAGCTCGGTGGGCTCGAGTGCGGCGGCTCTGGGTTCCAGGCGCAGGAGATACATACCCCGCGGCAGGGTCGGGGCCTCGGACCGGGCCACCTCGCGGGCCCGGCGCCGGAGGGAGTTCCGCACCACGGCCCCCCCGCAATTCCGCCCAATTGCGTATCCCACCTGCGGGAACACACCGGGCGCGCTCTCCTTGGCCGGCACGAACGACGCCCGGACGGGGCCGCTCGCCCCGCGCGACCGGGAGCGCTGCAGCCTTGCAAAGGCAGCGCGACTGGTGATCCGTCCGACCGTCCGAGCAGGCACCAGAGGCCCTCAGACGGTGAGGCGGTGGCGCCCCTTGAGCCGCCGTGACTTCAAGATGGCCCGCCCGGCCCGTGTGGACATGCGCTTCCGGAACCCGTGGGTGCGGGCTCGCTTCCGGGTGTTGGGTTGGTAAGTGCGCTTCACGTCAATTCAGCCTTTCGCGACGACGCCAGAGGGCATCCGGAGCCGGTCCGTCGCAGGGTTCATGCCTCGGCCTTCGAGTGGAGTCCGGCCGGCGGCGGCGAGTCCTCCCATGTTAGGCGCGATTTGGCGATCGCCTCTAGTCGCATCCGCCGGCACGGTGTACGTTCGTCCAATTACCCACACCGAGGATCGTTCCGAACATCGTGGCTGGACACCGAGGGGGGAGAAGGGGCGTTCGGCGCGAGCGGTGAATCAGGCTGGGGATCTCTGGACAAGGTGCACCGGTTCGCTGCGCGACCAGGTGTCGGAGAGCACGTGGCAGCTCTGGCTGTCGGGGATCGAGCCCGTGGCCTTCGCCGACGGCGTGTTCGTCCTGTCCGTCCCGAACGGGTTGATCCGTGAGCGGGTGGAGTCCCGCTACCTGCCCATGATCGAGGACACCCTGGCCAACGAAGTGGGTGCGCCGGTGCGGGGCCGCCTCGAGGTCCAGGAGGCGGCGGCGCCCGCCCCGCCCGAGACGGGTCCCGGCGAGGTGTTCGGGCTGCCCGCCGAGCCCCGATCCCAGGCCGAGCCGGTCCAGAACCCCAGGGTGGGGCGCGAGTCGCCCGCGGTCCAACTCGACTCGAAATTCACGTTCGAGACCTTCGTGGCGGCCTCCTCGAACCGCCTGGCCCACGCCGCGGCCCAGGCGGTGGCCGAGACGCCCGGCCGGTCCTACAACCCCCTGTTCATCTACGGCGACTCCGGGCTCGGCAAGACCCACCTCCTCCACGCCATCGGGAATTACGTGACCGAGAACTACCCCCGGCGCAAGGTGCTCTACGTCACCACCGAGACGTTCATGAACGACTTCGTCGATTCGCTGCGCACCTCCACCACGCTGGCCTTCAAGCGCCGCTACCGGGACTGTGACGTGCTGCTGATCGACGACGTCCAGTTCATGGAGCGCAAAGAAGGCCTCCAAGAGGAGTTCTTCCACACGTACAACGACCTCAAGGGTGCCTCGAAGCAGATCGTCCTCACCTCGGACCGCCCGCCCAAGTCGATCGAGACCCTCGAGGACCGCCTCCGGAGCCGGTTCCTCTCCGGGCTCATCACCGAGATCGACCCCCCCGACCTCGAGACCCGCCTCGCCATCCTGCGATCCAAGTGCCTCAGCGAGCACCAGGACGTCCCTGACGACGTGCTCGAGTTCATCGCCTCGCACGTGAAGGACAACATCCGGGAGCTCGAAGGTGCCCTCATCCGGATCTGTGCCTTCGCCAAGCTGAACCAGGAACCGATCTCGCTGGCCCAGGCCGAGCAGGTCCTCTCGGACCTCGTGCTGGCGGGCGAGCCCCGGCGGATCTCGCCGCAGATGATCCTCGACGCCACCGCGGCCAGCTACGGCTTCTCCATCGAGGCGATTTGCGGCCCGAGCCGTACCCGGCCGCTCGTCACCGCCCGCCAGGTCGCCATGTACCTGACCAGGGAGCTCACGGACTACAGCTATCCCGCCATCGGCCGCGTCTTCGGCAAGCGCGACCACACCACGGTGATCCACGCCGTGGACAAGATCACCGGCCAGATGCAGGAGCGCCGTCAGATCTACGAGCAGGTCACCGAGCTCATCCAGAAGATCCGTGCGGGCTCGGCCTGAACCCTCCGCCGCCCGCGCCGACGTCTCCCGAGTTGTGATTTGCAAGGGGCAAAGGCTGTGGGCTCGACGGGGCGACCCTGGGGATCGACGGCCCCTTTGTCCCCAGGTACGCTCCGCCCGCTCCGGTGACCGCCGGACGACCGCTTCTTCCCTCCCGTGCGGTGGGGACATCTTTCCTGCCGCCGAGCAGGGAGGACGGTATGTCGTCCACAATCCACAGCCCTTACTACCTTTACAAGTCACACATACCTCCTCCTTCGCGATGAAGGGCTGGGGAACCTCCCGAAAGGAATGGCGTCGGTGAAGTTCAGATCCGAACGCGACGTACTCGTCGAGATGCTGGCCACGGCCAGCCGTGCCGTCGGAGGGCGCGGTGGCTCCTCACCGGTGCTCCTGGGCCTGCTTCTCACGTGCACGGGCAACTCGTTGTGCGTGACGGGTACCGACCTCGACCTGACGATCCAGGTGACCGACGAGGTCATCGGCATCGACGACGGGAGTTGTGTCATTCCGGCCCGGCTCTCGACCGACATCGTGCGGCGCCTGGAGCCGGGCGCGGTGACCTTCGCCGACGACGGGGACCACATCACGATTTCTGCGGCTCGGTCGACCTTCAAGCTCCAGACCTATCCCGTCGTCGAATTCCCCCCGGTGGGCAAGACGAGCGACCCGACGACCCAGCTCTCCGAGACGGCACTGGGTGAGGCGGTCCGCCAGGTGGTGCGCGCCGCGTCGCACGACGAGGGCCGTCCGTTGCTGACCGGCGTCCTGGTCTCGCGCGTCGACGGCGCCCTGCGAATGGTCGCCACGGACTCGTACCGGATGGCGATGCGCGACCTCCCCGCGGGCAACAGCATCCCGGGCGAGGAAGACCTCCTGGTGCCGGCGCGCGCGTTGGCCGAGCTGCAGCGGCTGCCCACGGGGACGATCTCGGAGGGGTCGGAGACGAACCGTGTCGGCGTGGCCGCCAGCAGCAACGAGATCACATTCTGGCAGGGAAAGGTCCAGATCAGCACCAGGCTCCTCGAGGGGCGGTACCCGGACTACAAGCAGCTCATCCCGGACCACTACCCGAACCGGTTGCACCTCGGGAAGGAGAACTTCCTCGCCGCGCTGCGGCGCGTGCAGTTGCTCGTGCGCGACAACACGACGCCGGTGCGGCTCGTGATGCGCCCGGGCGGGGTGGACCTCAGCGTGCAGAGCCAGGACGTCGGCGACGCCGCGGAGGCGGTGGACGGTGATTTCACGGGTGAGGATCTGGTGATCGCGTTCAACCCGTCGTACCTGATCGACGGCGTCGAAGCGGTCGCCGGTGACGAGGTCATCGTCGAGACCGCCGATGCATCGCGCGCCGCCACGGTCAGGGGCGCCGAGGACGACGAGTTCCGCTACCTCCTGATGCCGGTGCGGGTCTCCTGAGCGGACCGCGGTCGCGGTGAGCCTCCGCCATCTCGAGCTGGCCGACTTTCGCATCTTCCACAGCGCGCACATCGAGCCCGAGCCCGAGGGCACGACGGTCATCACCGGAGCCAACGGCACCGGGAAGACCAGCGTCCTCGAAGCACTGGCCTACCTCGGGACCCGGCGTTCGTTCCGTGGCGCGCCACCCGACGCGATGGTGCGCACGGACGCCACGAGCGCGATCGTCCGGGCCGAGATCGAGGGAGCCGACAGCCCCACCCTCGTCGAGGCCGAGATCCTCCCGGCCGGCAGGAGCCGGACCCAGGTCAACCGCAAATCCGTGAACGGCAGGAAGGACCTGGCCGCGGCCGCTCCCTGCACCATCTTCTCGCCGGAGGACCTCGCCATCATCAGCGGCGGGCCCAAAGGGCGCCGGGACCTGCTCGACGACGCGCTGGCGCTGCTCGACACCGAGGGGGCGCGCGCCGCCGACGAAATGGACCGTGTGCTGCGGCAGCGGGCAGCGCTGCTCCGCCAGTCCGGCGGACGGGCGACCGGGGACGTCGCGGTGACCCTCGACGTGTGGGATCAGCGCCTGGCCGACGCCGGCAAGGTCCTGGTGGCCGCCCGCGAGCGCCTGGTGGGCGACCTCGAGCACCTGGTCGGGGAGGCGTACAGCCGTCTCGCCGGAGCCGGTGGCCAGGTGCTCGTGCAGCAGCGCTACCAGAGGAGCTGGGACGGCGACCTCCTCCATGCCCTGGGCGCCAGCCGCGTCGACGACCTACGGCGAGGGGTCAACACCGTGGGGCCGCATCGCGACGACCTGCTCCTCGCCATCGACGGACGCGAAGCCCGGACCCACGCCTCCCAGGGGGAGGAGCGCTGCCTGGCGCTCGCCCTGCGCCTCGGCGTCCACGCCCTCGTCCGCAGCCGGACCTCCCTGGTGCCCACCCTGCTCCTCGACGACGTGTTCTCCGAGCTCGACCCGGCCCGGAGCAAAGCCCTGGTGGCGGAGCTGCCGGCAGGTCAGTCGATCCTCACCACCGCGGCCCCGCTCCCGGCGGGCGTCGACGTGGCGCGGATCGTGCCCGTGGCGTCCCTGGAGGACTCGTGAGGGAGCGCCGGGGGAACGGCCCCCGGCGGGTGGGCGAGTCGATGCCGAGGCTCCTGGGCCGCCTCGGAGCCTCGACGACGCCGGCGACCATGGAGGCCGTCTTCACCCGCTGGGAGGAGCTGGTCGGGGCGGAGCTCGGCGAGCACCTGCGGCCGGTCCGCGTCGACGGCCGTGCTCTCGTGGTCGCGGTGGACCACCCGGCCTGGGCCACACGGGCCCGCATGGAATCGGGCCAGATCCTGGGCAAGCTCAAGGAGCTCGGGGGCACCCCGATCGAGCGCCTCGAGGTGGTCGTCGAGCGCCCCTGACGCCGGGCGCACCGGGCGCGCCGGAGACCGTTCATGAGCGCTGAATCGAGACGTGCGTCGGGTAGAATGGTGTGTTCGCATCGAAAGGCCGGATGTGCACCATTCGGGGATTCGATACGCACCGCGAAGACCAATGTTCTGAAAGGGCGCGCCTGTGGCAGTGAAGGTGGACGAGATACCAGGTAAGGCAGCCGCGTCGTACACCGAGGAGGACATCACGGTCCTCGAGGGGCTCGAGGCGGTGCGCAAGCGGCCGGGCATGTACATCGGCTCCACGGGGCCGACCGGCCTGCATCACCTGGTCTGGGAGGTCGTCGACAACTCTGTCGACGAGGCCATGGCCGGTCGCGCCACCCGCATCGACGTGACCCTGCTGGCCGACGGTGGCGTGCGGGTCACCGACGACGGGGCGGGAATCCCCGTCGGCCCCCACCCCAAGTACCCCAAGCAGTCGACCGCCGAGATCGTCCTGACCACCCTCCACGCCGGCGGCAAGTTCGGCGGGAAGGGTTACCAGGTCTCGGGAGGCCTGCACGGCGTCGGCATCTCGGTCGTGAACGCCCTGTCGACACGGCTCGTGCTCGAGGTCGATCGCGACGGCCAGCACTGGGAGGCCGAGTTCGAGAAGGGCGGCAAGCTCAAGAAGAAGGTCACTGCCACGGGACCGGCGCCCAAGGACCGCAGCACCGGCGAGCCGCGCACCGGCACGACCGTGACCTTCTGGCCCGACGGTTCCGTCTTCGACGAGACCGAGTTCCGGGCCCAGACGATTCTCGAGCGGATGCAGATCATGGCCTTCTTGAACAAGGGGCTCGAGATCCGCTTCACGGACGAGCGCACCGACCCGGTCGCCAAGATGACCTACAAGTACAACGGTGGCATCGTCGACTTCGTGAAGCATCTGAACGCGTCGAAGGAGTCGCTCTTCCGCAAGGTGGCGTCGTTCGAGCAGGCCGAAGAGGGTCAGGAAGTCGAGATCGCCCTGCAGTGGAACGCGGGCTACCACGAGTCGATCCATTCCTTCGCCAACGGCATCTCGACCATCGAGGGCGGCATGCACGTGGAGGGCTTCTCCAAGTCCTTGACCAACGTGGTCAACCGCTACGCCCGCGCCCGTAACCTGCTGAAGGAAAAAGAGGAGAACCTCAAGGGCGAGGACATCCGCGAGGGCCTCACGGCCATCATCTCGGTCCGCCTGCGAGACCCGCAGTTCGAGGGGCAGACCAAGGCCAAGCTCGGCAACACCTCGATCCGGTCGCTGGCGGAGCGCACGACCAACCAGAAGCTCACCGAGTGGTTGGAGGAGAACCCGCGCGAGGCGAGCCAGATCGTGCAGAAGTCCACGCAGGCGGCGCGGGCCCGCATGGCCGCCCAGGGCGCCCGCGACCTGACGCGGCGCAAGTCGGCGCTCGACGGCGCCGGGCTGCCCGGCAAGCTGGCCGACTGCTCCTCGCGCGACCCGCGGGAGTCCGAGCTCTTCATCGTGGAGGGGAACTCCGCGGGCGGATCCGCCAAGGACGCACGCAACCCGCACACGCAGGCGATCCTCCCCATCCGCGGCAAGATCCTCAACGTCGAGCGGGCCCGGATCGACAAGATGCTGAAGAACGCGGAGATCCAGGCGCTCATCTCGGCCATCGGCGCCGGCCTGGCCGAGGAGTTCGACGTCGAGAAGATCCGTTACCACAAGGTGATCCTCCTGGCCGACGCGGACGTCGACGGCAGCCACATCCGCACCCTGCTGCTGACGTTCTTCTACCGGCAGATGAAACCGCTCGTCGAAGGCGGCTTCGTCTACGTCGCGCAGCCCCCGCTGTACTCGACGTTGGTCGGGAAGGAGAAGATCTACCTCAAGGACGAAGCAGCCCGAGAGGCGTTCCTCACCGAGCACCCCGACCACAAGCACGACTTCAACCGGCTGAAGGGCCTGGGCGAAATGGACTTCGCCGAACTGCGCGACACGACGATGGACCCAGGCAAGCGCTCCCTGCTGCAGATCAACGTGGAGCAAGCCGCCACCGCCGACGAGGTCTGCTCCATCCTCATGGGTGACGACGTGGAACTGCGACGCCACTTCATTCAGACAAATGCCAAAGACGTCCGGTTCCTCGACATCTGAGCGACGGGACGGGGAGTAGGGAAGACACATGCCACGTCAGTCGACACGCGGCTCTGGCCGCGGCGGAGCCGGATCGGGTGGGGGGAGCGACGCTCCTCCCGGTGATGACGAGCCCGTCAGCGGCTCCATCGAGCCGATCGAGATCCAGGAGGAGATGGAGCGCTCATTCCTCGAGTACTCCATGTCGGTCATCGTCGCCCGCGCCCTGCCCGACGTCCGTGACGGGCTCAAGCCGGTCCACCGCCGGATCCTCTACTCCATGTTCGACAACGGCCAGCGTCCCGACCGGCCCCACAGCAAATGCGCCAAGGTCGTCGGCGAGGTCATGGGGACCTACCACCCGCACGGCGACTCGGCCATCTACGAGGCGCTGGCCCGCATGGTCCAGGAGTTCTCGCTCCGCTACCCCCTGATCGACGGTCATGGCAGCTTCGGGGGCCGCGGGCCCGACGACGGCGCGGCCGCCATGCGCTACACGGAGTGCCGGCTGGCCCCGCTCGCCCTCGAGCTCATGGCGGACATCGACGAAGAGACCGTCGACATGGTCGCCAACTACGACGGCTCCGCGCAGGAGCCGGTCGTGCTCCCGGGCCGCTTCCCGAACCTGCTCGTCAACGGGTCGCAGGGCATCGCGGTGGGCATGGCGACCAACGTGCCGCCGCACAACATGGGCGAGGTCATTGACGCGGCCATCCACGTACTGCAGTACCCCGACGCCACACCCGACGAGCTCATGGAGTTCGTCAAAGGCCCCGACTTCCCCACCGGCGCGCTGATCCTCGGCCGCCAGGGGATCCTCGACGCCTATCGGACCGGCCGGGGGTCCATCAAGATGCGGGCCGTCGCGGAAATCGAAGAGGGGCGCAACGGCGACACCATCGTGGTCACCGAGCTCCCCTACCAGACCTCGGTCGAGGTCATCGAACAGAAGATCACCGAGCTCGTGCGGGCCGGCGACCTCGAGGGCATCAGCGGGATGCGCAATGCCTCGGCGAACCAGCAGCCGCGCCTCGTCATTGAGCTCAAGCGCGACGCCAACGCGAACGTGGTTTTGAACAACCTGTACAAGCAGACCCCGCTGCAGACGAGCTTCGGCGTCAACATGCTGGCGTTGGTGGACGGCGTCCCCCGCACGCTGAACCTCGCCCAGGCACTCTCGCACTACATCGACCACCAGATCGAGGTGATCCGGCGCCGCTCGCAGTTCCGCCTCGACCGGGCGCGCAACCGGGCGCACATCGTCGAAGGTCTCCTGCGCGCCATCGACATGCTCGACGCCGTGATCGCGACGATCCGCGCCTCGGCCGACCGCCCCGAGGCCCGCATCGCCCTGATGGCGGAGCCGTTCTCGTTCACCGAGGTGCAGGCGACCCACATCCTGGACATGACTCTGGGCCGTCTCACGCGACTGGGGCGCAGCGAGCTCGAAGCGGAGATGGAGGAACTGCGCGCGACGATCGCCGAGCTCGAGGCGATCCTCTCCGACGATGTCAAGCTGCGCGGCGTCATCGAGACCGAGATGGTCGCCATCCGCGACAAGTACGGCAACCCGCGCCGGAGCATCGTCACCCACGACCCGGGCGAGATGGGCGTTGAGGACCTCATCGACGACGAGGAGATCGTCGTCACGATGACGAGGGCGGGCTACATCAAGTCCGTGGCGGGGGCCGCCTTCCGCACCCAGGGCCGGGGCGGCCGCGGCGTGCAGGGCGCCCGGTTGAAGGAGGAAGACCTGGTCAGCCAGGTGGTCCACACCTCAGCGCTCGCCTACCTGCTGTTGTTCTCGAACCAGGGCAAGGTCTACCGGCTGCGCGGGCACGAGATCCCCGTAAAGGACCGCACCGCCCGCGGCACGGCGGCCGTGAACCTCGTGCCGCTCGCGCCGAACGAGTCGATCACGGCCATCATCGCGACCCGCGAGTTCGCGGCCGACCAGTTCCTTGTGTTCGCCACCTCGCTGGGCCAGGTGAAGAAGACCGCCATGAGCGAGTACGACAAGTCCCGCCGGGAGGGGTTCATCGCCATCAACCTGCGCGACGGCGACGAGCTGGTCCGGGTAGTGGCGACGTCGGGCCACGACGACCTGTTCGAGGTGACCCGCAACGGCATGACCATCCGCTTCAACGAGGAAGACGTGCGGGCCATGGGTCGTGATGCGGCCGGCGTGCGAGGCATTCGCCTGCGCGCCGGCGACGCCGTGGTGTCCTGCGACGTGGCGGCCGACGACACGGACATCCTCATCGTGACCGATGCCGGCTACGGGAAGCGCACGAAGCTCGAGCGGTTCAACCGCCAGGCGCGCGGGGGACAGGGCGTGCGCGGCATCCGCCTGACCGGCACCCGGGGCAACGTGGTGGCCGCCTTCATGGTCGCCTTGGACGAGGAGATCCTGCTGGTCTCCTCCGGGGGCGTCGTCATCCGTACCCAGGCCCGCGAGATCGCCTCGCAGGGCCGCGATGCCACGGGGGTGCGGGTCATGAACCTCGACGAGGGCCAGACGGTTGCCGCCGTGGCCCGCGTCACGGCGGAGGCCGACGAGGGCTGACGCTGCGTGGCCACGCGCGTCCCCGCGAGGGCGGGATCAGGCCGGCGCGGCGGTCAGAAGAAACGAACCGACGAGATGGGCCAGACGCGCACCTCGACCTTGCCGACGATCAGCGACTTGTTGATGGGGCCCCAGTACCGGCTGTCGCAGGAGTCGGTCCGGTTGTCGCCCATGACGAAGTAGTCGTTGGCCGGGACGCGGTAGGGGTGCGCCAGGTTGGAGCTGTTGCCCCCCGGGCCGGCGGTCGTGACGCCCTGCTCGGACGCGGGGAGCCAGGACTCGTCGAGCTTCTTCCCGTCCACGTAGACATAGCCGCCCGAGAGCGAGAGCACGTCGCCCGGCAGCCCGATGACCCTCTTGACCAGGTCGTTCACCTCGGGGCCGCCGCAGTTCTCCGCGGGTGGCCGCGAGAACACCACGATGTCGCCCCGGTCGACGCCGTGCAGGTGGTAGCTCAGCTTGTTGACCAGGATCCGGTCGCCGATCTGGAGCGTGGGCTCCATCGAACCGGACGGGATGTAGAAGGTCTGGACGACGAAGGCCCGCAGGAGCACGGCCACCAGCACGGCAACCACCACGACGATGACCGCCTCACGGATCCAGCGCGCGGTCGACGGGCGCGGCTCGGGAGGTGCCGGCGGGGCTTCGTCCCCCGGGGGGCCGCCCACCGGCGGCTCTTCCACGGCGAGCGCCGGGTCGTTCGGATCGGGCGTCACCGGAGGCAAGGCTAGACGGCGTCGCGGGTGATCGGGGCTCAGGCGGGGACGGGCACGACCGACGCGGTGTCCCGGCCCGAGCGCAGCAAGGTGCCCGGCAATGCGCCGGTCGGAACACCGTCGCGGATGGTCTCGGTGCCGTTGACCAGGACGCGGACGACCCCGTGTGAGCCGGCGTAGAGCCGAGGCGTGTCGCCGGGCAGGTCGTGCACCAGGCGGGCGGGTTCGGAGCCGACCGTGGCCGGGTCGAAGACGAACAGGTCGGCGGCGAATCCCTCACGGACGAGGCCGCGCTCGCGGAGCCCGAAGAGGTCGGCCGGTTGCGCGGTCATCATGTGCACGGCCCGCTCGACCGGGACGAGCTTCCGCCCCCGCAGGCAGTCGCCGAGGAAGGCGGTCGGGTAGTTGGAGCCGCACATGCGGTCGAGGTGGGCGCCGGCGTCGGAGCCGCCGACCATCGCACGCGGATCGCTCCAGATCGCCGCCCGCATGTCCCAGGTGGCCTCGTCACCGTCGTCGGTGTTGGGCCAGAGCACGGTGCGGAGCTGGTCGGCGAGGACGATGTCGAGCAAGGTGTCGAACAAAGCCGTGCCGCGTTCGGCCGCGATGTCGGCCACGGCGCGGAACGCGCACCCGTCGTTCGCCGGCGCGAACGTGTCCCCGATGATGTAGGTGCCCCAGTGGGAGAGGCCGCGGAACACGCCGGCCTCCTTGCTCCGGGCGCGCTCGTCCAGCAGGGCGCGCACAGCGGGATCGGCCAGCTTCTCTATGCGCTCCGCCTCGGGGAGGCCCATCACGTCTCCCCAACCGGGGATCAGGAAGAGCGCACAGTGCGTGCGGAAGCTCATGTTCATGGGGACGAGCGTCGGCATGGTCAGGGCGACGATGCGACCGCCGGCCCCCGCTGCCGCCGAGGATGCCGAGAGCTGGTGCTCAATCCGCTGGGCCGATCGGGCGTCGACCGTCAGCACGTTCCAGTTGAGCGGCCGGTGGGCCGTGACGCTCATGGCGGTCATGAGGTCGATCTCCTCGGGGCTGAACGAGTCGAGACACCCGTTGGTGATGTACTCCAGCGTGGTCCCCTCGTGGGCGGCCACCTCCTCGCAGAAGGCGAGCATCTCGCGGCGATCCGCATAGCGCGAGCTGATCGGCCGGCCGTCCCCGTCGGAGTGGGTGCGCGACTGGGAGGACGAGAAGCCCAGCCCGCCCGCATCCAACGACTCGGACAGGAGCGCCCGCATGGCAGTGATCTCGTCGTCGGTCGCTACCTCCTCGCCCCGTTGCGCCCCCATCACCTTGCGGCGCAACGCGCAGTGCCCGACCAGAAACCCCGCGTTCACGCCCAGCCGGCCGTCGAGCGCGTCGAGGTACTCCGCGAAGCTGGACCAGTTCCAGGGGACCCCGTTCTCGAGTGCGGCCAGCGGCATGCCCTCGACCTTGGCCATCATCTGGCGGATGTAGTCCGCGTCTTGCGCGTTGATCGGGGCCAGGGTGAACCCGCAGTTGCCGCCGATCACGGTGGTCACACCGTGCACGTTGGAGGGAGAGGCGAGGGGATCCCAGAAGAGCTGCGCGTCGTAGTGGGTGTGCGGGTCGACGACGCCGGGGGCGACCATGAGCCCGGTGGCATCGAACTCGGTGCCGGCGGGCTCGTCGACCGTGCCCACGGCGACGATCCGGCCGTCGCGGATCCCGACGTCAGCGAGGCGACCGGGCTCACCCGTGCCGTCGATGAGCGTGCCGGATCGGATGAGGTAGTCGAGCATGAGACCTCCGGGTCGTGCCCCGCGCTGGCGGGCACTCGGGTGCAGAAATCTGACGACCCGTCAGCTTATAGGCGCTGCGAGCTGTGGCCCCTGGCCCGGGTTCTCAGCCCAGCAGGTCCCGCGCCGATACCTCGCCGTCGCGGTACTGCTGAATGATCGCGGCGCGGATGTCTTGAAGGCGGGCCTCCACGGTCTCGCGGCGAAGGGCCAGGTTGGCCAGCTGCTCCAACACGCTACGGAGCACCCGCTGCACGTCCACGCGGTTGGTGAGGTCCGTGTACGCCATCTGCTGGTGGGCTGACATCAGCAGATCCGATCGGGTGAAGACGTCCCAGTCGTCCTCCCAGTCCTCTCGGATGGGGGCGGTTTGCATGGAGGTGGCGAGGTCCGTCCCACCTCGGGTCGACGATCCGTCACCCCAGAGCGATCCCGCCATCACCCGCGGCAGGTCCTGGACGAGGCCCTGGGTGTCGGGTTCCCGGTTCGCCAGGGCGTGCCGCAGGATCTCGACGTCGCCACCGAGGACGGTTTCGGCGTAGTCCAGCGACTGGAGCACCAGCGTCAGCTCGTCCCGCCAGGCACGGATGGGAGCGGCCGACCCGGCGTGCTCGACGTTGGCAGAATCCCGCAGCAGGCGGTCGATGTCGGTCAGCCGTAGCGGCCGCACGGTCGCCCTCACGGTGCCGAGACGGGTCCCGTTGCCCGTCTCATGGGCGCGAGCCCCCGCACGGGATCAGATTCCCCCCTCCAGCAGTTTGGAGCTCCATCAGCGGACCCTCGCGTTCGGCCCACTATGCCTCACGGAGACTCCGGTCGTAGGGGATGGAAATGCCCATTGCCGCGGCCACCCTCCTCGGCGGCGAGAATCGGCGGCCGCATCAGTGGCGGAGCCTGTGGACAACCCGTCCCGTTCCTGCGGAACCCCCGTGTGCAGAATGGTCGTCCCCAGGTCATCCACAGCCTGTGCCCGACGCCGTCCCCACTTTTGGCCTTCCGCGTCGTCTCCACACGTGCTTTGCTCTGTTCGTGAAGGCACCGAGGCCACGATCCGTCCGGCGGCGTCCGTGGTGCTGAGCCTCCAAACCGCCGCCGAAGGCGTGCTCCCCGGCCAGCTGCTCGAGCGGGCCATCCGGGCGGGGTACATCGAGGCCGGACGCTTCAACATCCCCGACGCCAACGTGCAGCCCGCCAGCCTCGACCTGCGCCTGGGCGAACGGGCGCTGCGCATCCGGTGCAGCTTCCTCCCCGGCGCCGACTCGGTCGAGCGGAAGCTGAAGGACTACATCCTCGACGAGATCGACCTCAGGGGGGACGGGGCGATGCTCGAGGCGCGGTGTCCCTACCTCATTGAGCTGAAGGAGCGCCTCGACCTCCCCGCAGGGTTGCGGGGGAAGGCGAACCCCAAGAGCTCGACCGGCCGCATCGACGTGTTCACCCGGGTCATTACCGATCACAGCGACCGGTTCGACGAAGTGGCGCCGGGCTATCACGGTCCCCTCTATCTGGAGGTGGTACCCCTGTCGTTCGCCGTCCGGGTGCGGGAGGACCTGACGCTCAACCAGCTGCGCCTCTCCATGGGCCGGCCGTGGCTGACCGACGACGAAGTGCGCCAGGCACACCTCAGCGAGCCGATCCTCTTCACGCGGGGCGAGCCGGTGCCCGTCGACGACCTCGTGCTCTCCAACGGTCTGTTCCTCGGCCTCGACCTCCATGGAGACGAGCGAGGTCAGGTGGGGTACAGCACCCGCGACAGCGCGCCGCTGCTCGATCTCACCGCGGGCGGGGAGACCGACCCCGCACCGTTCTGGGACCCCGTGTTCCGGGAGGAGGGCGATCGCCTGGTGCTCTCGCCGAAGCGGTTCTATCTCCTCATGTCGCACGAAGCGGTGAGCATCCCGCCGGACCTCGCAGCCGAGATGACGGCCTACGACCCGACGAGCGGCGAGCTCCGCACCCACTACGCCGGCTTCTTCGATCCCGGTTTCGGTTTCGATCCCACCGGAGGCTTCCGCGGTTCCCGGGCCGCCCTCGAAGTGCGCGCCCACGACGTCCCCTTCATGGTCGAGAACGGCCAGGGGGTGTGCAAGCTGACCTTCGAGCGGATGCTCGAAGAACCGACCTCGCTCTACGGGTCGGGCATCGGATCGTCGTATCAGCAGCAGGAGGAGACTCTCAGCCGATACTTCCGGCGCTCACGGAGCTGACGGCCGACCTCGCTCGGCGGGAGCGGGCGGCGCCGGAGGTCCGGCAACGGCTCCTTTCCGGTGGCGAGTTCGTCTGACGCCACCTCATTTCTCTCTCGTCGGCGCGCTGCGCCTGAGGCAGCGGAGGCCGGTCAGATTGCCGCAGGGCACCAGGCCGGTGCGGTGCTGGCCTTCGCTCCACGGGAGAGCACCCGGTAGACGGGGCTCCGGCGCTTTCAGCACTGGGTCATCGAGTCGCCGCGGCCGCGCACGGCGTTGGCCGCGACGGGCAACGGATCGGCGAACCGGCCCGGGACCGGTCCCGCACCCACCGCCGGCGGGGTCGCATCGCCCGCTCAGGGCGGCAGTGTGCAACTCGCCGACACCGCGGGGGCGGGGTCACGGGTCGAGCTCCAGACCGAGACCCCCAGCGCGACCTTGGTGCCGTCCCCCGTCTCGGTCGCCGCCGCGTCGGCGTCGACTCCGCCCGCGCCGCGCCCGCGCCAGTGTCGACAGGGAGCGGTGCCGACGCCAGCGCGCCCGCGCCCGCACCCCCGACGAGTCCGGGAAGCGGCGACCTGATCTCACCGTCAGCAGTGGTGATCGCCAACACAGTCGCAACTTTGAACAACACCGTCACAACGACGGCGGGTCAACTTGGTCGCGCGATCCCGACCTTGGATCCGGCCACCGGCGCGGTGCGCGGTGTCGGCGCGACAGTGCGCGCGTTCGGGCGGTGGTCTACTGCACTGTGACGGCGCACTGTGATCGCAGAATTGGTGCGCCGCGCGCAACGCGGAACTCCGAATTGCTCCATTCAAACAAGCGTTCGAAGAAAATTGCCGCCGGATTGTGGAGACCCGGTATCCATTCCGCCGATGCAGCTATATGGTTGATGTCGAGGGGGTAAATGAGCGGCAGTTCCCGGGAGCCCTTGGCTCCGGGCGGCTAAGCCCCTGCGTTGACGGACGATTCCTTGGAGGAACCATGGGGGGGTCGACGCCCGAGGGGGCCGAGCCTGAGCACTACGCAACGCTGGAAGAGGTCTTCGCTTCGCGTACCTTCGGACAGCCGTTGCCGGAACCCAGTCCGGCTGACGTCCCGGCGTTTGCCGCCAACACCCCGAAGCTGATCTTCACCAGTAACCGTGCCATCGCCGCATTCGCAGCCGTTGCGGCGGCAGTCTTGGTCCTGGCCGGCCTCACCGGCTTGACGGTCGGTCCCAGCCACGGTGGTCGTCCTCTTCTCGGCGCGCCATCGTCCGTCCCCTCCAGCGTGCCGAGCCCGGCGAATTCCTCGACCTCGGGCCCGACGGGCGGGGGTTCGGCAGTCGGCGGCTCCTCCAGTGCCGCGGGCACCGGTGCGAGTCACGTGACGGGCTCCACTCCGCCGCCGTCTGTGACGGCGTCGCCACCGGCCCAGGTGATCGCCACCGGACCCCGCAACGGAAGCACGGCGCCCACGGCGACGCTGACCCTCCTGAGCCCCACCACGACGACGACGACGCCCGTGACACCCACGACCACCACCACCACCACGACCACGACCACGCCCACGACCACGACGACCACGACAACGCCCACCACCTCGACCACCACGACCACCACCACGACGATCCCGGTCACCTCGACCGGCGTGGGTGGCAAGGGCACCGGCACCGGGACAGGAACCGGCCAGGGAACGGGGAGCGGTGAGGGCACCGGCACCGGCAAGGGATCGGGCGAGGGCAGCCGAGGCCCGGGTAACGGAAACGGCAATGGCAACGGCGGCACCGGCAACACCGGGCCCGGCAACGGCAACGGCAACGGCACGGGCAGCGGCCCGGGCTCGGGGCTCGCCGGTGCACCCCCGAGCTGCGCGTCCCACCCGGTACGCCAGCCCAAGCACTGCCCCTGACCGCCGAGCCGGTCGCAGGAGGCACGCACGGCGCGCCCGATTGCACGCGGCGACGCTGACTGCTGGTAAGTATGCGGGTGCCGCCCGGCCGCGGGCGGGCGCGAGCGAGGTCAGCCATGAACTACAGCAATCTGGGCACGTCAGGTCTCCGAGTCTCGAGGGTCTGTCTCGGAATGATGGGATTCGGGAACGAGAGCGAGCGGGCCTGGGTCATCGACGAAGAGGCTGCCGAGCCGATCGTGCGGGCCGCCGTCGAGGGCGGCGTGACCTTCTTCGACACCGCCGACACGTATTCGGGTGGTGCCAGCGAGGTGGCCACCGGGCGCCTGGTCCCGAAGTACCTGACCCGGGATGAAGCGGTGATCGCCACCAAGGTGTTCATGCCCGTCACACCCGGAGAGAACGGCGGTGGGCTCGGTCGCAAGCACATCCTGTCGGGCATCGACGCCTCGCTTCGTCGCCTCGGCATGGACTACGTCGACCTCTACCAGATCCACCGCTGGGACCCCCGGACGCCCATTGAGGAGACGATGGGCGCTCTGCACGACGTCGTCCGCGCGGGCAAGGCGCGCTACATCGGCGCCAGCAGCATGTTCTCATGGCAATTCGCCAAGGCGCAGCACACCGCCGAGACGCACGGGTGGACCAAGTTCGTCTCCATGCAGAACCACTACAACCTGATCTACCGCGAGGAGGAGCGCGAGATGATCCCGCTCTGCTTGGACCAGGGAGTCGGGTGCATCCCGTGGAGTCCTCTGGCCCGAGGTGTCCTGGCCGGGAACCGGACCCGGGAGGGCGGGCGCAAGACCACGCGCTCGAGCACGGACCCGTTCACCGACTATCTCTACGACCAACCCACGGACTTCGACGTGGTCGACGCCGTGGTGGAGGTGGCGGCAGCACGTGACGTGCCGCCGGCGCAGGTCGCCCTCGCCTGGCTGCTGGCCAAACCGGGTGTGACCGCGCCCATCATGGGGTCGACCAAGAAGAAGCACTTGAAGGACGCGCTCGCCGCTGAGGAGCTCACCCTGTCGGAGGACGAGATCGCCCAGTTGGAGAAGCCGTACGTCGCGCACCCCGTGCTCGGCCACTTCTAAGAGCCACCGAGGCGGGCGAGCGACCGGGGGCGGTCAACTAGGGTCGGCGCGGAGACCGGGTACGAGAGATCGGGGATGGCATGCAGGTCGCGCTGACGGTGTCAGACTTCCTCAACCGGGCCGCGCTCGTCTACGGGCACCGGGTTGCCGTGGAGGACGAGCCGGGAGTGGCGGGCTCGCTGGGGACTCAGACGTACGGCGAGCTCGAAGCGCGGGCACGCGGTCTGGCCCTGGCCCTCGACGAACTCGATGTCGGGCACGGGGAGCGCGTCGCCATCGTCAGCCCGAACTCGGGCCGCTTCCTCACATCGTTCTTCGGAGTCAGCGGGTTCGGCCGCATCCTGGTACCGATCAACTTCCGGCTCACGACCGGTGAGATCGCCTATGTCGTCGAGCACTCCGGGGCGTCGGTCCTCCTGTACGACCCCGATGTCGCCGACGAGGTCGACGGCATCAAGGTGAGCCACCGGTTCTGCCTGGACGGGTCCGACGACGAAGCCCTGTTCGCGCCGGCGCCGGCGGACGCGACACCGCGTCCGTGGGAGCCCGACGAGAACGCCACGTGCTCGGTCAACTACACGTCGGGCACCACGGCGCGTCCGAAGGGCGTCCAGCTCACCCACCGGAACTGCTGGCTCAACGCGGCCATGTTCGGGTGGCACACCGGCGTGAGCGACCGCGACGTGCTGCTGCACACCCTGCCGATGTTCCACTGCAACGGCTGGGGGATGCCGTACGCCGTGACCGGGATGGGCGGTGCACATGTCGCGCTCCGCAAGGTCGACGGCGAGGAGATCCTGTCGCGCATCGAGCGCCACGGCGTGACGCTCCTCTGTGGCGCGCCCGCCGTCGTCGCGGCGATCCTCGGCGCCGCCGAGACCCGCGCCGCGGAAGGCCGGGACGTCCCGGGACGGGGCACGGTGCGCATCGTGGTGGCGGGTGCCCCGCCTCCGTCCAAGACGATCGAGCGGGTGGAGGCCGAGCTCGGGTGGGAGTTCATGCAGATATACGGACTGACCGAGACGGCGCCGCTGCTGACCATCAACCGGGCTCCCGCGGAGTGGGACGATCTCGACGCACCCTCGCGTTCGTTGCTGCTCAGCCGCGCCGGCGTCCCCGCCATGGGCGTGCGGATCGAGACGGACGCCGAGGGCGAGGTGCTGGCGCGCTCGAACCACGTCTTCGCCGGCTACTGGGAGCAACCCGAGGAGTCGGACCGCGCTCTGGAAGGCGGGTGGTTCCACACCGGCGACGGCGGCTACGTCGACGGGGCCTACCTGGTCATCTCGGACCGCAAGAAGGACGTCATCATCACCGGCGGGGAGAACGTCTCCTCCATCGAGGTCGAGGACTGCCTGTACCAGCACCGCGCCGTGGCCGAGGTGGCGGTGATCGGCGTGCCCGACGAGAAGTGGGGCGAGACGATCAAGGCATTGGTGGTGGTGCGCGACGGCGAGACGGTCACCGAGACCGAGCTCATCACGCACTGTCGCGACCGCCTGGCCCATTTCAAGGCGCCCACCAGCGTGGAGCTGCGTGACGCACTCGACCGGACGGCGACAGGGAAGCTGCAGAAGTACAAGCTCCGCCAGCCCTACTGGGCGGAACGGGAGCGGTCGGTCGGCTAGCCGCGAGGGGACGATTGGCCGCCGGGCGCGGGGAGGGGCAGCCGTGACCGCTCCTCAATGACGAGATGGCCGCGCCGGTCGAAGGCGGCCGCGACGTCCCCGTCGATGAGCCGGCGCAGGAGATCGCCCACGATGGTCCGTCGCCAGCCCACGTCGAGACGGCTGGGCTCACCCGAGAGGAGCTGCGCGATGTCCGCCCGGGTGGCGAGGAGCCCCTGGTCGAAGTCCAGGTCGTCCGCGATCTGTCGAACCACTCCCGAGCAGAGGGCGACTGCGGCGGCCGGTGCCACGGCGTCTCGTCCCTCGGTGGGCATGTGGACGTGGTCCGGGGCCAGGTCGAGGCCGCGGTTGACGGCCTTGAGGATTTCGGCGGCTCGGCCCTGGGCCAGATGCCGGCCGTCGACGCCCCGGGTACGGCGAAGCTCCTCGGCATTGCGGGGCGGGCGCTGCGAGATGGCGAGCAGGCCCAGGTCCGAGAGGATCATCCGCCGGGGGCGGTTGGTCTCGGCCGCCGTCCGCTCCCGCCACGCCGCCACCTCCTGGGCGACGCCGCGGGTGCGACGCGACATCCCCCGGATGTCCCCGAGCTTCCACCACGCCTCCTCCGGGACGCGTGCCGGTGTCCGGCCGCCGAGCACCTGGTCGCACTCGTCGAGCGCCCATTCGAGCCGGCCCAGGGTTCTGAGCCGTTCGGTCAGCACGACCCGCAGCTCCAGCAGGTAGGCGACGTCGTTGACGGCGTAGGAGATCTGGCGATCCGAGATCGGTCGTTCGAGCCAGTCCGAGAGCCGGTCGGCCT
Organism: uncultured Acidimicrobiaceae bacterium; assembly: GCA_964457065.1. Lineage (GTDB taxonomy): Bacteria > Actinomycetota > Acidimicrobiia > Acidimicrobiales > RAAP-2 > Bog-473. The sequence continues at coordinate 15,915 of CAYWDQ010000002.1, read as the reverse complement.
TGGGCAGGGAGACGCCCAGCATCTGGTCGACCAGTCGGGCGAGCGAGGGGGAGGACATGCCGAGGAACCCGGCCACGATCTGGGTGTCGAACACGGTGGCCGGGATCGTGCCGCAGGCGGCCATCAGCACGTCGAGGTCCTGGGAGGCCGCATGCACCACGGCTGTGCCGGGCCCCCCGAAGACCTCGGCCAGGGGAGCCGGATCGACCGCCAACGGGTCGACGAGCGCCACCCTGTCGGCCCAGGCGATCTGGATGAGGGCCAGGTCGGGGACGTAGGTCTTCTCGGTGTGGAACTCGGTGTCGAAGCCGTAGAACTCCTCGGCGGCGAGGTCGGCGACCAGAGACCGGAGGCCGGCGGGGTCGACCACCATGGTCGCCGGCTCGGGCGGCGCGGTCATGAACGTGACACCGCGTCGTCGCGGGGATACCGAGGTCGGGTGCGGTCGTCGTCGCGGCAGAAGGATGGGTGACGGTGCAAGGCCTGCGGCGAGGCTAGCGCGGTCCGTCCCGCCGGCGTTCGGGCCGGCATCACCGCACCCTTTTCGCAACCGTCCTGCCGTCCTTTCTGGGTATTCGTTTCACCCTGCAGGAGTAAACTGAGGCCTCCACCGAGAATGGCGTTCGGTTCGCCAACGGGCGTTCGGATCCAGGTCACGAGACTTTCCGACTCTGGACCGACCGGGACCGTTCCGATAGCAGTGGGACGTGCGGATCGAAGGGGGAACTGTGAAGAGGGCGAAGGGGGAATTCGGCAGCGAGGGCGCCGGCAACGGCCGGGTCCCTGCCGACGCCGCCGGTCCGGGTGGCGCCGAGGCGCCGCGCCGGGTGCCCGCCGCCAAGAGCGTGGAGTCGATGCTGAAGGAATTCAGCGCGGTCAGCGACGCGCCCCTGCGGCGCTCACCGGGTGCCGGCAAGTACGACCAGCTGTGGCAGCTCTCCATGGCGGACCCTCACACGGGCCTGGCGAACCAGCTCCTGCTGCTCGACCGCCTCACCCAGGCGCTGACGCGCCGGCGCCGCCACGGCGGGGAGGTCGTGGTCTGTCACATCGATCTGGAAAACCTCGCCGAGATCAACCTCGACCTCGGGTACACCACGGGGAACACGGTCCTCTGCGAGACGTCCCGCCGCCTCGTGTCGGTCCTGCGCAGCGAGGACACGGTGGGCCGGGTGGGCGGGAGCGAACTGGTCGTCGTGCTCACCGTCACCGACGACCAGGCGGTCGGACCGCTGATGCGCCGGATACAGCACACGCTCGACGAGCCGGTCACGGTGGGTGGGAGCGGCATCCGGGTCCACTGCTCGTTGGGCGTCGCGATCGCGGAGGACACCGAGTCCGCCGAAGAGGTCCTGGCTCGAGCGGATCGTTCGACGCGCGTCGTCAGGCGCTGAGAGGACCCGGTGGTCGGATGAACGGGCAGCGTAGGGTACCCGTCGCCCAATCGAGCGTTCGGATGTCGAGATTCGCGATTAGGGAGTATCGGCTCTAGGCAAAACAGGAGTATCGGCCCTACTGGTCCCGCCCAATTCGAGCAAAATTCTATGTGCGATGTCCATGTACAGCGAACTGCTCGTAGGCCTGTGTTCCGATGTGGAGCCCCTGCCGCTGCCCCCGTCGCGTGACGAGCTCATCGTGGTGCTCCTCCAGTGCCGTCGCCGCCTCAATGGCGGGCACGCCGGGGCGAACATCATGGCCGAGGATCTGGCGCTCGAACTCGATCACGACCGCATGCTGCTCAGGCTGTGCAGGGCCCTGGGCATAGAGAGCGATCCGTCCCGGTTCGCCAACCCGCTCGCCGAGCGCGAGCGCCTCGAAGACCTGCTGCGCTCCGCTGGGGTCGACTTCCGCACGCTGGACGACCACCGCCGGGTGAAGGTGGCCTGACGCCGAGGCGCCGGCGCCGGGCCGGTCAGGCCTTGGGGTTCGTGCCCTTGCGCTCGGCCAGGACGGCGGCGTAGACCGCAGCTTCGGTCCGGCGGCGCATGCCGAGCTTCGACAGGAGGCTCGAGACGTAGTTCTTCACCGTCGCCTCGGCCAGGAAGAGCTGCTCGGCGATCTGACGGTTCGACTGACCCTGGGCGATCAGCTCCAGGACCTTGCGTTCCTGCGGTGTCAGGACGGTCAAGCGTGATTCCGCCTCCTGGTCCTTCCGGAGGCGGTCGAACAATTCCTGGGTCAGCATCGGATCGAGGAGGGACATCCCCTCGCTGACCCGCCTGATGTCCCCGAGCAGGTCCCCGCTGCCCACCTCCTTGAGCACGTAGCCCGATGCCCCGGCCATGATGGACGAGAACAGCGCGTCGTCGTCGGAGTACGACGTGAGCATCAGGCACCGGACCTGGGGGCAGGTGGACTGGATCTCCCGGCAGACCTCGATCCCGTTGCCATCCGGGAGCCGGACGTCGAGGATGGCCACGTCCGGCTCGAGATCGCGCAGGAGCTTCAGGCCCTGCTCCGCCGTGCCCGCTTCGCCGACGACCTCCATGTCGTCCTCGGCCTCGAGCAGCGTATGCAGGCCTGTCCTCACCAGTTCGTGATCATCGAGGACGAAGACCCGGATCGCCATCTGCTCAATACTGCCACGCCATGCACGGATGACGAGAAACGCGGGGGCGCCGACGGCGCGCGCCGGACGCCGTCCGCGGCTCTATCCTGGCTCATCGTGCAGCCGTTCGACCGTATCGACGATCCCGTCAAGCTGCGCCGCCTCGTGCAGGCCATCCTGATTCTCGACGCCGAGCTGCACCTGCCGGTGGTTCTCCGCCGGATCATCGAGGAGGCCGTCGACCTCGTCGACGCGCAGTACGGCGCGCTGGGCGTCCTCACCGAAGACGGGCGGGCCCTGGACCAGTTCCTCACGGTCGGCCTGAGCCACGAAGAGGAGCAGGCCATCGGGCCCCGCCCCACAGGGCGGGGTGTCCTCGGCACATTGATCGCGGACGACAAACCCCTTCGCCTGGCGAACATCGCCGACAGCCCGGACAGCTTCGGCATCCCGGAGCGCCACCCGGCCATGACCTCGTTCCTCGGCGTCCCGGTCCGTGTGCACGGCGAGGTCTACGGGAATCTCTACTTGACCAACAAGACGACCGCGATGCAGTTCTCCGAGGACGACGAGGAACTGGTTCTCGCGCTGGCGATGGCGGCGGGCATCGCCATCGAGAACGCGCGCCTCCACGGCCTCGTGCGCGACCGAGCGCTGACCGAGGACCGCGATCGGATCGCACGCGACCTCCACGACTCGGTGATCCAACGACTGTTCGCGATCGGGCTCTCCTTGCAGGGCACGGCCCGCCTCGTCGAGCGACCGGAGGCGGTCATGCGCATCGGGGAGGCCATCGACAAGCTCGACGAGACGATCCGCCAGCTCCGCAAGGCCATCTTCGATATCGAGCTGACCATCAACAAGGAAGGCCTCCACCCCAAGGTTCTCGACCTCGTGCACGAGCTCCGGTCGGTGCTCGGGCTCCATCCGCAGGTCTCGTTCAGCGGCCCGGTCGACAAGGTGGTCACCGGCCAGCTCTCCGAGGAGGTGCTCGCGGTCCTCCGGGAGGCGCTCACCAATGTGGGCAGGCACGCGCACGCGAACCAAGTGGTGATCACGATCGCCGCCGGCGAGGAGCTACGTCTCGTCGTCGCCGACGACGGAGGCGGTATCGGCGACGCCGCCTCGACGGGCCGCGGCCTCAAGAACCTCCGACAGCGCGCCGAGCGCCTGGGCGGAAGCGTGGAGCTCGGCACATCACGGGAGGGTGGCACCCGGCTCACGTGGCACGTGCCGCTCGAGCCCTTCGAGAGTGGAGCGGGGCTGGCCGTCTGACGGACAACGACGCGCCAATTGATGCGCGTCGTCGGGTCAATTGCGGGTCAATAGTCCGAAAAGACCTTGTCCTGCAACGGCCGTCGGTTCATCCTTGTAACTGAACGAAAAGGCAAACCCCCCGTGAGGGGGGGACGCAAAGCTACGGAACTCATGGAGTCAGCCGGGCCGCCGAATCCGCAATAAGCGCAATTGCTTGTCGCCCCACGGCCCGGCTCTCTCTGGGTCCGAGGGGGAAGACAATGCGTGACACCCGAAGGCGGCGGGCGCACACGGTCCTTGTTGCACGAGGAATTGCGCTCCTGGGGTTGCTCTGCGCACTGGGTTCTGGTCTCGCCATCGAATCCTCTTCCGGCGCCGGCGCAGCGGTGCGCACGGCCGGTTACGGCGGTGGCCAGTTGATGGCCGCCGATCCGAACGGCGGCTATTGGACGGACAGCGCCGCGGGCGCGATCACGCCCTACGGCGGGGCCCCCGCGTTGGGATCCCCGGCCCTGTCGGGGCTCACGCTGACCCGGTCCATCGTCGGCATGGCCGCCACCCCCGACGGAAACGGCTACTGGCTCGT
>CAYWDQ010000002.1:0-11424 GCA_964457065.1 uncultured Acidimicrobiaceae bacterium | reverse complement strand
CCATCGTCGGCATGGCCGCCACCCCCGACGGAAACGGCTACTGGCTCGTCGCCTCCGACGGCGGCATCTTCAGCTTCGGCGACGCCAGGTTCCACGGCTCGACAGGCGCCATCCACCTGAACCGGCCCATCGTCGGCATGGCCGCCACGCCCGACGGCGGCGGGTACTGGCTCGTCGCCTCCGACGGCGGCATCTTCAGCTTCGGTGACGCCGGCTACTACGGATCGACGGGCGGGCTCCACCTCAACGAGCCCATCGTGGGCATGGCACCCACGCCCGACGGCGGCGGGTACTGGCTCGTGGCCTCCGACGGCGGCGTCTTCACGTTCGGTGACGCCGGCTACTACGGATCGACGGCAGGGACCGGCGTGACCGCCCTCGGCATCGTCATCGACCCGGCCACCGCGGGCTACTCCATCGTGACCTCCGACGGCTCGGCGACCTACTTCGGACCGCCGTCGCCGGCTGTGGCGAGCACGACGACCGCGCCGCCGCCGACCGCGGCGAGCACGACGATCACGCCGGCGCCGCCCGCGACCACGACGACCGCGCCGCCGCCGACCACGACGACGACCGCGCCGCCGCCGACCACGACGACCACGACGCGGCCGCTCACGACGACTACGACGGCCACCAGGACGACGCCCCCGCCGGCGACCACGCTCCTGCAGGGGGTCTATGTCGGCGCCGCGGACCCGTCGGGTGTCGCCTCCTTCGCCAAGACGACGGAGACGTCGCCGACCATCGCCTCGGACTACCTGCCGATGAACGACGGATGGACGGGCATGGACGGTGCGGGCGGGAGCCTCAACTGGCTGCTCCAGCCCTGGGAGGGCACCGGTTACACCCTGTCACTGGGCGTGCCGATGATTCCGGACAACTCGAGCGGCTCTGCGGTCGGCACCCTGGCCCAGGGCGCCACCGGGGCCTACAACTCCTACTTCGTCAGCCTCGCCCAGACGCTGGTCGTCGGCGGTGCCTCGCACGCCTACCTGCGCATCGGGTGGGAGTTCGACGGGTCGTGGTTCCCCTGGAGCGCCACGACGTCGGGCGCCGAGGCCAACTACGCGACCTACTTCCAGCAGATCGTGACGGCGATGCGGTCCGTGCCCGGCGAGGCGTTCCACTTCGAATGGAACCCCGACGCCGTGGCCTTCACGGAGTCGGGGTACTCGGTGCAAGCCGCCTACCCCGGCAGCGCCTACGTCGACGTGATCGGCCTCGATGCCTACGACCAGACGTGGGTGACGCCGCAGACTCCCGCCAATGCCTGGTCCTCGACCCTGTCCCCGGCATTGACCGCGGCCCAGCAATTCGCGTCCTCAGTGGGCAAGCCGCTCGCGTTGCCGGAATGGGGCGTCATCATCCGCAGCGACGGCCACGGGCTCGGTGACGACCCGTACTACATCAACCACATGGTCTCGTGGATGGAGACGGCCTCCAACAACGTCGCCTACGAGGCCTACTTCGACTTCGACGCCAGCGGGCTCAACTCGCAGATGACCGGGGGATCCTTCCCCAACAGCCTGGCGGCGTTCATGTCCGACCTGGGCTGACCCTCGCGGAACGCCCGGCAGGCGACCGAGCCGTGCCGGCGCTACCACGAGACCGTGTGCGGGCTGTCGTCTTCGAACGTGGTGCCCCCGACGTGCCAAGTGACCGGGGGGATCCGCGCGCTGGGGAGCACGGTGAGCGAGCCATGGGCCTGGGGCAGCACGAAATTGAACGTGAGGCTCTGCGTCGCGCCGGCCTGGATGTCGACCGTGGCCCCGACGAGCAGGGTGGGGCCCTCGCTGCCGTTGGTCACGACGGAGCGCGCTGAGGGCGACGAGAGATCGCGCACGTCCCCGGGCAGGTTGACGGTCGCGATCCCGACGTACTCGCCGTAGACCGTGCCGAGACCGGGATAGGGGCCCCCGATGAAGGGCGACTGCCCGGGTGGCGTGTGGTTGGCGAGCGTCATGGTGAGGCGGCCGTCGGTCACGCCGGCACGAGGGGTCAGCCGGAGGGAGGTCGTCACGGTCAGATACTGGTCCAACTTGTTCGCCCCCCGGTTGATCACGTTGGCGACCAGCGACGTCGGGGTGAGCTCGCCGGACACCCCGACGGCGCGCCAGACGGCCTCGGTCTGCGGATCAGCCGACCAGATGAGCACGTGCCGGCCGGCGGAGGCGGCCGAGAGCGCGTTCACCATGGCGCGCAGACCGAAGGGCTGGTTCTCGAGGGCGTGCAAGGTGGCGGAGGCCAGCGTCGAGAGCTCGTCGACCCGGGTCGTGGCGTCCGTGCCGTAGTCCTCCCCTGCGTACTGGTCGTGCAGCAGCAGCTGGTCGACGGTGCCGGCCGTCACGACCATGCCGCTGTCCGTGGTCACCGGTCCGGTGACGGTCAGGAGCTCCTGGAGGCCCTGGATGTCGAGCGCCATGACCCCGTCGACGCTCTGGCCCGTGTTGGCCTTCCACATGCGGGCGGCCAGGGGACCGGTCACGTCGAACTGCGGCGTGAGCCCGAGGTTCCGCCAATCGACGCCGGGGAGGAGCCAGCCCCAGCGCGCTTCGAGGTCGCCGCCCACGGTGACGGTGCCGCGGGGGAGGATGAGGGACGAGGTGGGGACCATGTCCGAGAGATGGAGCTCGCCGTCGCCCGTGGTCAGGATCCCGGCCTCGAGGAAGGCGCCCGAGCCCGACCGCATCTCGGCGTTGTTCCCGGCTAACAGGAGGTAGGTCCCCGGCCCCTGCAGAATGGCCGCCGCCGTGGTGGCCGCCGCCGAGGTCCGCGCCAGGGTGGTCCGGACCTGGGTCAGGTCACCGAGGAAGGTGTTCCGCTCGCGCGCCAGGGGGCCGATCAGGCCCTCATCGGGGCCGAGGTCGACTCCGGCAAGTGCGATGTGGGTGGTCGATGCGAGCGCAGCGAGCTGTCGCAGGGCCGCCACCCGGTCCGGACCCGCCGTGTGGGGGAGCCGGAGCAGCGCTTGGGACCGGCCGACCGTCGCGACCCCCGTGCGCGCGACCTGCTCGGCGGCGCCCGACAGGGCCTGGACGGAGCGCAGCTGGCGCCCCGCCACCGGGAGGACGTCGACCGGCCAGAGCAGCGGGGACGTGAGCAGCCCGCGTGCGGTGCTGAAGCTGGAATCGGCATTGCGGAGGGGCCCGACGGGCGCGCCGGACAGGACGCCGTTGGCGGAGAGGTCCTGCCGGGCCGTCTGGATCGCCGCCTCGCCCTGATGGACGTGCTCGGCGGCCACCACCACATCGACGGCGGCGGCCACCGCCCAGATCACCACGAGCAGCCCCACCGCGACCGCGATCTTCCACCGCGTGGTGAAGCGGCGCTGGCCCGGCGCGCCGCCGGGCCCGGACGCGGCAGGGGGGTGTCCCTCGGCGCTGGCTCCGCCCGGCTCGCCGTTCTTCACCGGGGGGAGCGTACTGCCGGGGTCCCGGGAGCCGACTGGCACCCGACGTCCAAAGGCGGGCCCTACCGCGCGGCCTTGCTGCGCCGGGCCTGTGTCGAGGGACGCGCCGGGGGTGAATTGTCACCGTGTTGTCCCGTGTCACGGCTGATTATGACCTTTGGCTCTGTCGTCCCGAGCGGTTCCCTGGAATGATGCTCAAGGCGGCTTGGCATCTTGGCGATTCCTTCGTTCAGGGTCACAAGTGGCTCTTTGGATCGAACGCTCGGTGGAGCGGATGAGGTGGAGGAGATCAAGATGAAGAGGACCAAGGCACGACGCGTGCTGTCCGTCGCATGTGGTCCCGCCCTGGGTGTGCTGCTCGCGGTGCCCGTGGGTGGGCTTCTGGCCGGAGCTGCCGGGGCCGACTCGAGTTGCTACTCGGGCTGCACCTCCCCGGCGACCGGCATCACGGCGTCATCGGGGAGTGGGACCGCTTCGCCGGCCAGCGACGGCGTGACCTCCCCGAGCAGCGGCCTGGCCTTCACCGGCGCGGACATCGAAGAGATGGCGCTCATCGGTGTTGTGGCAATCGGCGTCGGTACCGTGCTGGTACGCAGTCGCCGCCGCACCGCTTGATTCTCGAAGTTCTCGGCGAGGGAGCAACCGATGTCGTCGGTGACGATTGGCAGAGACCTGCCACAATGGCAGTGGACACAACCTGAGGCGGAATCGGCAGCGCGCGTGCGCCGCCGATTGGTCAGCCACACGAGCGGTGAGGCGGTCGCGGGCACGGATCTCCTGGTCCTGGCTGTCGCCGTCGCGCTCTTCGCTCCCAGTGTGCTGCAGTGGACGGTCGCCGTCTTCGTCCTCGGGGTGCTGGCGGTCTGCGCGTTGCGCGGCCAGTACGCGTCGCGGATCACGCTCAGCGTGAGCAAGGACATCGGGACACTGGCGGTGGCGGTCGCCGTGCCGTTCATGGCGATCGCGGTCTTCGAGGGATTCGACCCGCAGGTCCGCCCGTTCGTGCTGGTGAGCATCACCACGCTGTGTCTGCTCGTGCTCGGGCGGGCGTGTGCGTACGCCGCCATCGGGCGCGCCAGGACCAAGGGGGCATTCGCGCAGCGGGTCCTCATCGTGGGAGCAGGGCAGGTCGCGGAGCGCTTCGCAGATGTCCTCGACGCCAACCCGAGCTACGGACTGCACCCGGTCGGCCTGCTCGACGATTGTGCGGACGAGTCGCTGTCCCGCCCGCTACTGGGTGGGATCGACGAACTGGACCATGTCCTGCGCAAGCACCACATCGACCGGGTCGTGCTCGCCTTCGGCGTGAACCGCGACCCGGACCTCGTACGGGTGATCCGATCCTGTGAGAACGCGGACGTGGACATGCACGTCGTCCCCCGCTTCTTCGAGCTGGGTCTCCAGGCCGCAGCGCGCGACGTCGACATGGTCTGGGGCTACCCCCTGGTTCGGCTGCGGCGCTCGACGATGCGATCCTCGTCGCGTTGGCTCAAGCGTGTCTTCGACTCCGGCATCGCCGCCACGCTCCTGATCCTGACCGCTCCGGTCTTCGCGTTGCTGGCGCTGGGTGTGAAGCTCACCAGCCCAGGCCCGATCTACTTCCGCCAGCGTCGCATCGGGAAGAACGGGCGCGAGGTGGAGATCTTGAAGTTCCGCTCCATGCGGGTGAACAGCGAGTCGGACACGCAGTGGAGCGCGAACGAGGATGCCCGCGTCACCAAGCTCGGCGCCCTGATGCGCAAGTCGTCGCTGGACGAACTGCCGCAGTTCTGGAACGTGTTGCGGGGGGACATGTCGCTCGTCGGCCCTCGGCCGGAGCGGCCCTACTTCGTGGAGAGGTTCGAGCAGGAAGTCCCCCGCTACGGCGATCGGCACCGGGTCCCGGTGGGGTTGACCGGGCTGGCCCAGGTGAACGGGCTGCGGGGCGACACCTCCATTCAGGACAGGGCGTGGTTCGACAACAACTACATCGAGAACTGGTCGGTCGGCGGGGATCTGGCCATCCTGGCCCGGACGGCGGGCGCCATGATCAAGCAGGTGCGCGAGTAGCCGCACGAATGCCGACGGCCGTTGGCCGTCGGCGCTAGCGTCACGTCAATGCAGGCGAGCGGGCTGCCTCGGAGCGCGGGCGCCCGCCCCGGCCTCCCGGCGTGACCCCTGACGAACGCGGCATCCGACCCTTCCGGGGCGTGCACGAGAGCGAGCCGGTCCGGCCGTGAGGCGGCCGCGCCTGGGAACGAGCCTCGTGGTGGGCACGCTGGTGGCGGGTGCGACCTCGGGCCATCTCCTCTACCCCGCATGGTTGGCGTGGCGCACGCGCGGGGGGCGCGGCAGGGTCACGGAACCTCCCGGCCCGACGGCACCGAACGGGCCACCCGGCCTGACGGTCCTCGTGCCGGCCTTCCGGGAAGCCGGGGTCATCGCGGGCAAGGTCGACGACCTCCGGGCCAACGGCTACCCGGGCCCGCTCGAGATCCTGGTGGTCGCCGACGGCGATCCCGAGACCGCGGACGCGGCGGAGCGGGCCGGGGCCCGCGTGCTCACCGGCGAGGAGCGACTCGGCAAGTCCCGGGCCCTCAACTGGGGCTTCGCTGCGACCGATACCCCTATCGTGGTCCTGAGCGACGCCAACAACCGCCTGACCCCGGGTGCGCTGGCACTCATGGTCGAGCACTTCACCGACCCACAAGTGGGCGCGGTGGCCGGCGAGAAGCTCGAGGACGACGGCGGAGGGGGCGAGAGCCTGTACTGGAGGTTCGAGTCCTGGCTGAAGCGGCGCGAGGACCGTCTGGGCACGACGATCGGCCTGGTCGGCGAGCTCGCCGCGATCCGGGCCGACGCGTGGCGCCCGATCCCCGACGACGTGGTCAACGACGATTTCTGGGTGGCCCTCGACGTCATCGAGCAGGGCTACCGGGTGGCCTACGAGCCCGGGGCTCGGGCGCTCGACCCCGCAGCGGAGTCGCTGGGGGCGCAGTGGGAGCGCCGGACACGGATCGTCTCCGGCGGGCTCCAGGTCCTCGCTCGGCGGCGCCGTCAGCTGCGGCCGTCGGCCGGGCTCGTCGCCGCCGAGCTGTGGGGACACCGCCTGGTCCGCCTCACCGTGAGCCCTCTCTCCCACCTGACCCTGCTGGTCCTCTCCGCCACCAAGATGCGCTCGAGCGCCTTGGCCAGGGCGTTCCTCGTGGCCAACCTGTTCGCCGGCGTCGGACTCGTGACCGGGGCCCGGGGGGCGGGGTCGCCGGCGAAGGACGCATCGACGGGCGCCGGCCCGCGTCGCCTGCTGGCGGTCGCGCTCGCAGGCTCGGGGCAGGTGATCTTCCTGCAGGCGGTCGCGCTGGGCGGCATGGTGCGCTACGCACGCGGCGACCGGCCCACCCTGTGGTCGACTGCGGAGCGATGAACGGCGCGGCACTGCGCCGGAACGGTGACGCGGGCGGCACTCTGCGCGTGCTCGTGGTCTCGACCTCGCCCGAGGTGTGGGGGGCCGAGCGGAGCCTGCTCGGGTTGGCGCCACTGCTCGAGGCGCAAGGGGTCCGGCTGGCGCTCGCCTCGCCGCGGGGTGGACTCTCCGACGCGTGGTCGGCCCTGGGCCTGCCGCACGTGGAGTTCGCCGTCCCCGGTCGCAGCGGGCTCCGGGCAACCGACGGTGGAAGGCCCGGCGTCCGGGAGTTGGCCGGTGAAGTGGCCAGTACCCGGCGCGGCGCACGGCGACTGGCGGAGTTGGCCCGGGACGTGGACGTCGTCCACTCCAACAGCCTGTGGGGTCACCTCGACTGCGCTGTCGCCGGCCGGATCGCCCATCGGCCTGTCGTGCTCGAGCTCCACGATCTGGTGCGTCCCGGTCTCGGGCGGATCGTCCTGAAGATGACTGTCCGGCTGGCATCGAGCGCGATTGCCGTGAGCCAGGCGGTCGCCGACTCGGTGGGGCCGGGCTGGGATCGCGTGCGCGTCGTTCCACAAGCCGTGGACCCGACGCGCTTCCATCCCGGCCCGCCCGACCCGTCGTGGAGGGCCCGGCTCAGCAGCCAACCCGATGAGCTCATCGTGGGGGTCGTGGGCCGCGTCGATCCCGAGAAGGGCATTCGGACCGTGGTGCAGGCCATGGCGATGCTCACCGGGGCGGCAGCACGGAGTCACCTGGCGGTGGTGGGCGCGCCTGGCGTCGACGACGGCACCTACCAGGCTCAGTTGCAGGAGGAGGCGTCGACGCTGCTCGGCGACCGGTCGCGCTTTGTGGGCCCCGTCACCGAGGTGCCCGCGGTCCTGCGCTCGCTCGACGTTCTCGTCAACGCGTCGGCGTCGGAGCCCTTCGGACTGAGCGTCCTGGAGGCACAGGCCTGCGGGGTTCCCGTGATCGGCACCGATGCCGGCGGCATCCCCGAGTTCGTGACCGATGGCGAGACCGGTCTCCTCGTCGCACCCGGTCGGGCGGATGCCCTGGCCGCCGGTCTGAACCGGATGCTCGGCGCACCCGAGCTCCGTCAGGCGCTGGCGACGGCTGCCCGTCATGGCGTCGTGGCGCACCACACGTTGGCGGCCCGGGCCGAGGCAGTGGCCGGCACGTACCGGGCGCTGGCTCGAGCGGGAACCGGGGCGGGAGTTGGAGCGGGAGCGAAGCAGTGAGGACGCTCATGGTCACCAAGTTCCTGCCTTTGCCGGACAACAACGGTGGACACCAGCGCACGCTCGCGATCGCCCGCCGCCTCGCCGGTCTGGGCGATCTCGTGCTGTGCGGGTACGACGACGGCGACGCGGACAGGTCGGGTCTCCGCGACCTGGGAATCGATGTGCGGGCCGTTCCCTGGCGCGTGACAGCGTCGGGGGTGGCCAGGGGGGTCGCTGCGGCACACACCGTCACGGCGGGACGGTTCTGGAGTGCGGCAATGCTCGAGACCGTCCGTCGCGCCGCCGACGAGATGCCTTTGGACCTTCTGCAGGTCGAGTACCAGCAGATGGTGCCATTCGTGCTCGATCTCCCGGCGAAGACCTCGGTCCTCGACCTGCACAACGTGGAGTCGGCTCTCGTGTCGAGTTACGCGCGCGCGCGGCGGGGCGGGCGAGCCGTGCTCCTCCGTGCGGAGGCGGCTGCCCTGAGGCGGATGGAGCGGCGGACGATCGGGGAGTTCGATCACGTGGTCGTCGTCAGCGAGAAGGAACGGGTGAGGCTGCCCGCCGGAGCCCGCTCCGTCCTGGTGTGCCCCAACGGCCGGGAACCGTCGGAGGCGCTGCCCGACGCTCCGGACGCGACCGCGGCCTTCGTGGCCACCATGGGATGGGCCCCCAACGTCGACGCGGCGGTGTGGCTGGGCCGCGAGATCTGGCCCGAAGTGCTGGCGCGGGTGCCTCACGCCCGGCTCCTGCTGGTGGGCAAGGACCCGGCTCCGGCAGTGCGCGCCCTGGCTGGCGACGACGTCGAGGTCACCGGGACGGTGGCCGACGTGACTCCCTACCTGGCGCGGTCCCGGGTCGTGCTGGCGCCGCTGCGGGCCGGTGGCGGGACCCGGCTCAAGATCCTCGAGGCGCTCGGCGCCGGCCGGCCCGTCGTGGCCACATCGGTGGGTTGCGAAGGTCTCGAGGATCTGGTGGGCCGGGGCGTGGTCGTGGCCGACACGGCCACCGGACTGGCCGAAGCCATCGCGGGGCTCCTCGTCGACCCCGCCCGGGCCTCGGCGCTCGGCCGGTCGGGCCATGGCGCCGTCACGGCGGACCACACCTGGGATGCCGCTCTGGCGCCGCTGCTCCAGGCGGTGCACCCGTGTTGAAGGTGATGGAGGCGGGAATCCTCCTGGGGCTCGCGGTGGGTGTCGTCGCGCTCTTCGTTCGCTGGGAGCGCGAGGGCAAGGAACAGCTGGCTCCGCTCGTGCTCCTCGGCCTGCTTGTCGTGGAGGCCACGATCTACTCCGACCCGAACGCCCTCCCGCGCAGCATCTTCCATCCCGGGTCGGGTTCGACCCAACTGCGGTTGCCCGAGATCTACATCACCCTGGCGCTGATCGCCCGCCTCATCGCGCGGGGGAAACCCACCAGAATCGGCCTGCCTGCCGGCCTCTGGCTCGCATTTGCCGCCTGGATGACCGTGGGAGCGGTAGAGGGGGTGCTGTACCACAATTCGGTATCGGTCGACCTCTACGAGGCCAAGAGCATCCTCTACATCGTCGGGGCGTACGCGCTGGCCGCAGGAGTACCGGTGCGTCGCTACCTCGACAGCGGCGACCTGTTCAAACTCGGCGCCCTCTGCGTCGCCTGCGCGTCGGTGCTCGATGTCATGTCCATCACGCACGTCGTGGTCAATTCCAACGTGCCGTTGCTCCCGTTGCAGAATTTCGGAGCAGACGGTTCGGCGACGGCGACCCTCTTCGTCGCCATCGGGACGATGTGCTTCATGTGCAGGCTGGCGTCTGGACACGTCCAAGTCCGTCACATCCTGGCACTGGTCCCGTTGTTGGCCAGCGTGGTGCTGGCAAATCAGCGAGCCGTGCTGGTGAATGTCGCCGTCGTGCTGCTGGTGCTGCTGCTGGCGCTCCTCGTCGGGCACCGCCAGGGAGTCGTCAGACGCCTTCACGCCGGATCGGCCCAGCTGGTACTGACGCTCCTCGTCGTTGTGGCGGTGTCCATAGCCATAGTGGTCGTGCCGGCCGCGATCGACCGGCAGCCCGTGCACATCCCGCTCGCCTCGACTTTCCAGGGTCTCTTCCACAACGAGGCGAAGGTGGAATCGGCCCAAGACCGATTGAACCTGGCCGCGTCAGCCGAATCCGTGATCCGCCAGCATCCGATCATCGGGTCGGGTCTGGGGGTGCAGTTCCAATACTACGAAACCGGGACTCGAACGGTGGAGACGATCCCCTACGCGCACAACATCGTGCTCGACCTGTGGCTCCGCCTCGGCCTCATCGGCCTCGTGATCTTCTTGCTCGCAATGGCGGTTTCGCTCATCGATGGTCTAAGGGTGTGGCGGCGACATCCCGAGGCGATGACGGCGCTCCTGGCCCTGGCCCTCGTGGCGGTGCTGGCGGGACTCATAGCCACGGCGCTCCTCGAGCCACTGCTCGACGAGTACCGGTTAGCCACTCCTTTAGGCGTGAGCCTCGGCATGCTGCGTGCCTGCGTCACATCCGTGGCTCGCAATCCCCGACTGCCAAGACCGGCGCTCGATCGCAGATCGCTGGGGAACTTCGACGGGAGTGTGAGGTGGACCTGACTATCGGCGTCCACTCCATGGATCCCGTCGGTGGGACGGAGCTGAACGTGTTCCAAGTCGCGCGGGGACTGGCGCAACGCGGGCATTCCATCGATCTGCTGGCAGCGCGTGACGGCGCGCTGGCCGAGGAGTATCGGACCTTCTGCCGGAGCGTGACCCGTCGCCCGGCTTTCGACTTCGCGCGCGCGACCGCGCTCCGCGATCTGGCGCGCATGGCGCCGGCGGTGGTGTCGGCTGCCAGAAGGAAGCCCGATGTCGTCTACCCCAACCGGTTTGCAGAGATCGTGTGGGCGGTGGCGGCGGGCCGACTTTCGGGGTCGCCGGTCGTCTGTCATCTCCACGAGATCCGTCATGCCCGGCCAGGGTCGTTCCCCAACGACCATGTGCGTCGCTTCATCGCCGTCTCCGAGTTCCTGCGGGACCAGTGGGTGGCGGTGGGGCTCAATCCAGATCGCATCGATGTGGTTCATAACGGGGTGTCGTGTGATGACTACCCCGCCGGCGGCGAAGAGGAGCGAGTCCGGGCCCGCGCCATGCTCGGCCTTCCGCAGGAGGGTTTCATCGCCTTGTACTACGGTCGCCTCGATCCGGAGAAGGGCGTCGACGTGCTTCTCGAGGCCTGGCGACGGCTCGGCATGGGGGGCGCGGAGGGCAGGCTCTTGGTGGTGGGTTCGCCGAGCACCCATCTCGCGGACGGCGCTCGGTATCTTGCGGGTCTCCAGGCGAGCGCCCCGCCGGGGTGCGGCTGGATGCCGGCGCAGGCCGATGTGGTGCCTCCCCTGCATGCGGCCGACGTGGTGGTGGTCCCGTC
>CAYWDQ010000001.1:134551-141411 GCA_964457065.1 uncultured Acidimicrobiaceae bacterium | reverse complement strand
TGGCCGAGGTCCAGATCTCGATCTCCTTCTGGCGCCGCTCGTCGTCGGTGATGATGCCGCGCTTGAACTGCGTCTCGGCCTTCTCGGCCTCCTTCTCGTAGCGGTCCAGGATGGCCTGCTTGTCCGGCGGCGTCTGGACGTCGTTGATGGAGATCGTGAGCCCGGACTGGGCGGCGAAGCGGAAGCCCAGCGCCTTGATCCGGTCCAGGCTCG
Organism: uncultured Acidimicrobiaceae bacterium; assembly: GCA_964457065.1. Taxonomy (GTDB): domain Bacteria; phylum Actinomycetota; class Acidimicrobiia; order Acidimicrobiales; family RAAP-2; genus Bog-473. The sequence goes on along the minus strand of CAYWDQ010000001.1, from coordinate 141,198 downwards.
ACGCCACCACGTTCTTGGGGTAGTTGGCCGACAATTCCTCGACGATCGTCCCGATGGGGGTGTTGCGCTTCCCCACGACGTCGTTCACGAAGGCGAACCCCTCCGGAAGCGCCTCGTTGAAGAAGACGCGGCCCGGTGTCGTCTCGAAGGCCAGCAGGCCCTCGGAGTCCGGGGTCACACCGGCCGCGGCCAGGCGCCCCGCCAGGGACGAGCCCGGGGCCGGGCGCAGGACGATGGGGACCTGCAGCCCGACGTCGCCGGCGTCGAAGGCCGCCTCGAGCTCGTGGATGTGGCGGAAGGCGCGCCCGGCGCCGGTGCCCTCCTCGACCCGGAGGGTCAGGTAGTAGGCGCCGAAGACCATGTCCTGGGTGGGCACCGTGATCGGGCGGCCGGTGGCCGGCGAGAGGATGTTGTTCGCCGACAGCATCAGGACTCGGGCCTCGGCCTGGGCCTCGGCCGACAGCGGAAGGTGAACGGCCATCTGGTCGCCGTCGAAGTCGGCGTTGAAGGCCGTGCATACGAGCGGGTGGACCTGAATGGCCTTGCCCTCGACGAGCACGGGCTCGAAGGCCTGGATCCCGAGGCGGTGCAGCGTGGGCGCGCGGTTCAACAGCACGGGGTGCTCCCGGATGACGCCCTCGAGGACGTCCCAGACCTGGGGCCGGCGTCGCTCGACCATGCGCTTGGCCGACTTGATGTTCTGAGCCAGCTCGGCGTCCACCAGCCGCTTCATGACGAAGGGCTTGAACAGCTCGAGCGCCATCAGCTTGGGCAGCCCGCACTGGTGCAGCTTCAGGTTGGGCCCGATCACGATGACCGAGCGGCCCGAGTAGTCGACCCGCTTGCCGAGCAGGTTCTGACGGAACCGGCCCTGCTTGCCCTTCAGCATGTCCGACAGCGACTTGAGCGGCCGGTTGCCGGGGCCCGTCACCGGGCGGCCACGCCGCCCGTTGTCGAACAGCGCGTCGACGGCCTCCTGGAGCATGCGCTTCTCGTTGTTGATGATGATCTCGGGCGCGCCGAGGTCCAACAGCCGCTTCAGGCGGTTGTTGCGGTTGATGACGCGGCGGTAGAGGTCGTTGAGGTCCGAGGTGGCGAAGCGGCCACCGTCGAGCTGCACCATCGGGCGCAGGTCGGGCGGGATCACCGGCACGGCCTCGAGGATCATGGCCCGAGGGTCGTTGATGCGTCGGCCGTGGTCGTCGCGCCGGTTGAAGGCGGTGACGATCTTCAGCCGCTTGATCGTCTTCTGGCGCCGCTGGGCCGACAAGGGACGCCGGCCGTCCTTGGCGTCGATCATGTCGCGCAGCTTGATCTCCTCGGCGTCGAGGTCGATGCGGTCAATGAGCTTGAGGATGTACTCCGCGCCCATGCCGCCCTCGAAGTACTCGTCGTAGCGCAGCCGGAGCTCGCGCCAGAGCATCTCGTCCTCAATGATCTTGCGGCCGTGCAGGTTGCGGAACTCGTCGAGCGAGCGCTGCGCGATCTCGGCGTCCTCCTGCGCCCGCTCGCGGGCGGACTGGATCTCCTTCTCGACCGCGCGCTGGCGCGCCTTGATCTCGGCGTCACGGGCGCCCTCGCCCTCGAGCTGCTTCAGCTCGTCCTCGAGCGCCTTGAAGCGGCGGTCGATGTCGAGGTCGCGCTTCTTCTCAATGTCCGCGATCTCCTCGGCCATCTCGTTCTCGAGGCTGGGCAGGTCCTGGTGGCGCTTCTCGTCGTCGACCCAGGTGACCAGGTTGGCGGCGAAGTAGATGACCTTCTCCAGCTGCTTGGCCTTGAGCTCCTCGCGGGGCTCGGTGCCCATGAGGAGGTAGGCCAACCACGAACGCGTGCCGCGCAGGTACCAGATGTGGACGACGGGGGCGGCCAGCTCGATGTGTCCCATGCGGTCGCGGCGGACCTTCGAACGGGTGACCTCGACGCCGCAGCGCTCGCAGATGATGCCCTTGAAGCGCACCCGCTTGTACTTGCCGCAGTAGCACTCCCAGTCCTTGGTCGGGCCGAAGATCTTCTCGCAGAACAGCCCGTCCTTCTCCGGACGGAGCGTGCGGTAGTTGATCGTCTCGGGCTTCTTGACCTCGCCGTTGGACCAGCCCCGGATGGAGTCACCGGTCGCGAGGCCGATGCGCAGCTGGTCGAATGTGTTGACGTCCAGAGCCATTAGGAGAAGCTCCTCTCTGCGGCGCGCCGCTCGTCTTCCTCGTCGGAGCCGCGCTCGTTGCGGCTGATGTCGATGCCCAGCTCCTCGGCGGTGCGGAACACGTCCTCGTCCAGCTCGTGCATCTCGATCTCACGGCCGTCGACGGCCAGGACCTCGACGTCGAGGCAGAGCGACTGCATCTCCTTGATGAGCACCTTGAAGCTTTCGGGGATGCCCGGCTCGGGGATGTTCTCCCCCTTGACGATGGCCTCGTAGACCTTCACCCGGCCGAGGACGTCGTCGGACTTGATGGTCAGGAGCTCCTGCAGTGCGTAGGCGGCGCCGAAGGCCTCGAGGGCCCACACCTCCATTTCGCCGAAACGCTGGCCACCGAACTGGGCCTTCCCGCCCAGCGGCTGCTGGGTGATCATGGAGTACGGGCCGGTCGAGCGGGCGTGGATCTTGTCGTCGACCAGGTGGGCCAGCTTCAGGATGTAGACGTAGCCGACCGAGATCGGGTTGTCGTAGGCCTCGCCGGTGCGGCCGTTGTAGAGCGTGGCCTTGCCGTCGGTATGGATCTGCACGTCACCGTTGGCCGAGTCCGCGTTCAACGTGCCGAAGACCTGCTGGATCGTCGGGTGGGCCCCGGCGTCCTCGGCCTCGTCCCAGTGGGCGCCGTCGAACACGGGCGTGGAGACCCAGGCCGCCGGCTCGGTCCGCGGCCGCGTCTTGCGCGCCGCGCCGTCTCCCTTGGCGCTCGTCCCCACCTCCTCGTTGACGTCGATGCCCTGCCAGCCGTGGCGGGCGGCGTAGCCCAGGTGCGACTCGAGCACCTGGCCCACGTTCATCCGGCTCGGCACGCCGAGAGGGTTGAGGATGATGTCGACCGGGGTGCCATCGGCCAGGTACGGCATGTCCTCGACCGGGAGGATCTTGGAGATGACGCCCTTGTTGCCGTGGCGGCCGGCCAGCTTGTCGCCCTCGGAGATCTTGCGCTTCTGGGCCACGTAGACGCGGACCAGCTGGTTGACGCCCGGTGGCAGCTCGTGTGACTCCTCGCGGGAGAAGACCCGGACGTCGATCACCTTGCCGTACTCGCCGTGGGGCACCTTGAGCGAGGTGTCGCGCACCTCGCGGGCCTTCTCGCCGAAGATGGCGCGCAGGAGGCGCTCCTCGGGCGTCTGCTCGGTCTCGCCCTTGGGGGTCACCTTGCCCACCAGGACGTCACCCGGCTCGACCTCGGCGCCGACGCGGATGATGCCGCGGTCGTCGAGGTCGGCGAGGATCTCCTCCGAGAGGTTCGGGATGTCCCGCGTGATCTCCTCGGCGCCGAGCTTCGTGTCGCGGGCGTCGACCTCGTGCTCCTCGATGTGGATGGAGGTCAGCACGTCGTCGCGCACGAGGCGCTCGGAGAGGATGATGGCGTCCTCGTAGTTGTAGCCCTCCCACGGCATGAAGGCGACGAGCAGGTTCTTGCCCAGCGCGAGCTCGCCGTTGTGGGTCGACGGGCCATCGGCCAGCAGGTCGCCGGTCACGACGCTCTGCCCCTCGGTCACCAGCGTGCGGTGGTTGATGCACGTGTTCTGGTTGGAACGGCGGAACTTGGACAGGCGGTAGACCTTCCGGCCGAGCACCGTGCCGAGCCGGTCCTTCTGGCCTGACGCGTACTCGACCGTAACGGAGTCGCCGCTGATCTCGCTGACGGTCCCGTTGCCCTCGGCCAGCAGCACGTCGCCCGCGTCACGGGCGGCACGGCCCTCGACCCCGGTACCGATGTAGGGCGCCTCGGGGACGACGAGCGGCACGGCCTGCTTCTGCATGTTGGCACCCATGAGGGCGCGGTTGGCGTCGTCGTGCTCGACGAAGGGGATGAGCGCCGTGGAGACCGAGACGATCTGCTTCGGCGACACGTCCATGAGGTCGACCTCCGACGGCGGCACGAAGTCGATCTCCGACGTCGTCCCGTAGGAGGTGTTGACCGCGCCCATGCGCACGCCGGTGCCCTGCGGCCCGCGGCGCACGAGGACGCGCTCCTCGGTCAGGCGGCCGTCGCCGTCGACCGGCGCGTTGGCCTGGGCGATGACGTGCTCCTCCTCCTCGTCGGCGGCCAGGTAGCTCACCTCGTCGGTGACCTTGCCGTCGACGACGGTGCGGTAGGGGGTCTCGATGAACCCGTACTCGTTCACCCGGGCGTAGGTGGCCAACGCCCCGATGAGGCCGATGTTCGGGCCCTCGGGCGTCTCGATCGGGCACATGCGGCCGTAGTGCGACGTGTGGACGTCACGGACCTCGAAGCCGGCGCGCTCACGCGACAGGCCTCCTGGCCCGAGCGCGGACAGACGGCGCTTGTGAGCCAGGCCCGACAGCGGGTTGTTCTGGTCCATGAACTGCGAGAGCTGCGAGGTGCCGAAGAACTCCTTCACCGCGGCCACGACGGGACGGATGTTGATCAGCGTCTGCGGCGTGATGGCCTCGACGTCCTGGGTGGTCATGCGCTCGCGCACGACCCGCTCCATCCGGCTCAGCCCGACGCGCACCTGGTTCTGGATCAGCTCGCCTACCGAGCGGATGCGGCGGTTGGCGAAGTGGTCCTGGTCGTCGATGCGGTAGGTCGACTCGCCGTCGGCCATGTGCAGGGCCAGGTGCAGCATGTACGTCGCCGAAGCGAGGATCTCCGAGGGGCTCAGCACCGACTGGTTCGGCGCCGGCTTCTCGATCTCGATCCCGAACAGGTCGCTGAGCCGGTCGATCTCGGGGCCGAGCTTGCGGTTCAGCTTGTAGCGGCCGACCCGGGTCAGGTCGTAGCGCTTCGGGTTGAAGAAGGCGTTCTCGAAGTAGACGCGGGCGGCCTCGGCCGACAACGGCTCGCCGGGGCGGGCGCGCTTGTAGATCTCGAGCAGCGCCTCCTCCCGCGACGGCGCCAGGTTGCGCTCCTTCTCCCACTGACCTTCGAGGAAGTCGAAGTGGCGGACGAAGCGGTCAAGGAAGGCCTCGTCGCCGTAACCCAGCGCGCGCAGGAGGACGAAGAGCGACAGGCGGCGCTTGCGGGCGACGCGGCAGCCGGCGGTGACGTCCTTGCCGGGCTTGGCCTCGATGTCGAGCTCGATCCACTCACCCCGGTACGGGTGGATGGTCCCGGTGAACACCGTCTTGGCGTCACGGCCGGGCTGGAAGATGACACCCGGCGAGCGGACGAGCTGGCTCACGACGACACGCTCGGTGCCGTTGACGATGAAGGTGCCGCGGTCGGTCATCATCGGGAAGTCCCCCATGAAGACCGTCTGCTCCTTGATCTCACCCGTGGTGGCGTTGAGGAAGCGGGCCCGCACGAAGACGGGCGCCGCATACGTCATGTCCTTCTCCTTGCACTCCTCCACCGAGAACTTCGGCGGTGGGCGCAGGTCGGCGTCGGTCGGGTCGAACTCGAGCTCCAGGCTCAACTGGCCGGTGAAGTCCTCGATCGGGCTGATGTCGTGGTAGGCCTCGGCGAGGCCCTTGTCGAGGAACCACTGGAACGAATCGCGCTGAATGGCGATCAGGTCAGGAAGCGGCAGAGCCTCGTTGATGTTGGCGAACGAAACACGTTCGGGACTGCGGGACCGTGAGGACAACGGTCAACTCCTCCCAGGTGAAAAGCGGCGGGTGAGGGCGGTACTGCGGGGGTCAGGAACGGACGGGGGCGGGGACGGCGGGTCGGGGGGTCAGGGCTGCCAGGGCGCGCGCCGACCCCGCAGAATTACGGAATCAAGCACACAGAGACGCACGGCAACCCTGCATCCTATCGTGGGACGTGCCTGGATACAACCCCTCGGCCGCGCAGGCCTGGCGGGCAGTGCCCGGGGTCCGTGACAGGCTACGAAAGCCCTCCCCCGTCGTCAAGGATCCTGGTCGGGGGCCGGGTGGGTCGAGCCCGATCCCGGCCCCTACCAGGGCTACTTGACCTCGACAGTGGCGCCGGCGCCCTCGAGGGCGGCCTTCGCCTTGTCGGCATCCTCCTTGTTCGCCCTCTCGAGCACCGGCTTCGGGGCGGCCTCGACCAGGTCCTTGGCCTCCTTGAGGCCCAGGCTGGTGAGGGCCCGCACCTCCTTGATGACCTGGATCTTCTTGTCGCCGGCGGCGGTGAGGATGACGTCGAATTCCGACTTCTCCTCGTCGCCCGCGGCCTCGGCGCCGCCGGCAGCCGGGGCAGCCGCGGCCGCCACGGCCACGGGGGCCGCCGCCGTCACGCCGAAGCGCTCCTCGAAGTCCTTCAACAGCTCGCTCAGCTGAATCACCGAGAGCTCGGCGATCCCGTCGAGGATCTCTTCCTTGGTGAGGGTTGCCATCTGGGTGGCCTTCCTTTCTTTCCTACGGTCGTGTCTGGTTCGGTCCGGGAATTCGGTCGTGTGCTACTCGGTGGCCTCTTCGGCGCTGCCCGCCGCCTCGGCGGTGGCCTCACCGTCCGCGGCGGCCTCCACCGGCTGCTCCCCGGCCGGGGCCTCCTCGGCAGGGGCTGGGGCCTCGGCGG
>CAYWDQ010000001.1:104590-134451 GCA_964457065.1 uncultured Acidimicrobiaceae bacterium | reverse complement strand
GGCCTCGGCTGCCTCGGGTGCGGGCAGCGTCTCCCCGCCGGCCTCGCGCTGCTCGATCAGCGCCGAGATCCCGTAGGCGAGGTTGCGGGGCAGCGCCTGGAGGAGTCCGGCCATCTGCTGCATCGGCGCCGCCAGGGCACCGGCCAGACGGGCCAGGAGGATCTCACGGGGCGGCAGCTCCGCCAGGGCAGCCAGGTCCGAGGACGTGAGGAGCGACCCGTCGGCCAGCCCGCCTTTGATCACGAGGTGCGGGTTGGTCCGGGAGAAGTCCCGCAGCGCCTTGGCCACGGCGCTGATGTCGCCCTGGACGAAGGTCAGCGCGCTCGGCCCGTTCAGGTACTCCGACAGCGGCTGGTACTCGCCGCCGTCGATCGCCCGGCGGACCAGCGTGTTCTTGAAGATCCTGTAGTCGCCGCCCGCGGCCGTCAGTGCGTTGCGGAGCTCCGCCATCTCGGCCACGCTCAAGCCCCGGTACTCGCTCACGATGGAGGCCGACGCCGCCTCGATGCGCGTCTTGACCTCGGCGACCACCTCGACCTTGTGGGCCATCTGTGCGTTCTGCGTTGCCATCGTCGTCCTCCACCGGATTCGACCGGCCGGATGTGGCCAGGATCTGCGGTGTGCGACGGCACACGCCGGACGGGCCGGCGTGCACGGTGTCGCCTCATCGGGCCGGCCCTTGTGGGCCGCTTCGGCACCCTGAGGTGCACCGGAGGTCTCTGGCGTTCGGATTCAGTGCCCGCGCGCCCGGGGGCGGCGAACTGTTCGGGAGAGCGTAGTACGTCTGCGGGGCGGGCTCAGGCCGGGACGGCCAGCTCCTCCTCGCTGAAGCGGGCCTTGACGGGGTCGATATGCGCCCCGGGGCCCATCGTCGTCGACACGGTGATGGAGTGGAAGTAGCGCCCCTTGGCGGAGGCGGGCTTGGCCCGCTGGAGCTCGTCGACGACCGCACGGATGTTGGTGACGAGCTGGTCGCGGGTGAACGAGGCCTTCCCGACGCGGATGTGGACATTGCCCACCTTGTCGGTCCGGTACTCGACCCGGCCGCCCTTGAACTCGCCCACCGCCTTGGCCACGTCGGTGGTGACGGTGCCCGTCTTCGGGTTCGGCATCAGCCCACGTGGCCCGAGGACCCGTCCGAGCGTGCCCACCTGCCCCATCAGGTCCGGCGTGGCGATGGCGATGTCGAAGTCGAGGAAGCCGCCGTTGATCTTGGCCACCAGGTCGTCCGCACCTACCACGTCCGCTCCGGCCCCGCGGGCATCGGCGGCCGCCTCGCCGGCGGCGAACACCGCCACCCGGACGGTGCGCCCGGTGCCCGACGGGAGCGAGATCGTGCCGCGCACGATCTGGTCCGCCTTGCGGGGGTCCACCCCCAGACGAACCGCCAGCTCGACCGTCTCGTCGAACTTGGCGCTCGCCAGAGACTTCACGAGGTCGACCGCCTCGGCCACGCCGTAGAGCTCCTCGCGGTCCACCTTGCTCAGGCTCTCCTTGTACTTCTTCCCGTGCTGGGTCATTTCCTTCTCCTGTATGCGTCCGTCGGGCCTAGCCGGCGACCTTGATCCCCATGGACCGTGCCGTGCCGGCGACCTGCTTCTTGGCCGCCTCGAGGTCGTTGGTGTTCAGGTCCTTGAGCTTGGTGGTGGCGATCTCGGCCAGTTGGGCATCGGTGATGGTGCCGACCTGCTCGCGACCGGTGGTCGCGGCGCCCTTCTCGAGCCCTGCCGCATGGCGCAGCAGCACCGGGGTGGGCGACGTCTTCAGCACGAAGCTGAACGAGCGGTCCTCGTAGATCGTGATGTCCACGGGCACCACCGTGCCCCGCATGCTCTCCGTGGCCGCGTTGTACTGCTTGCAGAATTCCATCGTCTGGACGCCGTGCGGCCCCAGCGCTGTGCCCACCGGGGGCGCGGGGGTGGCCGATCCCGCCTCGAGCTGGATCTTGACCACGGCCAGCACCTTCTTCTTCGGCGCCATTGTCTGTGTACTCCTTCTTCGGTATCTGTTTCCGGGCGCCTAGAGCTTGGCGACCTGGCTGAACTCGAGTTCGACCGGCGTCTCCCGGCCGAAGATGTTGACCAGCACCTTGAGCTTGAGCTGGTCCTCGTTGATCTCGGCGATCTGGCCGGAGAAGTCCGCGAAGGGACCCTCCTTGACCCGGACCGTCTCGTCCACCTCGTACTCGAGCCGGGGACGGCTGCGCTTGGTGGCGGTCTCGGTACCTTCGACCTTCACCTGCAAGATGTTCTCGACCTCGCGGCGGGACAGCGGCGTCGGCTTGGTCCCTGGGCCCACGAAACCGGTCACGCCCGGGGTGTTGCGGATCGCCCCCCAGGTGTCGTCATCGAGATCGCAGCGGACGAGCAGGTACCCCGGGAAGACCTTCTTTTGGACGGTGACCTTCTTGCCGCCCTTGAATTCGACGACGTCCTCCATCGGGATGACGACCTCGAAGACGCGGTCCTCGATGCCGCGGGAGGCCACGACGTTGCCCATGTTCGAGCGCACCTTGTTCTCGTAACCCGAGTAGGTGTGCACCACGTACCAACGGCCCGGGCGGTCGTACGGGCTCTCGACGGGGACGATCTCCTCTTCCTCGTCGTCCCCGCCCCACCCGCCGAGCTCGACCTCGCCGTCCGCCTCTTGTCCGGCGGTGGCGTCGAGCACGAGGTCCGGCTCGCCCGCCAGGGCGGCCGTCTCCTCCGCGATCTCTTCGACGACAGCCTCCTCGATCGCCTCGAGCAAGGCTTCCTCGACGATCTCTTCCACGATCTCTTCCACGATCTCCTCTGCGACCTCTTCGGCCGCCACCTCGGCCACGGCCTCCGCGACCTCCTCGACGACTTCCTCTTCTGCAACTGCCTCGAGGGTCGCCTCGTCCTCGGCCGCGACCTCCTCGATCACGTCCTGGGTCAAGCTCATTGCAGCCTCCTCGGGGGCGCCCTCGGTCTCTTCTCGCTCGGCGGCCAGCGCCTCCGCGACGTCTTCCTCGTCGCCGGTCACCAGTGCCTCCTCTGCCTCTGAATGCGTCATGTCGCTCATCAGGGCCTACTTCGTGAAGAGAAGCGTGATGAGCTTCCCGAAGGCGAGGTTCAGCACGAAGATCAGGCTGATCATGATGATCAGCGTGGTCAGGACGACCGACGTGTAGTTGATGAGCTCCGAGCGCGACGGCCAGGCGACCTGGCGCATCTCGTCCCGCACCTCGCGGACGAATTGGACCGGTGTGGTCCGCTTGCGTCCCGACGGGCCCTTCTTCGCCCGCGGATCCCTCGTCTGCGTGCCCGCGGGCGCGCGCCGGGTGGCGGGAGACCCGTCGGCCTCCATCTGCCCTTGGCGCTGCATCATGCGCTTGGTCTCGCGGTTCACGGGTCTCGCCTCACATACTTCGTCGTCGGTTGAATACGTCCGGGGCAGGGCAGGAGGGACTCGAACCCCCAACCGCCGGTTTTGGAGACCGGTGCTCTACCAGTTGAGCTACTGCCCTCGGTGGGGTGCCTTCGGTTGCCCTCTAGCAGGTGGTTCTTCCCCCTGACCTGGGGATCGACCTGCCAGAGTAGCACCGGCAGGCTGGGCATCGCTCAGCGGGTCTCCTTGTGCAGCGTGTGCTGGCGGTCCCAGCGGCAGAACTTCTTCATTTCGATCCGCTCACGGTCGTTGAGCTTGTTCTTGGTCGTGATGTAGTTACGCCGCTTGCACACCTCACAGGCCAGCGTGACCTGGACCCTCTTCTCGTTCTTCGGCATGTCCAATCCTTCCTGGTCGCTGCCCGGGGCTCTGGTCCCGGGCCTGGTAGCGGCGGCGGGACTCGAACCCGCGACAACACGATTATGAGCCGTGTGCTCTGACCAACTGAGCTACGCCGCCATGGGCGAGCCCCCGGTGGGGATTGAACCCACGACCCCCTCCTTACCATGGAGGTGCTCTGCCACTGAGCTACAGGGGCGCCGCGGGAACCTTCCGCGAGCGTTCAATGATAGCCAGGGCTCGGCATGGGTTGCCTCCGCTCGCCCGGTTTCGGCACGTCAACAGTACCATCGACGGATGCGGATCCGACTGGCGGAGCTGGCCGACGCCGAAGCCATCCGGGCCATCTACAACGTCGAGGTCCTCGAGAGCACGAACACCTTCGACATGGTGCCCCGGACCCGGGCGGAGCAGGAAGCCTGGATCCTCGAGCACAGCGGGGTGCACCCGGCGCTGGTGGCCAGCCAGCCTCCCGGGTCGGCGGAGGCCGGCCGGGTCGGGGCGAACGGGGAGATCGTCCTCGGGTTCGGCTCCCTGTCCCCGTTCCGCGAGCGCTCTGGCTACTCGGCCACGGCGGAGAACTCCGTCTACGTTGACCGGTCCCGGCGAGGCGAGGGAGTGGGGCGGGCCCTTCTGGCCGAGCTCCTGGTCCTGGCCTCCGCCCACGGCTTCCATTCGGTGATCGCCCGGATCGCGGGGCACAACGAGACGTCCATCGGGCTGCACCAGGCGGCCGGTTTCGAGCTGGTCGGCGTGGAGCGCGAGGTCGGGCGCAAGCACCGCCAGTGGCTCGACGTCGTGGAGCTGCAGCGCCTGTTGTGACCAGGACCCCCGGGGTCGGGCCCCGGGCTCAGGACTCGAGCACGGCCCCCTGGCCGTGCGCCGCGAGCGCCGGCAGCCGGGACCGGTCGAGCCGCCACGAGGTCGTCCAGTTGCCGAGCGGGACGATCGCCACGGCCCACAGGACCATGACCGCCAGGACCATGCTCGCCGGGTCGGTGTGGATCAACTGGTTCAAGAGGTCAGCGCCCCCCGTCAGCCCGATGAAGGGCGTCACGATCGAGAGGCCGAGCACCACGTAGAGCATCCGGCCCGTGACGACCGGCGCCAGGATGATGATGCCCCACGTGAGGTACCAGGGCTGCACGACGGGGCCCAACAGAACGAAGGCCAGCATCGTGATGCCGAGCGCGCCTAGCACGCCGATCCGCTCCCGGTTGACCAGGCAGTACAGCGCGACGACGGCGGCGGCCAGCAGCCCGATGGCCCTGGTCAGCGTCAACACGCCCCCCAGGCCGACCCCGATGCCGACGACGTGCGCCGACCCGCTGATGAGGAGCCCGACGGCTGTGGCCGGGGCCATCCAGGAGCGCACGGTGCCGGGCGTGCCCAGGTTGGCGATCCATCCCCAGCCCAGACCGGACACCAGGGAGAGCGCTCCCATGACCGCCACGGTGACGAGGCCGGAGCGGATGACTGTGCGGACACGGCGCCGCCAGTCGGCCCACGGACCCGCCCAGTCCCACGCGACGTAGACGATGCCCATGGCGGCAGGCACCTTGATGGAGGCGGCCAGCGCGCACAGCACGACGCCCCAGACCGGGTGGCGGGATCGTGCCGCGGTGATGCCGGCGAGCAGCAGGCCCACCATGATCGCGTCGTTGTGCGCCCCGCCCACGAGGGCGAGCAGGGTCAACGGGTTGAGCACGGCCAGCACGAACGCGGGTCCGGCGTCGTGGCCGAACGAGCGGGCCAGCTTGGGAATGCAGTAGGCGATCATTGCGATGCCGGCCACCGACTGCAACCGCAACAGCACGACGGTGACGAGCGCGTGGTGCAGGCTCAGGGAGGCCGACCATCCGGCCAGCATCAAGAAGAGCGGGCCGTAGGGGGCCGCGGTGTTCGCCCAGAGGGGATCCACCCCCGACGTGTACGGACCGTAACCGAGTGTGCCCGGTCCGTAGTGGTACGGGTTGATGTGATGGCTCATCATCTCGCCCTGGGCGGCGTAGGAGAACACGTCCCGGCTGAAGAGCGGCGCCACCGCCAGCAGCGGGAGAATCCAGAGGGCGAGCATGTAGGCCAGCGACCGGATGGGCACACCGGGCCTGGCCCGGAGCGTCTGGTACAAGCCGAACCACACGCGCACGAAGAGGACCATCCCGCCGTAGACGGCCACGACGCCGGGCAGCAGGAGCGCGGTCGACGGCCAGTCGGCCTCACCGAAGAACCAGGTGCCACCCATCTCGAGCTTGAAGGGCGAGCTCGGCAGCGACGCGCCCACGCAGATGGAGACGACCGCGACGAATCCCAGGATCGCGGGCCGGCGCAGGAAGGACCAGTCGTCGGGTCCACCGGACTCGGCCTCGACCCGCTGCGTCAGCGAGACGCGTGGACTGACACGCAGACGAACCGCTTCGGCTCGCATGGAGAGTCGGCGGAGGCGCGTCCTGACCCCGTCCAGGACCGGTTGTGAAGGGGACATCGCGCTTTCGTCCACGGGGTGTCAGTCTCGCTTGTCGTGTCCGGGGGCTAGGACCCGGGGGAGGGAGCGGTGCCCACGCCCCGAGGAGCATGTACCCGCAATCGATCTGCAACAGCATTGTAACGGCAGGCGGGGGGGTGACAAGGGCCATCGGAGCCGGCCCTCCCTCCCCGACTGGTTCTGCGTGGGCCGGGAAGGATTCGAACCTCCGTAGGTGTTAACCGACAGGTTTACAGCCTGTTTCCTTTGGCCACTCGGACACCGACCCGCAGCCGGCGAGGATAGTCGCGCCGGCCCCCGCAGAACGGCAGGTGGCGCCGGTACGCTGACGCCATGCCTACGTTTGACATCGTCTCGGAAGTCGACATGCAGGAGGTACGCAACGCTGTCGACCAGGCCAACCGGGAGGCCGCCACCCGCTTCGACTTCAAGAACACCGACTCGGCCATTGAGCTCAGCGACACCGAGCTCGTGCTGCGGTCCTCGACGGAGGACCGGCTGCGCGCCCTACACCAGGTACTGGACGAGAAGCTGGTCAGGCGCCAGGTCTCGCTGAAGGCGTTCGAGGACGGGAAGATCGAGGAGGCCCAAAAGGGCACCGCCCGCCAGAGGGTGGCCATCAAGGCGGGCATCTCCTCGGACCACGCCAAGCGGTTGAACAAGTTCATCAAGGACCTGGGCCTCAAGGGCGTGTCCTCACAGACCCAGGGCGATCAGCTCCGCGTCACGGGCAAGAAGCGCGACGACCTCCAAGAGGTGATCGCGAAATGCAAGGCCGAGGACTTCGGGATCCCCCTGCAGTTCGACAACTTCAGGGACTGACTGCGACCTCGGGCGCTGCGTGACGCTCCGGCACAGGTCGGGGCGTCGGACGACGAGGCCTATCGGTCTCCGTGGTGCTCGTCGTACTCGACCGGGTCGACGTGGAACAGCTTGTTGTAGATCACGAACTTGACGATCCACAGGATGGCGAACGAGAAGAGATTCGCCGCGTTCACCAGGAGTGAAGTGGCGGCGTGGCTCAATCCGTGATTGCGGGCGAAGTCGCCGGCGAGCCATACGGCGAGGCTCGAGAAGGCCAGCCCGATGAAGGAGAGCACCCAGAACGGCACGACCTCCCGCCAGAAGTGCGACTTGCCCCCCTTCCCCCAGACCCAACGGCGGTTGAGCGTGTACGAGGGGATGGTCGCCAGGACGTTGGCCAGGATGTTCGCCGGGACCTCGGACATCAGGCGGAACACGCCAAAGACGAGAAGCAGCGTGACCTGCGACACGATGGTCGAGATCACGGACACCCCGGCGTACTTGATCAGCTTGACGCTCGAGGGGTGAGCCATGATCTGGCGCAGCCGGGCCACCAGCGGCTCATCGGAAGACCAGATGTGAGCGATGGGGCGATGCCCGTCGTGGTCGAGCATGGGGCCCCCGCTGTCGCGGGCTGCGCCCTCCGAGGGCGGTACAGGCACGGGGCCACCCTAGCCCGGCGGCCATTTGGCCCCCTGTCAATCAGCTAGGTACCGGCTGTGACGAGGCGGTTGGAGCGAGCGACCGTCCCGAACCAGTGGGCACTGGGTTTGGGTCGTCGCTCAAAGGTGTCAGGGGCCACTGCGACCAACCCGAACTTGGGGCCGTACCCGAGATGCCATTCGAAGTTGTCCAGCAGGCTCCACACGAAGTAGCCCCGCAGGTCGATCCCCTCGGCAAGGCAGCGATGGGCGCTCCGGAGCGCGTCGGAGAGGAACGCGATGCGCTCTGCGTCGTCGGCCGTCGCGATCCCGTTCTCGGTCACCACCACCGGGCGCCCGCTGACCGCCGCCGCGCGCCGCACCGTGTGCTCCACCGCTTGCGGCCAAAGCTCATCGCCCATCTGGGTCACCGGCACATCGGGATCGTTGGGCGCCAGCCCCTCGGGGCCGAAGTGCATCCGGGTGTAGCACTGCACCCCCACGAAGTCGTCGCCGCCGGTCGCCCGCAGGAAGATGTTCTCGAGCATCTCCTCGGCCGCGTCGCGCAACGCCTCACCGCCGTCGTCGGCTGTGATCTCGGCCATGGAGAGCGTGAGCCCGACCGGGAAGTCACCGGGGCCGGAGCGGAGGGCGTCGACGGCCAACCGATGGGCGCGGACCATCGCCTCGTTGACGGCGGCGTAGCGCCCGAAGTCCTCCTTGACTCCCGGGGGATACTCGCCCTGGAAATACCCCATGACGGCCACGACGTTCGGCTCGTTGATGGTGCAGGCCCATCCGATGAGATCTCCGAGGTACGCGGAGGCCCGGGCCACGAACCGGGCGAAGCACTCGGGGGCGTCGGGCGCCTCCCAGCCACCGCGCTCGGCCAGCCACCGCGGCGTCGTGAAGTGGTGAAAGGTGACGACGGGGATGATCCCGTGCCCGTGGCAGGCGGCACACATGCGCCGGTAGTGCTCCAGCGTGGCCGTCGAGAACTCGCCCTCCGCGGGCTCGATGCGGCTCCACTCCAGCGAGAAGCGGTAGGCGCCGAGTCCCATGTCCGCCACGAGCTGCACGTCCTCGCGCCAGCGGTGGAACGAGTCACAGGCATCTCCGCTCGGCTCGAGCGTCCCCGATGCGGGGTCGTGCTCCCACGCCCACCAGTCGTTGTTGACGTTGCCTCCCTCGATCTGGTGCGCCGCCGTGGCGACGCCCCAGGTGAACCCGCTGGGGAAGACGATCTCGCCCTCGCGGGCCGGGGACACCTGTGCCATGTCGCCGCAGGGTAGCGGGGGCCGCGGCGGCGTGCTCGTGCCGGGGCACGCCCCGACGCCTGCGAACATGGACGGATGAGCACGTCCCTGGAATTCCTCGTCGACCTGCTTGACCTCGAGCCCATTGAGGTCAACATCTTCCGGGGCATCCAGCCCAACGAGGAGCGCCAGCGTGTGTTCGGCGGGCAGGTGGCCGGGCAAGCCCTGATGGCAGCCGGGCGAACGGTCGAGCACGGTCGCGTCCACTCGCTGCACTCGTACTTCCTGCGGCCCGGCGATCCGATGGTGCCCATCCTCTACGAGGTGGACAGGATCCGCGACGGAAGGTCGTTCACGACCCGGCGTGTCGTCGCCGTCCAGCACGGCCGGGCCATCTTCAACCTCGAGGCCTCCTTCCACGACCTCGACGAGGGACCTCAGCACCAGTTCCCCATGCCCGAGGTGCCCGCGCCCGAAGCCCTGGCACCGCTCGCCGAGCGCCTCGAGCCGTGGAAGGACGAGCTGGCCGAGTGGTTCGACCGCCCCCATCCCATCGACCAGCGCCACATCGGCGAGCTGCCTTGGCACTCGCGGGGGGCCGGCGAGCCCAGCCATCGACTGTGGATCCGCGCCGACGGCGAGTTGCCCGACGATCCGCTTCTGCACGCCTGCGTGGCGACCTACGCCTCGGACATGTCCCTGATCGACACCATCCTTGCCCCGCACGAGGTGCGCTGGGGCGACGAGGGTTTCATGAGCGCCAGCCTTGACCACTGCATGTGGTTCCACCGGCCCTTCCGGGCCGACGAATGGCTGCTCTACGACACCGATTCACCCGTCGCCATCGCAGGGCGCGGCCTCGCCCGGGGCTTTCTCTTCGACCAATCCGGCCACCTCTGCGTCTCCATGGTCCAGGAGGGGCTGACCCGAATCCTGCGACAGAAGACCGTGGGCGCGGTGAGCGGGCCTTAGCGCGACTCCAAGGGCACGTAGTCCCGGCTCTCCGGGCCGATGTAGAGCTGGCGCGGGCGGGCGATCTTGGAGTCCTGGTCGAGCATCTCCTGCCAATGGGCGAGCCATCCCGAGGTGCGCGGGATGGCGAAGAGTACGGGGAACATCTCGAGCGGGAACCCCATGGCCTGGTAGATGAGACCCGAGTAGAAGTCGACATTCGGGTAGAGACGCCGTGAGATGAAGTACTCGTCGCTGAGCGCGATCTCCTCGAGCTTCAGCGCGATGTCGAGCAGCGGGTTCTTACCCGTCACCTCGAAGACCTGGTCGGCGGTGCGCTTGATGATCTTGGCCCGGGGGTCGTAGCTCTTGTAGACGCGGTGCCCGAAGCCCTGGAGGCGCTGCCCGCTGGTTCCCGCCTTGACCGTCGCGATGAAATCCGGCACGTTCTCAATGCTGCCGATGTCGGTCAACATGCGGATCACGGCCTCGTTGGCGCCGCCGTGACGTGGACCGTACAGCGCTGCCGCGGCAGCGGCGGTGGCCGAGTAGGGGTCCGAGTGCGACGAGCCGACCACGCGCATGGCCGTGGTCGAGCAGTTCTGCTCATGGTCGGCGTGCAGGATGAAAAGGACGTCGAGCGCACGGGCCAGGACGGGGTCGGCCTCGAACCTCGGCTCGGCGACCTTCCAGAGCATGGAGAGGAAATTGGGGGCGAAGTCGAGCGAGTTGTCGGGATACACGAAGGGCATCCCGACGCTGAAGCGATGTGCGGCGGCGGCCAGCGTCGGCATCTTGGCGATGAGACGGATGATCTGCTTGTTCCGCGACTCCGGATCGAAGATGTCCTTGGCGTCGAGGTAGAAGGTCGACAGCGCTGCGACGGCGGAGACCAGCATGCCCATGGGGTGGGCGTCGTAGTGGAATCCCTCCAGGAAGCGCTTGCGGACGTTCTCGTGGATGAACGTGTGGTACGTCACGTCGTGACGCCAGGCGGCGAACTGTTCCTCGTCGGGGAGCTCACCGTTCAAGAGGAGATACGCCACCTCGAGGTACGTCGAACTCTCCGCCAACTGCTCAATGGGGTACCCGCGGTAGCGCAGGATTCCGGCGTCGCCGTCGAGATACGTGATGGCGCTCTCGCAGGCCGCCGTGGACATGAAGCCGGGGTCGAAGAACCACACCCCTGGGAGGAGCTTTGCCCACTCCTCGGCCGAGACCCCGCCGTTGACGAGCGGAATCTCCATGGACTCGCCGTTGCGATTGTCCGTGATCGTGATGCTCTCGGCCACGTGAAGAGCCCTCCAATTCCTGATTTCGGTGCCCTCCGATCCTATGGCCACGGCGTGCGTGCGGTCGACACGCGTCCCGGCGGGTCCGCCTGCGACTCAGGTGCCGGGCGCGACCTGCAGTGCCTGCTGCGTCACCGTGCCAGCTGTCAGGGCCTGGCCCGCCGGCGGGATCACCGCGACCGTGAGCTCGTAGGTGAACCCGGGCTTCACGTGGAAGGTGGCTGTCGGGAGTGCCACCGAGCCCCCGAGGGCCAGCGCAGTGGATTCGACTTGGGTTGCGGTCGCCCCCGAGGACTGGTTCGCCAGTGTCAAGCGAACCGATGCGTGCGGCTCCCCGGACGAGCCGTCGTTCCCGAGCACCACCGTCACGCCGAGCAGCGACGTGGGGCTCAGGACCGACAAGGTGGACGGCGTGCCAGGCGGCGGGGGCAGGGCGGGAGGACTCAGGCGAACGGTGCGCAACAGGACATAATGCGTCGCCTCGAGCGTGGACGAGGTGGCAATCAGGTCGACCTGCGCCGCGAGCGTTCCCACCTGCCACAGCTGTGGATCGCTGATCCAGACCGACCTGGGCAGCCTGGCGTTGCCCGCCGCCGCCGCGAGGGAGCGCCGCACCGAGCGGTACTCGCTGTCCGAGCGGGACAGCAACGCACCGGCGGCAGCAATGCGGTTCGTCGCCTGTGTCACCGACAGGAGGGCGGTCTGGCTGCTGACGGCGCTCTGGGAGGTGGCCGAGTCGGTGGCCGGGATTCCAGCGGGGGGGATCGGCTGCATACCGAGGAACCCGTCGAGCGCGTCCCGGAGCTCGCTCATGGACTGCGCCCGCTCGGCGAAGACGGCGGCGAACTCACCCGCGACCGAGCCCGAAGGCGCCGACCCTGCGGCGAGGTCGGCCCGTGCCGACTGGCGGGCCGTCTCCTGCACCGCAGCGTCGAGGGAGGCCTGCAACGCCTGCCGGTCCTGCGTCTGCAGGTTGTTCATCAGGGTGCGCACCTGCGACGCCGTCGTGTTGGACTGCTCGGCGACCACCGACCCTTGTGCGGCAAGCGACCGGTTCGAGTTGGCGTCGTAGCCCTGCGATTGCCGCGACACCTGGGTGAGCCCGCCCACGAGGAGCACCAGCACGATCACCGCTGCGAGGAGCAGGATGACCGGACGGGCCGGTGATCGACGGCGCGCGCGTCGGCGTGACCTGCGTGGCGACATCGCCACAGGAAACTACTGCCGCACGTGCTGACTTACACCGCGAGGAAGGAGGAGTCCGGGGTTTCGCCCGCAGTGGTCAGCCTGCTGGCGCTCGAACGCCATTGGACTGTGGGGGCGATCGCCCGCACGTCCACCCGGTCTCGATAGCGCTCCACCAGCTCGAGGATCTCGGAGATGACCTCGTCGGTCAGGAGGTGCGGCTGAAGGCCGAGGTCGAGGAGCTTCGTGTTGGCGGCGTTGAAGTAGTGCTCCTCGTTCTCGACCCGCGGATTGGCCAGGCCCTCTGCGATGTCGACCCGATTCGGGGCGACCTTCTTGACCATCAGGGCCATGTCGCGCACGGAGAAGGACTCGGTGAACTGGTTGAAGACCCGGAATTCGCCGCGGTCTGCGGGGTTGTCGATCGCCAGCGTGACGCAGGCCAGGGTGTCGCGGATGTTGAGCATGCCCCTGGTCTGGCCACCGGCGCCGTAGACGGTCAGCGGGTGTCCCGTCACGGCCTGGACGCAGAAGCGGTTCAGCACCGTCCCGAAGACGCCGTCGTAGTCGAAACGGGTGGCCAAGACGGGATCGAGGTCGGTCTGCTCCGTCGACTGCCCGTAGACAATGCCCTGGTTGAGGTCGGTGGCACGCAGTCCCCAGATGCGACAGCCGAACATGATGTTGTGGCTGTCGTGCACCTTGGACAGGTGGTAGAAGGAGCCCGGCTGCTTCGGATATGGCAGCAGGTCGGTCCGTCCCTTGTGGGTGATCTCGATGAACCCCTCTTCGATGTCGATGTTGGGATACCCGTACTCCCCCATGGTGCCGAGCTTCACGAGATGGATCTCGGGGTCCGTCTCCTGAATGGCGTACATGACGTTCAGGTTCCCGACAACGTTGTTGACCTGGGTGTAGACGGCGTGCTCCCGGTCGATCATGGAGTAGGGCGCCGAACGCTGCTCTCCGAAGTGCACGATGGCGTCGGGCTTGGCCTCGATGACAACGCCGTAGGTGAAGGCGGCATCGGTGAGATTGCCGATCCGGACGTCGATCGCGTGCCCGGAGAGCTGCTCCCAGCGGTTGACACGATCCTGCAGCGGAGCGATGGGCACCAGGCTGTCAACGCCCATCTCCCGGTCGTATTCGCGGCGCACGAGGTTGTCGACGATCGTGATCTCGTGTCCCAGTGCCGACAGATGTAAGGCGGTCGGCCAACCGAGATAGCCGTCTCCTCCGAGAACCAGGATCTTCATCGTCACCTTTGTCTTCCCTCAGGCTCCGCCTTTGTTACGGAGTCATGTCAGTCTCATCATGGGTCAACACCCTGAATCCAACCTGTGTATCGGCTGTTTTTGGATTGAGACCAAGGATTATCTTTGCGATGCGAGCATAAATAACGGGAAATCGGCAATCGGGGATGGTCAGATCGGGACTTCCACACCAAACGGGCGTCGGGTCGTGGAAGGCCGGTGTGCCGGGTCGTTGACACCCCGTTGTCATCGACAGCGCAGCGGCATCACCCGCCGACGCCATCCGACGTCGCGGCAGGATCGTTCCCGACGCTCCACAGGGCATCCCGCAATCCCGACGCGCGCGCGATCGGCTTCGCGATGGCAGATCGGATCGACTCCTCGGGACCGACGAGGAGGAGGCGCTCCTGGGCGCGTGTGACCGCCGTGTAGAGCAGTTCCCGAGTGAGGATCCGCGAGCCGGGCGCGGGCAGCACGAAGGCGACCACCTCGAATTGGGAACCCTGGCTCTTGTGGACCGTCATCGCGTACACGGTGTCGACCGCGGCCAGCCGCGTGGGACTGACCGTGACGACGTCGCCACCCCGCTCGAAGGCCGCCTCCATGGGCCTGTCGCGTCCCTTGACCACGACACCGATGTCGCCGTTGAAGAGCTGCAGGGCGTGGTCGTTCTCCGTGACGATGAGCGGACGCCCGACGTACCAATCGGCCCCCACGGCAAAGTCCTCGACCTCGGCCAGGAGCCATCTCTCTATGAGCTGGGTCCAGGTCGTGACGCCATCTGGTCCTCGCCGATGCGCGCAGAGGAGGCGGAACCCCCCCAGGGCCTGGAGCGCCCCCCTTGCGTCACCGGACTTCGCCGCCTCAATGACGTCACGGCCGCTCCGCACGGCAAGAGCGCGGATCGCGTCGACGCGCTCGGCCGCAGGTTGTGACGCCTCGAGGGGGATCCACTGGACGTTCGACTCGCCAGCGTCCAACGCTGCCAGCGCGGCGTCCTCATCGCCGCGCTGTATGGCCCGGGCCAATTCGGCGATGGCTCCCCGGTGGCGGTGCACGTGACGCAGCGAGACCACGCCGTCCCCGACAGCCGAGTGATGGGCGCTCGCCTCCTCGACCACCGGCCACCGGGTGACCGACTCCAGGCGGGCGCGCGCCGCGCTTCCCATGCACAAGCCCACTGAGGCTGGTCCGACGATGTCGCCGAGCACGGCGCCGGCCTCCACCGAGGCCAGCTGCTCGGGGTCGCCGACGAGGATCAGGCGGGCGTCCGGGCGGATGGCTTCGAGCAGGCGCGCCATCATCGAAAGGGCCACCATCGAGGTCTCGTCGACCACGACCACGTCGTGGCGGAGAGGGTTCGACCGGTTGTGGCGGAAGCGCGTCCGGTTGCCCGGATCGAAGCCGAGGAGCCGGTGGAGCGTCATGCCGCGTAAGCCACGAAGCCGTTGCTGCAGGTCGTCGTCGAGACCCAACCCGGCCGCCTCGGCGCGTACCGCCTCTTCCAGGCGGGCTGCCGCCTTGCCCGTGGGGGCTGCCAATGCGATGAGGGGCGGGGGTCGGCCCATCGCCATCGTCTGCTCCTGGAGCAAGGCGAGGACACGGGCGACCGTGGTGGTCTTGCCCGTCCCCGGACCGCCGGCGATGACCGAGACTCTCCGGAGCACCGCGACCGCAGCCGCCAGGGTCTGGAGGTGAGCTGGGTCGGCATCGGCGGAGCCGGCCGGGAACATCCGGACCAGGCCGTTGGTCAGCAATGCCTCGTCGACTCCGTCCGCGGGTGCGGAGGCCAGCCTCAGGAGATCGGAGGCCACCTGGACCTCGTCCACCCAGAGCCGGTTCAGATACAGGTTCGTTCCGGAGAGATACAGCGGACAATCCTCCCCGACGAGAGGGCTCGCACGCACGGCGGCCAGCCAGGCGTCCGGGTCCGGCCAGGGCAGGGCATCGACGTCGGTGTCCGCATCCGACTCGCTGCTCGCGGTGAGCCTGATCGCGCCAAGGTCGACGCACACGTGACCCAGACGCGGTGCCCTGGCGGCAAAGGCGACCCCGAGCCGCACGAGTTCATCGGTGACGCTGCTCAGCGCGGTCAATCTGTCCGCGACGTGGACATCCGAGGCCGCCAGCACGCCGGTCTCGTTGAATTCGCGCAGCAGCCCCTTCGCGCCCAGGACCAGTGCGGGGTCAAAACGGTCCAGCTCCTCGGTCGGCATCACGGGTGAACGCCTCTGTCGAACAGATCGCTCAACGACTCCACCAACCCTGGCGGTGGCCGCCAGAACCAGACCCCGACGGGGTGCTCGCCGACCCGGGTGGGTTCCGATGCACTCATGCCACGCAGGAACAAGTACAGGACACCGCCGAGGTTCTGCGCCACGTCGTACCCGGGGAGGCGCCAGCGCAGGTACCGGTGCAGTGCCACGGAGTAGATGAGCGCCTGCAGGGGATAGTGAGCCTCCGCCATCTCGGACTCGACCGCCTCCGGACGGTAGTGCCAGGCCGTGAGCGTCTCGTCGGGCGGGGCCAGCCTGTTCGTCTTGTAGTCGGCCAGCACGAAGCGGTCGCCAGGCAGCCGGAACACGAGGTCGAGGCTCC
The DNA here is from genome assembly GCA_964457065.1 of uncultured Acidimicrobiaceae bacterium. Taxonomy (GTDB): domain Bacteria; phylum Actinomycetota; class Acidimicrobiia; order Acidimicrobiales; family RAAP-2; genus Bog-473. The sequence continues at coordinate 118,236 of CAYWDQ010000001.1, read as the reverse complement.
CGTTCAGGTAGCCGCGGAGCACGCCGTTGAGCGCCTGGTCGCGCAGACGGTCCGCGTAGGCGCGCACCGGGTCACCGGGGCTCAGGTGCATCTCGAGCACGTCGGCGAGGTCGGACACGTGGAGCTGCGCCGTGGGCAGGTCGCCACCGACGAGCGGGATCTCGAATCCCAACTCGTCGAGTCGGTCGCGGCGGGCGATGTCACACAGCCGCACCTCACCGACCGAGGGGCCGAGCGGTGACTCGAGAGCCGCGCAGAGCCCGGCAACGGCAGCGTCCTTGTTCCCGAGATCCACGCTTCGCCAGGCCAACTCGTGTTCGACCGCCTCGGCGACCTCTGTCACGAGGTCGGGCGAGGCGAAGTCGATCCTCTCCAGCGCGCTGTGCACGATGGTGCCGACGAGGGCGCCACCGGGCATACCGGCGAGCCCGAGTGCCGTGGACCGGAGCCCGTCCTCGTCCGATGCGGTTCCGACCGTTCCCCAGGGGGCGACCGGTGTCACTTCGTCGGAGGTCAGCGGCTCCTCCGGCTCGCTGCCGATGAGCGGCTCTCCGTGCAGCGCTCGGGTGATGCTCGAGTACGACACGCGGCGCCAGTCGACGTCGAGAGAGCGATCGAAGAGGGCGGCCTCGAGGTCGACGGGGGTGCCGGCGTCCGGTTGCCACCGGACGTCGGGGGGCGGGGTCACGTGCTCGACGGATACCTCGGGGCCCAACGCGGAGAAGGTCTGCTCGACCGTGGAATCAGGCTGCGACTTCTTCCCGTGCGGCAGCACCTCTCCGCCCGCCCCACGGGCGAACATCAGCCGCGACAGGGGCGAGTTCTTGGTGTCCCTGCTGCCGGCCCACCACAGCACGGTCTGGTGTTGGGCGCGCGTCAAGGCGACGTAGAGAAGACGCAGATCTTCGCCCTGCCCTTCGATCTCCTCCAGCTTCCTGTGGGCGATCAGCTCCGGACCGGGGCATCCGACGTCGATGGTGCGCTCGTGGGCGTTTTCCGGGTCGTGGAACACCGGCACATCCGTCTTGTGGATGTAGCCGTCCCAGGCGTAGGGGCAGAGCACCACCGGGAACTCGAGCCCCTTGCTCCGATGGATCGTGATCACCTGGACTGCGTTGGCGTCCGACTCGAGGCGCCGCGTGCGCTCCTCGGTCTCCGCCTCGCGATCTGCCTCGACGATACGGCGACCGAGCCAATTGGCCAGTGTCGTCGGTCCCACCCCCTCGATCGCCCCCGCCTCGTGCAGCAGCTGCGCGAGGTGGCGCAAGTCGGTCATGAACCGCTCGCCATCGGGACGCGACAACACGCGGGCCGGCAAGCCGGTGTGGCCGCTGATCGTCTCGTACAAGGAAGCGACGCCCTGGTCGCGCAGGCACCGGGCCCAGTTGTGCAGGGACCAGTGGAGATCCTCCCATCGGGCCTCATCGGCACGCGCCACCTCTTCGGCCGACCACCCGATGAATTGGGTCAGCGCCACCAGGGACGCACGCTCCCGCGACGCGGGACGTTCGAGCGCTTCGAGCAACCGCAGCCATTCGCGGGCGGACTCGGAGACGAACACCGATCCGGCGCCGCCGATGACAGCGGGGACCCCGACCGCGCGTAGGGCATCACGCACCGTCACCGCGTGCTTGTTCGAGCGCACGAGGACAGCGACATCGCCGGGATGCAGCGGTCTGCGTGCCACCTCCGTGCCGTCGCGGCGGCGTGTGACGACCTCGGGCTCCGCCCTCAGCAGCTGGACCGTCTCGGCGGCGAGATCGCCGGCGATGAGCTCGCGCGCATCCGGTGCCTTGAGGTGGCCCTGCTGCGTGCGCGCCACGAGGCGGTCCTCGGCTCGCACGATTCGGACCCGCAACGGAGAGGCCACAGGCGCGCCAACAAGCCGGGGTGCCGCGTTGGCGTCTGCGGCATGGACGTTCCGGTACGAGATACCCGCCTGTCCGAGCTGCGCACCGGCGAAGAGGGCGTCGTACGCGCGCAGGAGGCCAGCATCACTGCGCCAGTTCACATCGAGCGTCCACTCGGACTGCACGTGGTGCTTGGCCCTGAGATAGGTGTCCACGTCGGCCCCGCGAAACGCGTAGATCGCTTGCTTGGGATCGCCGATCAGGACGAGCGTCGTCCCCTGATCGCCGAACGCGCGGTGCATGATCTCCCACTGGACAGGATCGGTGTCCTGGAATTCGTCGACGAGAACGACGTCATAGCGCTCACGCAGGCGAGCCCGCGCGACAGCACCACGGGTCGGGTCGCGCAACGTGTCACGGAGGCGGATCAGTACGTCGTCATAGGTCAGGATCTTGAGCGTCCGCTTCCGGCGATCCATCTCGTCGTGGACCGCCCGTGCGAACCGGCGCCGCGTGGAAGGCAGATCGTCCGCGTCGGACAAGCCCGGGACCACTGCGGCATCGGGTTGCTCCATCACCTTCCGTGCGATCTTGAGTGCGTCCTCGCGGGAGAAGCCGAGCTCGTTCGTGCGGTGGGCGAACTTGCGGAGATACAGGTCGTCCACCACCTCCTCGAGAAGATCTCGCACGTCTTCGACCAGGGTGACCTCGCGGTCGACGTCACCCGCCGTACCGAGCCCGTACAGGACCTGGAGACAGAACCCGTGTGTCGTCTCGATCGTCGCTGCGTCGAAGTCGGCGATCGCCTTGGCCAGCCGATGGCGGCGCACCTCCTGCTCGGAAGGCGGAGCGTCGGCGAGCACGCGGACGATCTCGTCGTCAGTGTGCTCTTCCGCAGCGGCCAGAACATCGACGAGTCCGTCGTGGGCACGTACAAGGCGCTCCCGTACCCGCTCGCGGAGCTCCCCCGTGGCCATGCGCGTGAACGTAATGACGAGAAGACGATCGATCGGCAAGTTCGCCTCGGCCACGTACCGCGTCGTGAGTCCGGCGATGGTGAAGGTCTTCCCGGTGCCCGCACTCGCCTCGAGCAGGGTCGTACCGGCGGGGAGGGGGCCGGAGACGTCGAACGGCTGCGGATCTGTCGGCGCCGTCACTGGTTGGCGATCTTCTCGAACTCGAGCAGCCCGTCCCAGAGTCTGCGGGCATACAACCCGAACCGGCTGGATTCGCCCGACACCGCACCCTCGTCCGACTCGTCGTTGCCCGGCCTTCCCGAGCGTGCCACCATCTCGACGAACGAGAGCTCCCCGCCGAGCACGAGGAGGTGCTCGTTCTCCCGGTTCTCCCGTTTGAAGTCCCTGTTCGACTCCCACTCGCCGAGTGCGGGCACGTCCGCGTCGTCGGCTCCGGCCCGGCGGGCGGCAGCGTAGGCCGCCGACGTCTTGCAGTACAGCGGAAGGGGTTCACGCATCCCCCGCCGGTAGAGGTCTACGAGATTGCGCAAGTGGACGTCGGCGACCAACTTCCGTGTGTGCGGATCAGGACCGAGCGGACCGATCCTCGACAGACTCACGAGGCGCGACGATCTCCGTTCCGCTCGTGCGATCGTGACCGCCTTGAACGGGTGGTCGGGTCGGGCTGCGCTCAGGGCGAGCAAGCGGACCCACGCGGCCAGACGCAGCGAGGGCTGCATCCTCCGGTAGGTGACGGTGTGGACGACGTCGCCACGCACCCCCGACACGGCACCGAGCACTTCTGACATGCCCGCCAGGTCGACCTGCACGTCCACAGCCCTCGGCGCTGCATCCGCATCTTCGCGAGACGCCGCGACCAGCGCTTCAATGGAATAGGCCATCTCATTGAGCAGCGGATCGGCCAGTGAGGACGGTGGCAGTGCCCCGCGCGCCTTCTCCGCTGCCTCGCACGTCGCCCAGTCGTCGCCCCCAAGTCGGGCCTTGAGGACGCGCTCGCCAATCTCCCACTCTGCCAACCCGTCCAGGTCGATCGGGATGGCGTCTTCGAAGTCACGGGTGCGGTCCCACAGCGAGACGCCGAGCCGCTCGCGCAGGAACGCGCGGACCGGATGACGGACGAAGCGGTCGAGGCTGTCGAGCTCGATCATCCCCTGGTCTTCGACGGGGTCGGGGAGCGGACGCTCCAGGAACTCGGGCGCGTGGCGTCGCGGCACGAGTGCGGCGCGGGCGCCGGCCAGATGCAACTCGTCGAAACTCCAGGGTCCGCCTGACACGAGCCGGTCCGGCTCGTAGTTCCGGTGGTCGAAGGGTTGCAACGGGTGCTTGACGATGACGGCCTGCGATGCCGGCCCGTCATCGGTCTGCACGGTGCGGTCGACGACGTCCAGGAGCTCGCCAACGGGGACGGCGGGTGGACGGGGCAGGTTGGAACGCTCGTCGCGGCCCGTATAGGTGATCACCAGGTGCTCGCGGGCGGCCAGGAGTGCGTCGAGCAGGAGCTGCCGGTCTTCGCTCCTGACGTCACGGTCACCGACACGTGGGTCCTGCGCCGAGAGATCGTCTCCGTCGCGCTCGATGTGCCGGGGGAAGCTGCCGTCATCGAGTCCCAGCAGGCACACGACCCTGTGCGGGATGGAACGCATCGGGACCAGCGTGCAAACGGTGATGTGCCCGGTTCGGAAGTTCGCGCGCGTCGGCCGGCCCTTCAGGCGGTCCGCCAGGATCGAGCGAACGTCGTCACGGCCGAGCAGCACAGAGCTGACCCGTTGCTCGTCCGTAGCCTCGCCGACGAGCTCCTCGAGGAGGGCCGTGAGCTGGGCCTGCTGCCATGCATCACGTGGTGTGGTCGCCGTCAGCGAATCCGAGATCTGGGCCAGCGTGCTCGCCCATCGGTCAACCGTACGGGTCTCGGCGAGTGCATCGATCGCGCAGCGGAGTCGCTCGATGAACTCGGTGAGGCGGCCGGCCAGTTCGATGTCGCTGGTCTCGACGTCGTCGAGCGGTAGCACCCCCTCGAAAAGGCGCTGGCGTTCATCCGCCATTGCCACCCCGAGGAGTATCCGGTCGAGGCCGGACCGCCACGTGTTCGCTCCGATGGTGCCGAGCCCGAAGGCATCTCGGTGTTCCTTATCGAAACCCCAGCGCACCCGGGCTTCCCGGACCCACTGCTCCAATCGGGACAGATCGTCGTCGCTGAAGCGAAACCGGCGGCGGACCGGCTCGCGACCCGCGAGGTCGAGGACCTGCGTCGCGGTCACGCGTGCGGGGGCGAGCTCCAGAACCTCGGCGAGCACCGCCATCACCGGATTGGTCTGACGGAGCGAGCGGTCCGCCAGGCGGATCTCGAGCTGGTGGGCGGGGCGATCCAACCCGTCGACCTCGTCGTACCCGCCGAACGTCGCCTCGATCAGTGGGGCAAATCCCTCGATGTCGGGACACATGACGATGACGTCACGCGTCTCGAGGGTCTCGTCCTCCTCCAACAGGTGGAGCACGGCGTCGCGCAGGACCTCCACCTGCCGCCCGCGCCCGTGACACGAATGGACGCGGACACTGGCGTCGTCGCCGTCCAGGAATGGTCGGCCCGCGTCCTCCGTCCCGCCCGCACCGCCTGGTGCGCGATCGGCCCGGACGTCGTCCTGAATCAGCTGGAGCAGGGTTCTCGGGCCGACCCGGGACAGCGGATCGGGTTCCTGCCCGTCGGGAACGGCCCCGGCGAGGACGAGCTGCATCTCTCTGGCGTCCCTGCCCCACGACGCCAGCAGGGGGTTGCGGGGTGTTGAGGCCGTGGGGTCGTCCCGACGCAGCACTTTCCGCGACAGGGGACCGATCTGGGGTTCCAGACGGTTCCACAGGGCCGGGGAGGGATGCAGGAGGAAGAGGTGCACGGCACGACATTCCGCCATGGCCTCGAGCACGTCGAGGTAGCTCGCAGGCAATCTGGTCAAACCGAACAGTGACAGCCGGGCCGGCAGGTCGAGGAGCCCGGGTTCCTCCCGCAGTCGCCTCGTCGCGTCGAGCAGCCGCTCGGCGGGGCTGGGCCGCCCTATCCGCTTCCGCAGCCGCCGCCACAGCTCGTACTGCCACAGCGTCTCGTCGTCACGCCGGACTCCCTCCGCCCAGCGCTGGAGCATGTCCGGCCGGTGCACGGAGTAGCGGTCGAAGAGGTCAGCCACGTGACGGATGCTCCCGAAGCGCTCGTCCGTGGTCCCTGATTTGCTCATGTGCACCGCAAGCGGGCCCACCCACTCCTCGTCGAAGTGGTCGTCGACCACCTCCATCAGGGGCCACACCGCACGTTGCGGCAACCAGGGGTCGGCATCGGGCTCGGCGCCCGCCGCGAGCGCCAACGCCCGGTTCACCAAGGCTCCGGGGAACGGGAAGTCGATGTTGGCGCACACCCCGTCCTGGCCGCCCGCGCTCGCGCCGAGCCGCGTGGAGAGGCGCTGGGTCAGCCAGCGCTCGATGCCCCGCGTCGGAACCGACACCACTTCGGAAGTCATGGGGTCGTCGAGCGGCTCGGCGACCAGGTCGCACAGCATCGACACCAGGGCGTCGGCCTGCTCGGATCGGTGGACGTGCAGCACCCCCGCAGAGTAGGTCGCCGCTGTTCGCCGCTGACCGGGTCGCAGACGGCCCGGACGACCCCGGCTCGGGGGGGCGTCGTCAGACGGGAGGCACTCTACGAGCCCGTCCCCGCGGTGGGACCGCTCTCGGGGAGCGCCAGGATGGTCGGCTCCGTGATCTCGGCTTCCTCGTCGTCGTCGCTCCGCAGCTCTACCGCTTGGAGGTGACGTGGCGCGACCTCGATGGGCGACAGGGCGGCGATCTCCACCGACTCACCCCCGACGACGCCAAGACCCGGGAACTTACGGGCCGACACCAGGACACGCGTCTCGAGCGAGCCGACCGCCTTGTTGTACGCCTCCACGCTCGAGGTCAGGCTGCGCTGCAACGACTGCAGGTGGCCCGTCATGGAGCGCAACCGATCGTAGAGCTCGGCCCCGAGCTGCTGGACCTGGCGGGCGTTGTCCGCCAGGGTCTCCTGCTGCCACCCGAACGCCACAGTGCGGAGAAGGGCGATCAGCATGGTCGGCGTCGTGAGCAGCACGCCGTTCGACATGGCGTACTCCTGCAGGGTGGGATCGGACTCGTAAGCCGCCGAGAGCAGTTGGTCGCCCGGAATGAACGCCACCACCTGTTGAGGGGACGCGAACTGCTTCCAGTACTCCTTCTTCGCGAGCTGGTCCACGTGGGAACGCAGTTGCCTGGCGTGCTGGACCTGGAAGAGGGACCGGGATTCGTCGTCGTCAGCCTCGATGAGCTTGAGGAAAGCATCGAGCGGGACCTTGGCGTCGACCACCATGTCCCGGCCTCCGGGCATGTGCACGATCATGTCCGGGCGCAGTCGACCGTCGTCGGTCGTGGTCGACACCTGCTCGTCGAAGTCGCAGTGCTCGAGCATGCCGGCCATCTCGACCACGCGTCGCAGCTGGATCTCCCCCCACCGTCCCCGCGTCTGGGGCGAGCGCAGCGCAGTGACGAGGTTCCTGGTCTCCTTCTGAAGTTGCTCGTGCCCGAGGTGTAGCGCCGCCACCCGTTCGTTCAGGCTGGTGTAGGCACCCTTGCGCTCGACCTCGAGTTCCTGGAGGCCGCGCTGGTAGCGGGCGAGGGTCTCGCTCAGCGGGTCCAGCAACTGCGCGATCGATTGCTGCCGCTGGCTGAGATCGCCCTGGGCTGCAGTGCGCGCCTCCTTGAACTTCGTGTCGGCCAGCGCGAGGAACTGCTCGTTGTTCCGGGCCAGGGCCTCGGCCGACAGCTCAGCGAACGCGCCGGTCAAGCGAACCCGCTCGTCCTCGGCGCGCGCCGTCGCCTCCGTCGCCGCCTTCCGCATCAACGTCAGCTCGTTGACGGCCACGGCGCGCTCCGTCTCCGCCTGCGCGGCCGCCTCGGATGCGGTTCTGAGCTGTGCTGCCTGCTCGGACGCTGCCGTCTGCGCGTCCGCCAGCCGGCCCTCGGCGAGGCGCGCCGCAGCGGCCACCCGGGCGCTGCGCGCCAGGTGCCATGCGATGCCGATCGCCAGTCCGACGGCAAGGCCGAGCACCACTCCGATGACCATGGGGCCAATGTAACGATGGGGTGTGTCAACTTCGGGGACCGCCCGCCACCTGCCCCGCACCCCCGATCCGGATGCCACTGGCACCCCCGGGACTCGGGGTCGTCACGCTGCGACGGAGCGGATAGCGTGACCCGAATGCCGTTCAAACTCGGTGCCAGCACCAGGACCACTCCGGACCACGACCAGGACGAGGAGAGCCTGCCGCCCCAGATCGGTCCCCTGGCCATGGAACAGCCCTTGTGGCCGCGCACCATGCCGGAGCCTCACGAGGTCGACCGGCTCTTCGCCCAGGTCTTCGCGCTCGTCGGCGAGGGCATCGCGGGCGCCACGCACGCCCTGCTGGCCGGCGACCGGGACGCCGCCAAGGAGCTGGTCAAGCGCGACGAGGTCATCGACAAACTGATCGCCCAGATCTCGACCACCGTGCAGCACCAGCTCGTCCACGGCGAGACATCGGCCGACGAGCGCCGGGAATTCGTGGCGATCCTGCGCATGCTGCCCGACATGGAGCGTAACGGCGACCTGGCCGAGCACATCGCCCGCCGGGCCGCCCGGGGACTGGGCGCCGAGATGTCGGCCCGAAGCCGCGGCCTGGTCGAGCGCATGGGTGAGGTCGCCACCACCATCTGGCGCGAGACGGCGGACGCCTTCGCGGAACGGTCCGCGGGTGCGGCCTCGTCCATCGACGACCTCGACGACGAGCTCGACGACCTCCACGTGACCCTGACCGCGGAGCTCGTCGCGGGCACCATGCCCCTGCCGGTCGCGATCGAGCTGGCCATGGTCGCCCGTTTCTACGAGCGTTTCGGCGACCACGCCGTCAATCTGGCCCGCCGCATGTCCACCCTGGTGGTCGGCGGACCAGAGCCCGTGTCGTCCGGAGCGGACTGATCCGCGTCGAGCTCAGCTGCGGAGAGCGACCAGCTCCTCCGCGATCTGCACCACGTTGAGCGCGGCACCCTTGCGCAGGTTGTCGCCGGAGACGAAGAGCGCCAGGGCGTCGGGTGCACCCTGGGCCCGCCGGATGCGGCCGACGTAGGAGACGTCGCGGCCGGCTGCCATCAGCGGCGTCGGGATCTCCGCCAGCTCCACGCCCGGCGCGGTGCGCAGCACCTCGGTGGCGCGCTCGGGTGTGATCGGCCGCTCGAACTCGCACACGATGGAGGCCGAGTGCCCGGTGAAGACGGGCACTCGCACACAGGTGGTGGTCACGGCCAGGTCGGGCAGCCCCAGGATCTTCCTGGCCTCGTTGCAGTACTTCTGCTCCTCGTCGGTCTCGAGCGAGCCGTCGTCGACGATCTTGAATTGCAGCGGGATCACGTTGTGGGCGATCGGCACCGGGTAGACGTTGCGGGGCGGGTAGTCGACGGCCGAGCCGTCGAAGGTCAGGTCCGCGGCGGTCTCCACCGTCTTGGACAACTGCTCGGCCAGCTCGCGGACGGCGTCGACGCCGCCACCCGACACGGCCTGATAGGTGGACACGATCAGACGTGTGAGGCCGGCCTCGTCGTGGAGCGGCTTGAGCACCGGGATGGCCACCATGGTGGTGCAGTTGGGGTTGGCCACGATGCCTTTGGGGATGGCGCGCAGCGCTTCGGCGTTGGCCTCGGGCACCACGAGCGGGACGTCGGGATCCATGCGCCACGCCGAGGAGTTGTCGATGACGGTGGCGCCCGCCGCGGTCAGGCGGGGCGCCAGCGCCCGCGACACCGAGGACGGCGCCGAGCACAGGGCCAGGTCGATGTCCGAGAGGTCGGCCGTCTCGGCATCCTCGACGACGATGTCGGCGTCACGCCAGGAAAGGGTCGAGCCGGCGGATCGCGCCGAGGCGAGGTAGCGCATGGACTCCACTGGGAAGTTGCGCTCGGCCAGGATCGAGCGCAGCACGACGCCCACTTGTCCAGTCGCTCCCACGATGGCGATCCGCATCCGGCAATTCTACGGGACGTCCGGTCGGGGCGGTTCCCGCCTCTTCACACCTCGAGTGGGCGCCGCCCCTCGAGTGCCCGGCCGAGGGTCAGCTCGTCGGCGTACTCGAGGTCGCCACCGACCGGCAGTCCGCTGGCCAGACGGGAGACGGTGACCCCGAGCGGCGCGAGCTCTCGCGCCACGAGCATGGCGGTGGCCTCGCCCTCGATGGTGGGGTTGGTGCAGACGATCGCCTCGCGGATGACGCCCTGGTTGACGCGGTCGAGCAGCTCGCGCAGGCGGAGCTGCTCACGGCCGATCCCGTCGAGCGGGCTGAGGGCGCCCCCGAGGACGTGGTAGCGCCCCCTGAACCCGGTGCGCTCCACGGCGACGATGTCGCGCGGGTCCTCGACGACGCAGATGACGTCCGGATCGCGCCGGTCGTCGCTGCAGACGGCGCACAACGCTCCTGAGTCGGCCACGTTGAAGCAGATCTCGCAGAGGGTGGTGCGCTCCTTGACGGAGATGATGGCGTCGGCCAGCCGGCGCGCATCCTCACCGGGCACCTTGAGGATGTGGAACGCGATGCGTTGGGCCGACTTCGGCCCGATGCCGGGTAGCCGGCCGAGCTCGTCGATGAGGGAGCGGAGAGGGCCGGTGTACACCTAGCCGGTCACCTCGCTGGCTCCCGGGAAGGCATCGAGAAGGCGCGCCTCGGCCGCCGACTCCTGGTCGGCGCCGGCATCGGGTGCATGGTCGAGGAACTCGGCCGGGTCGACCTCTTCGACGTCCAAGTCGCGGCCCTCGTCTCCACCGCGCCGGGATGCCGTGGGCTGAGTCACCGCACCCGCGGCCGGCGGGGCGGCGTCGTCGACATCGAGGACCAGCGTCACCTGCGTGCCGAAGTGTGCGGCGAGCGCGGCCTCGACCGTCGGGATCAGTTCGGCACAGCGGTCACGGTGGGCGGCGTTGGGTAGCGCGAAGTGCGCGCCCGTGGCGTCCACGGCGACGAAGCGTCCGGCGCTGTAGAGCGCCTTGGCGCGGGCCGGGAGCGCCCGGAGAATCCCGTCGCCCCAGGCCTCGGTCAGGCTGTCGCGATCGACCGGGCCGACTGTGTGCGTGCCGGTGGCCGGAGCAGACACGGCGGCGGCCGGAGCAGGCTCGGGCGAAGGGGGTTCGGGCGTCGGGGGGTCAGGTGCAACCGCGGTGAGGGCGGTACCGGCCTGCTGGTTCCGCCGCACGGCACCGATGGAGGGACGCTTGCCCACGTCGCCGGCCGGGCGGCTGGCCGCGGCCGGCTCCGATGCGGAGGGCGACGATCCGCGCGCGACGGGTGCTGCAGGAGCCGCAGGTTCGCCCGCAGCGTCCGGGCGGGGGAAGGCGGCGGCTCCCGAACGGGAACGCTCCAGGACGCTCACCCGTTCGGACAATGCCTCCACGCCTGAGTCCAGGTCGGGCCGCACGGCTCGCACGACCGCGATCTCGAGCACGACCTGCGCGTCGGGCGCCTCACGCATGTCGACCAGCGCGTGGCCCAGGATCTCCATGCTGCGCACGACCCGGGCCAGTCCCATCGTCTCGGCCAACGACCTGAAGCGCTCCAACGACGATCCGGAGACCGCGCACAGTTCGGGGGCCAGCGCGGCGAGGAAGACCTGACGCAGGTCGTCGATGAGCTCTGTCGCGAGCTGCTGGGGGCCCCAGCCGCCGGCCAGCAGCGCGCTGAGGGCGACCAACACCTGGCTCACGTCGCCGTCGGCGAGGGCGTTCAGCACCTCCGCAAGCTCGGGCCGGGCGGCGTCGGCGGACCCCGCCGCGGCGACCTGGTCCAGGGCCGAAAGCGCGTCGCGGGCCGAGCCCCGCCCGCGCCGGACGGCTGCCTCGAGCGCTTCCTCGTCGAGGTTGAGCCCTGCGTCGGCGTTGACCGACTCGAGCAAGCCGTGCAGCGTCTCGGAGCCCAGGAGCCGGAACTCGAGGTGCTGGGTCCGACTGCGGATCGTCGGCGGCACTTTCTGCGGATCGGTCGTGGCAAGGACGAACACGACGTGGCTCGGCGGCTCCTCCAGGGTCTTCAACAGCGCGTTGGCGGCCGCCGTCGACAGCATGTGCACCTCGTCGACGATGTAGACCTTCCAGCGCCCGGGCGTGCCCAGCGACGCATGGGCCACGAGATCGCGCATGGCGTCGACGCCGTTGTTCGAGGCCGCATCGAGCTCGTGCACGTTCAGGGAGTTCCCCTGGGTGATCTCGACGCACGAGGTGCAGGTGCCGCACGGCTCACCATCCACGGGGGCCTCGCAGTTGAGCGCCTTGGCCAGGATGCGAGCCGAGGACGTCTTGCCGGTTCCGCGGGGCCCACTGAAGAGGTAGGCGTGCGACACCCGGTCGTCGCGCACGGCGCTGCGCAGGGCCCGCACGACATGATCCTGTCCCCTGATCTCGTCGAATCGCCCCGGCCGGAAGCGGCGGTAGAGCGAGACGAATGGGGCATCGGCCATGACGGCCGAGCCTACCCATGCGCTCAGACACGGCGGCCCTGCCCGGCTCCCGGTGCTCGGTGCGGCGGCCAGGTTGGCTACGGCACCCGGCCATACCCGCTGAGAGCTGCTGCCTTCCGACCCTGACTCGATTCACGAGCGGCCGTTGCGCAGGACCCGGCCACCGCACCCAACATCGGGGCGGCGCGCGGCTCCAGGCTAGCGGTTCGTCCGGAACAGGCTCCTCCACGGCCGGCGGGCGCCCGCCGCCACGTCGATGAGGGTGGGTCTCCTCGCCGGCCCTTGATCAATTCGGCCGAGTAATCCACAGATCAAGGAAAAGTAACCACCCAGTGACAACAATGCCCGGACAGTGCCACGACGAACCCGATCGTTCCCACGCCGGTCGGCTCATCCGGGGGCGTCGCGACCGTTAGCCTGACCAGGCTGCAGTCTCGGAGGAGTGCGAGAGCGGCCGAATCGGCACGACTGGAAATCGTGTGTTGGGCAACCAACCGTGGGTTCAAATCCCACCTCCTCCGCTCACGAAGAAGGCTCAATTCACCCGGGTTCCCGACCGATAGCTGAACGTGGACCCAACTTCCGGCCGGGCGGTCGACCCGACCTCTGACGCGTCGGCCCTCGATGTCGACGGCGCGCCCCAGGCTGCCTCCCGGGTCGCACGGGGAATCGACCGCCTCTTGCGTGCGATCGCCAGGCATCCCACGAGCCTCTCGATTCAGCGCGCCGACCTCGCCGTCGGGAGCACTCCGGCGGCCTCCAGAACCGTCGACTCCGGCCCCGCGACCCCATGAGCACCGGACTCTCCGGCAATCCCGAGCTCGACGACTCCGAGCTGGCCTGGGACAAGTTCGAGCACCAGGGAGATCCGCGGTCACGCGGCGGGGAGTCCGCGTCGGATGCGGACGATGCAGAGCTGGACGAGCTCGACTTCCGCTGGGACCAGTTCGTGCCGGACGAGGACGTGGAGCTCGAGGTGGACGCCGAGCTCGAACTCGACGACGCCGAGCTGGAGATCGACGACTTCGAATACCGCTGGGACAAGTTCCTGCCCGACGCGGATGTCAAGGCCGAGACGGATGCCGAGCTGAAGGCACAGGACTCCGAGCTGGCGGCCGATGCCCGGGTCGGAGCCGCGTTCGAGCGGATGGAAGAGACCGTTCGCAGGTTGTCCCCGGAGGAGGAGGCAGAAGCGCGGGCAATCGCCGAGGCAGAGGCGCAGGCCGAGGCGGAGGCCCGGGCGCAGGCCGAGGCGGAGGCCCGGGCGCAGGCCGAGGCGGAGGCCCGGGCGCAG
>CAYWDQ010000001.1:104177-104490 GCA_964457065.1 uncultured Acidimicrobiaceae bacterium | reverse complement strand
GCCGAGGCGGAGGCCAGGGCGCAGGCCGAGGCGGAGGCCCGGGCGCAGGCCGAGGCAGAGGCGAAGGCCGAGGCCGCTCGGGCACGAGCCGAAGCCGAGGAGCGGGCGCGAGAGGAAGCGGCAGAACTGGCCCTGGCGGAGGCCGTGGCCCGGGCACGAGCACAGGCGGAGGCGGAGGCGGAGGCCGAGGCGGAGGCCGAGGCCGCTCGGGCGCGAGCAGAAGCCGAGGAGCGGGCTCGGATCGAAGCCGAAGCCGAAGAGCGGGCGCGAGAGGAAGCGGCAGAACTGGCCCTGGCGGAGGCCGTGGCCCGGG
>CAYWDQ010000001.1:0-104077 GCA_964457065.1 uncultured Acidimicrobiaceae bacterium | reverse complement strand
GAGCGGGCGCGAGAGGAAGCGGCAGAACTGGCCCTGGCGGAGGCCGTGGCCCGGGCACGAGCACAGGCGGAGGCGGAGGCGGAGGCCGAGGCGGAGGCCGAGGCCGCTCGGGCGCGAGCAGAAGCCGAGGAGCGGGCTCGGATCGAAGCTGAATCTCGAGCACGTGAGGAAGCGGCTGCGCTGGCCCTGGCGGAGGCCGAGGCCCGGGCGCGAGCGGAAGCTGAGGCGCTCGCCGAAGCCGACGCCGAGGAACAGGCTCGGGTCGACGCCCAGGAGCAGGCCCGGGCGCGAGCGGAAGCCGGGGCTCAGGCCCTGGCTGAGGCCGAGGCGCACGCCCAAGCCGAAGCACAGGCGGCGGCCCAGGCGCAGGCGGTCGCTGTCGCCCACGCGCAGGTCGAGGCAGATGCGCAAGCACAAATTGAGGAAGAGCCAGAAGCGAGAACGGCGGCATCGCCTGCACGCGTGCCTGCCAACGCGAGCACACGGAACGAAGTGGGTGGAAAGCGCTGGAGCCGGATGCGGACGGCGACCGCCATCGCGGCCTGCATTCTGGTGGTCGTGATCGTCGGCGCCGTGGTCCTGGGCTCCGTGCACCGGAACCCGTCGTCCCCGACCGCATCGCCTCCGACCACGGCATCGACGGGAACGCCATCCGCCGCGGCCATCTCCCAGGTGCAGTCGGCCACGGACGCTGTCGACTCGGCCACCACCGGGGCACGAGCGGGTTTGGACTCGCTGTCCGGCTTCCCCACTCCGAGCAACGTCTCCACAGTCATCAACCCCTACATCGCCTCACTGAGGCTCTACGAGGCGTACATGTCCGGTGCGGCCGTGCCGGAGGCGGCTCGGCCAGCCGCCGGGACCGCTGAGGCCCAGGTGGGTCGCGACCTCACTTTCCTCGAGACCATCGATGGGCTGCCGCCTATCCGCCTGGGTGCGTTCCTCCAGGAGTTCGCCACGGACTCGACGCAGCTGCAGACCTCCCTGACCACGCTCGAGCAGGACCTCCGCACTCCCGCCCAGGGCTGACCGGCCTGCCGCCGTCCGGCGGACTTCCCACTCCGCGCCGCCACCTCGCATACTGGGTCATCGCCACCGCCGACCCACCCTCACCGCTGAGCGACGACGACGCCATGGCGCTCGCCCTCGCGCAGGCCCGCACTGCCGCACACGAGGGCGAGGTCCCGGTGGGTGCCGTCACGATCGTCGGCGGGCAGGTGGTGGCGGCCCGCCACAACGAACGGGAGCGCACCGCCGACCCGTCGGCACATGCGGAGATGCTGGCGATACGCGACACCGCGGCCGCGCTCGGAAGTTGGCGCCTCTCCGACGTCACCGTCGTCGTCACGCTCGAACCCTGCCCGATGTGTGCCGGCGCTCTGGTCGCCGCCAGGGTGAGCCGGCTCGTCTTCGGCGCCAGCGATCCGCGCGCCGGGGCGTGCGGATCGCTCTACAACGTCTGTGCCGACCCCCGGCTGAACCACGAGCTCGAGGTCGTCCCAGGTGTGCGGGCGGACGAATGCGGAACGCTCCTGACGTCGTTCTTCGCGGCGAAGCGGGACGACGGCTCACCTGCATCGTCGGTCTCGACCACCCACCACGGCGACTGACTGCGATCCCGGCGCGGTGGCGCCACCACCACCACCACCACCACCACCACGATTGCAATGGCGGTGTGGCCACAAGGCGACCGCGCGCCGGGCCCGCGTGCCGATGCGGTCGACGGCGACGGATCGCACCATTCTGACCTCCCTTTTCGCGCCACGAAGGAGGCCCGGGCCTCCGACCCGAGCCTTCGGACCAGGTCAGAGCGACTAACATGCCCCCCGGAGGAGTGCGAGAGCGGCCGAATCGGACGGTCTCGAAAACCGTTGTGCCTCATGGGTACCGTGGGTTCAAATCCCACCTCCTCCGCTCGGGGCCGGTGAAGGCCCGTCGCATGGGCGAGATGCGACTGAACAGCGGCAGGGCAGGCGCCTTGCCGGCAGCACCTGGTCGTTCCCCGGCGACCGGAAAGGAGTGACTGTGGCACGCGCACGTTCGACATTCGGAAAATTGCAACGCGACCAGGCCAAGAAGGACAGGGCCAAGGCGAAGATGGACGATCGCCTCTCGCGCCGAGAGGATAAGGCCGCCGCGGGCGGCCAGCCCTCCTCGACCGCCTCGGCCGACGAGGTGGACCAGACGCAGCTGCTCGAGCAGTTCGCCGCGCTCCACGAGGATCTGGCCGAGGGGCGGATCACCCTGGACGACTTCGAGATCCGCCAGGAAGAGTTGCGCGCCAAACTCGTCGTCTGAGCGCTGCCCGGCCAGCCTGACCTGCGGACTCCCTCAGCTCTTGGCGGCGTCGCGTCCTTCGAGCCAGCGCTGGAAGCCGGCCGCGTTCGAATGGACGCCATTCATGATGTCGAGCTTCTCCTTGTGGGCGGCGTCGATGTCGCCCAGCAGCGGGTCGAAGCGGGTCGCCAGGGCATCCGCTATGTCGGCGCCCTCGCGGTAGGCCTGCTCCGCCGTCTCGGCCCAGAGGCGCAACGTCTCCTCCGCTTCGGCCAGGAGCTCCTCGGGCTGCTCGAGCAGTCCGTAATGGGCCAGTGCGATGCCGGACGGATGGCGCGCCGCGAACTTGCCCAGTGAGGTGATCGCCTGGTCCAGGTCGAAGTCCGGCGGCGGGGTCGAGGGGCGCAGCACCCCGCCGTCGGGCAGCTTCACGCCGACGGCGTCACCCGCGAACAGCACCCCGCTCAGAGAGTCATGCAGCCCGACGTGGTGCTTGGCGTGGCCGGGTGAGTCCACGGCCACCAGGGTCCGACCCGGGCCGACCTCGATCTCCTCGCCGTCGGCGAGCACATGGAGACGCTCGGGCGGCGTCGGATCGAGGCGGCCGTAGAGGGAATCGAGCAACGGGCCGTAGACGCGGGCCGCGGAGTCGATGAGGCGGGTCGGGTCGGCCAGATGCCGCGCTCCCTTCTCGTGCACGTAGACCGTGGCCGAGGGAAAGGCGCGGGCCACGTCACCAACGCCCCCCGCATGGTCGAGATGGATGTGGGTGACCGCCACCCCGGCCAATTCCTTGGGGCCGACCCCGATCTGGTCCAGTCCGGCGAGCAGCACAGGCACCGAGGTCTGACTTCCGGTCTCGATGAGCACCGGTGCCGGCCCTTCGATCAGGTAGCCGGCGGTCACCTTCTCCCAACCTCCGAGCATGGTGTCGATCTCGAGGACGCCGGCGGCGATCGGTCGTGGTGGCGGGACAGCCGGAATGGCGTCGCCGCTTTCCGGGTCGTGCACGTGCAGGCCCGCATCGGCATGTCGGTGCGAGTGCCCATCGTGCGAGTGCCGTCCGCTCACGGAGCGTTGACCTGCAACGGGACGACGGTCAGAGCCTTCATGCGTCCCTCACCCTCCTTCTTCCCCGCTCGAAGGCCGCCGTCTCGTCACCGCGACGCGCCCTTCCGGCGTTGCACGGCCACCCGCCCGAGCTTCTTCTTCCGCTGCGATCGGTGCAGGAACGTGGTGTCCGACACCACGGTGTCCGAATACGTCGGGGTGGCGAGTGGATCGGACCCACTCAGCCGGAAGGCGGAGTTGATCAACGAGACGTGGGAGAAGGCCTGGGGGAAGTTGCCCACCAGTCGTCCCGCCAGCGGGTCGTACTCCTCGGAGAGCAGACCGAGGTCGTTGCGCAGGGCCAGGAGCCGTTCGAAGAGCTCCTGGGCGTCCCCCTCCCGTCCGATCATGTGCAAGCAGTCCACCAGCCAGAACGAGCAGGCCAAGAACGCTCCCTCCCGCCCCGTCAACCCGTCGACCGCACCGTCGTCGGCGGTGCGGTATCGCAACACGAACCCGTGGTCCATGAGATCGCGCTGCACGGCGTCGACGGTGCTCACCACCCGCGGATCGCTCGGCGGGAGGAACCCCACGAGCGGGATCATGAGGACGCTGGCGTCGAGCTGGTCCGAGCCGTAGTACTGCGTGAAGGCACCGACATCGGAGTTGTAGCCCTTCTCGCAGACCTCGGTGAAGATGTCGTTGCGCAACGTGCGCCATTGCTCGGTCGGCCCCTCGAGGTCCGGCCACTCCTCGAGAGTGCGCACGGCGCGATCCACGGCGACCCACGCCATGACCTTGGAGTGCGTGAAGTGGCGGCGCGGGCCGCGCACCTCCCAGATCCCGTCGTCCGGCTCGACCCACCCCTTCTCGAGGAACTTGATCAGCTGGACCTGCAGGGCCCAGGCCGCACGGCTGTGCACGCCGTCACTCTTGGCCGATTCGTACAGGGCCGACATGACCTCGCCGTACACATCGAGCTGGTACTGCTCCGAGGCGGCATTCCCGATCCGCACCGGGGCCGAGTGCTCGTAGCCGGGGAGCCAGGACGCCTCCCACTCGTCGAGCCGCCGCTCCCCTCCGGGCCCGTACATGATCTGCAGCCTCGACACGTCGCCCGCGACGGCCCGCAGGAGCCAGTCGCGCCATGCCATGGCCTCGGTGTAGTAGCCGCCGCGCATCAGCGACTCCAGGGTGAGCGTGGCATCGCGCAACCAGCAATAGCGGTAATCCCAGTTCCGGTTGCCGCCCAGCGCCTCGGGCAGCGAGGTGGTGGCCGCCGCCACGATGCCGCCCGTCGGTTCGTAGGTCAGCGCCTTGAGCGTGATCAGCGAGCGCACCACCGCCTCTTGGTACGGGCCCCGGTAGCAGCACTGCTCCGCCCACTCGGTCCAGTAGGCCTCGGTCAAGTGGACGGCGTAGTAGCTGTCGAGCGGCGGCGGCGGCTCCTCGGGCGAGGCGTGCCACACCAGGGTGAAGGGGTAGCGCTGCTTCTCGCTCACCGTGAAGTCCGCCAGCGTGTGCAGGTCCTTGCCGAACGTGTCGACCCGGTGCCACAGCGCGAGCGAGTCGGGACCCGCGGTGAAGCGCACCAGGCCTTCGTGCGAGGTGACCCAGGGAACGACCTCGCCGTAATCGAAACGGACGACGAGATCCATGTGCATGTCGACCGTGCCGCTGACGCCCTCGACGGAGCGCACGAGGTGCGGGTGGTTGTCCCGCACCGGCATGCAGTCCGTGACACGCACCGTGCCGGTGGGGGTGTCGAACTCGGTCTCGAGCACGAGCGAGTCGGCTCGGTACCACCGGCGGGTGGCCAGGATCGACTCCGGTGCTCCGACGGGGGCGATCTTCCAGAAGCCGTGCGGGTCGTCGCCCAGCAGCCGGGCGAAGCACGCCGCCGAGTCGAAGTGCGGGAGGCACAGCCAGTCGACCGAGCCGTCCAACCCGACGAGGGCCGCTGTGTGCAGGTCCCCGATGACGGCGTAGTCCTCGATCGGCTGGCTCATGACCTCATTCTTGCCTGCTCAGCTGCTGATGCAGGGACCGGTGCCCACCGCCGAGCGATGGTGCTCGGCCGCCTGCACGCGGGCCAGGACCCCCGGGGAGGTCAGGGCGTAGCCGACCTCCTGGTAGACGGTGGAGCGGGAGAAGACGACGCCGATGACCTGGCCGCCGGGAGCCAACAGCGGGCCGCCGGAGTTCCCCGGCTCGACGTTGGCGTCCAGGGCGTAGACACCCCGGGTCACGGACCCGTTGTTGTAGATGTCCTTGCCGATGGCGGTGACCTCCTCGGTCACACCGGCGGGGTCGATCATGAGCGGTCCGTCCTCGGGATAGCCGAGCAGCGCCGCCTGTGTGCCCCGGGGGACGAGGTTCGGGCTGATGGACAGGGCCGGGCCGAGCGGGGCATCGGTGCGCAGCACCGCCAGGTCGAACGACGGGTCGAACAGGACAGGCGTCGCGGCATAGGTGGTGGTGCCTACGACGACCTCCGTGTCGCCACTGCCCTCCCCCGCGACGACGTGGGCATTGGTGGCCACGAGTCCCGGAGCGACCACGAAGCCCGAACCCTCCTGCTCGTTGTTGCACGCCGTGCCCAGGATCTTGACGGTCGAGAAGACCGCCGGGTCCGCGAGAGCCCGGGTCTCCGCGTTCGATGGTGTCGAGACCGAGGGGGTCGAGGGCGGGGTGAGCGTCGAGAACACCTGGGGGAACCCCTGGTTGTTCAAGAAGGTCTGCAGGTCGTTGAAGATCGAAGGTGCCCGGGGCAGCACGTTGTCGATTGAGTGGAGGATGTCGGACTTGGCCACCGCCGCGTCCAAGGAGGTCAGGCGGCTGTTGGGGGACGAGACCACGGCAGCAACCAGCCAGACGGAGAGCAGGACGGCGATGACCGCGACCCCGACCCCGAGCACCGCGTCGACGTGGCCCAGATGGTGACGGCGCACGGTGACGTTGGTCCACGTACCCAGCACGCGGCCCGCATAGCCGAGGGTGAGGGCCGTGAGGATCACGAGGGAGACCACGACGACCGAGCGGGTCACGTCGTCATGACCGGTGCTGAGCAGGGGCACCCACACCACCGTTCCCAGCAGGAACCCGAGGATGAAGCCGCCGAAGGTGAGGAGCTGCACGATCGCACCGAGCCGCAACCCGTGGACGGCGGCCAGCAGCATCAGCCCGATGATCAACAGGTCCACCCAATCCACCGTGCGAGGGTACCCAACGGTGCACCGGAATTTCCGCCCCCCACCGCTATTGTCGTCTTGCCGTGTTTCCCCGCTCCGTGCCTCGACACCGGCGTGCCTGGCGACGCGGTGGCGGCCTGACTGTCCTCCTCACCGCCTTGGCGGCCGCCGCAGCGGGCTGTGCGCTGACCGGACACCCGAGCTCGCCCCGGGCCGCCCGCGTGCTCGGTGAGCCGAAGGGCACCCCCCTGGTGGTCGGGCAGCCGGCACCGGACGGCACCGGCGAGCTCGGTGCGGTGTCGTGTCCGACCTCCAGGCGCTGTTGGGCGGTCGGGGTCGCCGGGCCCAATCCCCCCGCGGCGGGGGCGGCGGTGATCGTCGCCACGACCGACGGCGGCACGAAGTGGAGGGCGCAGCAGGTGGCCGGCGGGAGCACACCGCAATTGAGCGGTATCTCTTGCCCCACCTCGACCGAGTGCATGGCTGTCGGCTCCAACGGGGCATCGCTCCCGGGAAGCGGCGTCGTGGTGACGACCAACGACGCCGGCACGACCTGGTCGCCGGTCACCGCGCCCACGAACGCGCTCACGGTGACCAGCGTGGAGTGCGCCAACACCTCCGACTGCACGGCCGTCGTCAGTGACGGCATCTCGACGTGGTCTGCCCACAGCGACGATTTCGGGCTGAGCTGGCAGCAGGAAGGCGACCTCCCCTCCCCGTTCCTCCCCGGCGACGACCTCTCGTGCACCGCCGGAGGTTCGTGTCTCGTCGCGGGCCACGTGCCCACGAGCAACGGCCACGGGACCGGCGCGATCGCAGTGAGTGCGGACGGCGGGCAGACCTGGTCGCTGGCCACGGTCCCCGCGGGTGTCGGCGTGCTGCAGAGCGCCGTCTGCGTGAGCACGTCGACGTGCATCGCCGCCGGGACCACAGCGACGACGGTGAGTGACGTGGTGCCGGCCAAGGGAGAGCTGCTGCGCAGCAGCGACGGGGGGCACACCTGGCTCGCCACGGCGGGAGTGCCACCGGTCGACGACGTCTACGGCGTCGCGTGCCCGTCGGCCCGCCAGTGCGCCATGGTCGGCACGAAGTGGGTGGGCTTTCCCGCCGTCGGCACCGGTGCAGTCGCACAGAGCCTCGATGGCGGGCTCTCGTTCCGCGCGTCCACTTCGGCCTACGTGCCCATCTCCCTGACGGCGCTGTCCTGTCCGACCACGTCGTCGTGTGTCGCGGTGGGCGGGAACACGGTGGCCCGGCTCACCCTGATCGCCCCGAAACCGGCCCCGACCCCGAGCCGGACGCACGGCTCAGGACACCCCTAGCGTGCCTGGACCTCCGAATTAGTCCCTGACGTGCGCCGTTGGGAGCCACCCGGGGCCGAGGATCCCTAGGCAGGAGCGGCACACCCCCGTAGAATCTGACGTGCCGCACCCAAGCAGTCACGGGAGCGTGGCGGGGGGCGGGACTCCCGTCACCTGAGAGATGGAGGACCGTCATGCCGCAGACGTGCGCTCAGTGCCAGAGCGAAGCCGCCGAGGACGCCACCTTCTGCCCGAGTTGCGGTGCCCAGCTGGGCGCCGGCTCGGCGGCCGCTCCCAGACCAGCCGCAGCCGCCACCGGCCCAGCGGTGGGCGCACCCGCCGACGCACCGGCGGCCCGGGCGTCCACCGGATCCTCCGTCCCCCCCTACAAGTTCGATGCCGCCCGCTGGTCGCTGGCGGACCGGATCGCGGGGATCGCCTCGGTCGTCCTGTTCATTTCGCTGTTCTTGTCCTGGTTCGGGGTGAGCGTGATCGGCATCACGGTGACGGCAAGCGGGCTCTCGGCCCACGGCTACCTCTACATCGTGCTGATCCTGTGCATCCTCATCGTCGCGTACCTCGCGCTGCGTGCCGGGTGGGACGAGCTCCCGATTGCCGCCAATGTCCCGCACCTCACGGTGATGTTGACGGCCACCCTGGTCAACCTGGTGCTCGTGTTCATCGGCTTCATCTTCAAGCCGGGTGGATCGGGCGTCGGGTGGGAGTTCGGCGCGTTCGTCGGCCTCATCGCCGCCATCGTGGCGGCTGCGCCATACGCCGTTCCGCAGCTCCGTGCGAAGACGATGAGCTGAATCCCTCTGCCGGTGCTCGTTGCTAGTGCCGCATGGCGGCGAGTAGCAGGCCCGGGATCTTGGCCGCCGACGGCTCGGCCTCGAAGGCGACGAAGCGGCGCATGACGTCGTAGGCGTCGGGCGCGGTGGCGAACCATGCCGGTTTTGGCCGGGAGCGGAACGGCCCGCGCACGACCGACTTCTGCGGGCGGTCGAACATGGCGGCGTTGCCCACCACACCGGTACCCGACTGGATGTCGGTGCGCGCGTGTCCGGGGTAGGCACCCCACGTCGTGGAGCCCATGGCGAACGAGAGGCCGTGCCAGACGTTGACACCGATGGAGCCGTAGCGCAGGTCCGCGACCGCCCGCTCGACCGCGGCACCGACGGCGTCCTCCTTCATGGAGGAGGGGCTGACGATCACGGTGGCACCCAGCGTGCCCCAGACGACGTCGTTGCAGAAGGCGGTGGCGGCGTCGACGAAGGCCGGCACCGAGGGAGCCGTCAGGGCCGTCTCGGCCAGCTCCCCGCAGAAGGACTCGACATTGAAGCAGATGTCGTCGGTGCGCCCGGGCGGCACGCTGCGTATGAACGTCCACGGCAGGGCGTCGGCGGGGCCCGTGCCGAGCTCCTCGGCTTCGGGGTGGAGAGCCACGAAGGCATCGCGGCGCCCCGCGGCGCCCGGGTAGTACGCCCGCCGGGTGGTGATCCGCGACAGCGCCTGCGTCAGCGCGCCCAGGAAGGCGTCGCGCTGGGGCCAGGCGGCATGGGTGACCACCACACGGGCCGAGATGCAGTTGAAGCCCGCGTTGTTCACCAGCATGGTCGCCACGTGTTCGGCCTGGTAGAGAAGCTCGGGTATCGACCACTTGCCCGGCACCACGATCACGGGCGAGACGTTGCCCAGCTCGGCGGTCACCGGCTTGTCGAGCACCGGCTCGTCGGCCGCCTTGCGCCGTTGGCCCTCGGGCCCGGTGCCGAACACGACGGCGTCATAGGTCTTGTCCGAGCCGGTGATGTGCACCTCGTCGATGCGGTCATGCCCGGTCAGGTGCTGCCCGACCGCGGGACCGCCTGCCACGATGCGCAGCACACCGGCGCCGATCAGCGGCGCCAGGGCGTTGCTCCAGTGCGGGACGAGGTAGTCGTTGACCGGGTTGGCCTTCATCACCACGACCTTGCCCTCCACGAAGAGCTTCGAGAGGACGTCGCGGGGGCCGAGCGAGGCCACGTTGCCGGCGGCCAGCACCAGCGCCGTGCCGGCGTGGGCGGCCGGGTCGGCATAGGAGGGAGCCTGACCCGGGGCGAGAGCCTCCCTGGTCACGCCGGGCTGCATCCAGACCTCGGCGGTGGTCTGCGGGAACGTGATCCGGTCGAACGCACCATCGGGGAAGACCTGGACGCGCAATCGGCCGTCCGCCGCCTCGCGCACGGGACCGGCGAAGGAGGGCGTGCCGTCCTTGGTGATGTCGCGCAACGCGTCGCGAAGCAGGCGCGCCATGCGCACGAACGTCCCGATGCCGGCGAAGAGCTCCTCGCCCGCCTCGGTCGAGCCGGGCGTGAGGCCCTTGGCGGCACAGGCGGCGGCCAGCCAGGCATCCTGGGCCGCCATGGTGTCGTTGATCACCTGCTGTAGGAGGTCGGAGCGTGCCGCGGCGTCCGTGGCGGCCCAGGCCGCGGCGTGGTCCGCCACCTCGTCGACGAGCGCATCGATCGCGGCGGTGTCGGACGGAGCCAGCGTCTCGGGCGATCCGCCCCCGCCCGTCTCACCCCGATCACCCGTCGGTGCGACCGCCCCCCGGCTCGTGATGGTCATGGTGTCGTCCTCTCCGTCTCTGCGTCTCTGTCTCTGCGTCCCGTCCCGCCGACGGGCCCGCCTACGAGACCCGCGGCAGTACTTCCCTCGCCAGCAGCTCGATGTGCTCCAGGTCGCGGAGGTCGAGCACCTGGAGGTAGATGGTCTGCGCTCCGATGCCGGCGAACGCCTCGAGGCGGGCCACCACCTCGTCGGGCGTGCCGGCGGCGCCGTTGGCCCGGAGCTCATCGGGTTTGCGTCCGATGTTGGCGGCGCGCCGCTCCACCTCGGCTTCGTCGGCACCGCAGCACACCACCTGGGCGGCCGACAGCCGCAGCGTGCCGGGGTCGCGACCCCGGTCCTCGCAGGCGGCGCGCACGCGGCGGTACTGGGCCTCGGTGTCGGCGAGCGAGGAGAACGGGAGGTTGAACTCCTGGGCGTAGGTGGCGGCCAGGCGCGGCGTCCGCCGGGCTCCGCCGCCGCCCACGATGAGGGGCGGGTGGGGCTCCTGGACCGGCTTGGGCAGCGCCGGGCTGTCCTTCAGGTGGTAGTGCCGCCCGTCGAAGCTGAACTTCTCGCCGACCGGTGTGCACCAGAGCCCGGTCAGGATGGCGAACTGCTCCTCGAGGCGCTCGAAGCGCTCGCCGAGGGGTGGGAACGGCACGCCGTAGGCCGAATGCTCCGCGTCGTACCAGCCGGCGCCGAGGCCGAGCTCGACGCGCCCGCCGCTCATGGCGTCGACCTGCGCCACCTCGACGGCGAGCAGCCCCGGGAGCCTGAAGGTGGCCGAGGTGACCAGCGTCCCCAGGCGGATGCGCTCGGTCTCCCGCGCGATCCCGGCCAGGGTGACCCAGGCATCCGTCGGTCCGGGCAGGCCGTCGCCTCCCATGGCCAGGAAGTGGTCGGAGCGGAAGAAGGCATCGAAGCCGCCCGCCTCGACCGCCTGCGCCATCGTGACGAGCGTGTCGTACGTCGCCCCCTGTTGGGGCTCCACGAAGATGCGGACCAACACGTCCACCAAGTTAACCGGCCCGTCCCGCATCCGGGCCGGCGTCGCACGGGAGGTCCGGAGCAGGGCAGACTGCGGAGATGGACATCGGCGTGATCTTCCCCCAGACCGAGGTGGGCGGCGACCTTGGTGCGGTGCGCGCGTTCGGACAGGCCGCCTCGGGCCTGGGTTACACCCACCTGGCGGCGTACGACCACGTGCTCGGCGGCGACCTCGCGGTGCACGGGGACATCGGCGGGCCTTACACGATCGACGACACGTTCCGCGAACCGCTTACCATGTTCGCCTATCTCGCGGGCTGCACGGACCTCGCCTTCGCCACCTCGATCCTGATCGGGCCGCAGCGCCAGACAGCACTGCTGGCCAAGCAGGCGGCCGAGGTCGACCTGCTGTGCGGCGGCCGCTTCCGGCTGGGGCTCGGCATCGGCTGGAACAAGCTCGAGTACGACGCGCTCGGCGTGCCCTTCGAGCAGCGCAGCGCGATCCTCGAGGAGCAGATCGCCGTGCTCCGCGCGCTGTGGACCGAGAAGAGCGTCACGGTCGACGGGCGCTTCCACCACATCCGGGCCGCCGGGCTGGCGCCGCTCCCGCTGCAGCGGCCCATCCCGATCTGGATCGGCGCCTTCGCCCCGGCCGCGTTGCGGCGGGTGGGGCGGGTGGCCGACGGCTGGTTCCCCCACGTCCGTCCGGGCGGCGGCCTGGAGGCCGCCCTCGAGATCATCCGCGAGGGCGCCACCGAGGTGGGCCGCGACCTGTCGGGCTTCAGCTTCGAGGGCCGAGTCGAGTACGCCGTCCGCGACCTCGACAAGCTGGCCGAGCACGCCCGTCGCTGGCGCCAGGCGGGCGCCAGCCATCTCTCCCTCATCACCATGCATGCGGGGCTGGTGGGCGTCGATGCCCACATCAACGCGATGTCGGAAGCACTGCCCGCGCTCCTCTAACCCGCGACCGGGCCCGGACGGCATGCCAACATGAGGCATGCCGGACGAGCCGACTCCGGACGCCCGTCCCGACGTCGCCCTCGGCACGATCGCCAGGGAGTGGGGCCGCATCGGCTGCACCGGCTTCGGCGGGCCACCGACCCACATCGCCATGCTGCGCCGCCTCGCCGTCGAGCGCGAGGCGTGGCTGGACGAGGCCGAGTTCGAGGATGCCATTGCCGCGACGAACCTCCTCCCCGGCCCGGCGTCGACGCAGCTGATGATCTACTGCGCCTGGCGGCTGCGCGGCGTGCCGGGCGCCGTGGTGGGCGGCGTCTGCTTCATTGTGCCCGGGCTGGCCGTCATCATCGCTCTGGCCGCGCTGTTCCTGGCGTCCAACCCGCCCACCTGGGTCAAGGGCGCGGCACTCGGAGCCGGTGCCGCCGTGGCGCCGGTCGCGGTCAACGCCGCCCTCGGCCTCATGCCGGCCAGCTGGCGCCGGGCCGGCCCGGCGCGCGCCCGGCGGGCACGCTGGGTCGTCTACGCCGTGGTCGGCGGCGCCGCGGCGGCGACGGTCGGCACCTTCCTCGTGCTCGTGCTGCTCGCGTGCGGCCTGGTGGAGGTCGCCCTCTCGGGCGGTGTACGGCCGCCGAAGGCCCTCAACGGGCTCGTCGTGGCGCCGCTCGGCGTGGCCGCAGCGGGTGGGCTGGGCGCGCTCACGTGGGTGGCGCTCAAGGTGGGGGCCCTGTCGTTCGGCGGCGGCTTCGTCATCATTCCGCTCATGCAGGCCGACGCCGTGCACCACTACCACTGGATGACCAACAGCCAGTTCCTCAATGCGGTGGCGCTGGGGCAGATCACCCCGGGCCCGGTGGTCCAGACGGTCGCCGTGGTCGGCTACGCCGCTGGGGGCGTCGCTGGCGCGCTCCTGGCGGCACTGGTCGCGTTCTCGCCGTCATTCGTGTTCATCGTGGTCGGAGCACGGCACTTCGGCGCGCTCCGGACCAACCGCGTGGCGCAGTCCTTCCTCGCCGGCGCCGGTCCAGGAGCCATCGGTGCCATCGCCGGCGCGTCCATTCCGCTCGCCCTCGGCATCGCGCACGTGTGGCAGGTCGTGATCCTGGCCGTATCGCTGGCCGTCATCGTGGGCTTGCGGCGCAGCGTGGTGCTGACCCTGGTCGGCGCCGGAGTGATCGGCGTCGTCGGCGCCGCGCTGGGGCTGCCCGTCGGGGGGTGACGGCCGGCGGCGCGAGCTCCGGCCTAGGCAACCCCGAGGGCGGCCGCCAACCCGTCGTGCCAGTCGGGGTAGCGGGGCGACCACGCGAGCTCGGCGCGCGCCTGCGTGTTCGAGACGGCCGGCTGGTCGCACATGAGGTAGGCCAGGAACCGGCCCGCCCCGATCCGGGCGAGCGCCTCGGGCACGCGGTGGGGCGGCTTGGCGCCGAGCAGCCGCGCCAGGAGCGGCATCCACTCCGACGCCGGGGCCGGCACGTCGTCGACCACGTTGAAGGTGCCCACCGGACCGTCGAGCGCCGCGACAGTGGCTGCCGCCGCGTCGTCGACGTGCACGAAGCCGAACAGTCCTCCGCCGTCACCGGGAACGGGGAGCCGGCGCTTGGCGACCATGGACGCGTAGAGACCGCCGGCGGCGAAGTAGGTGCCCGGCCCGTAGAACGAGCCGTAGCGGAGAACGACGCCCTCCACGGCGTCATCACCCCGCGTGGCCGACTCGAGGGCGGCGACCGGGCCGGTGAGCCGACCGATCTGGCCCTTGGCGTCCGTCCACAGCGGATCGGACTCCGTGCGCACACCGGGACCGGGCCGGTAGGCGAACGCGATGCTCTGGGCCACCACGCGCCGCGCGCCCGCGAGCCGGGCGGCCGTGACGAGGGTGCCCGAGGCCTGGCGACGCAGCCGGCCGGTCGTGTCGAACCCGCGCTTGAGCGCCACGGGGTTGGCGGACCGGGCCAGGCTCGTCAACTGGTTGACCACGACGTCGGGCTCCGACGCCCGGACGGCGCGTGTCAGGGAGGCCGGGTCCAGCGCGTCGCCCACCGCCGGGACGACCCCGGGGACACCGAGGGCGGCGACCCGGCCCTCGGAGCGGGAGAACACGGTGACCTCGTGCCCCGCAGCCACCAAGGCGGTGACCAGCGGGCGCCCGATGGCTCCGGTTCCCCCGGCCACGAAGATCCGCATGCGGCCGAGGCTATGCGTGTGCGGCACCCACCCCGGCCTTTGGCAGGATGGGAGGGTGAGCGAGCACAGCGGCTACCCCGGCGCGCCACCGGGGTGGTACCCGGACCCGGCCGGCGGCCCGGGGCAGCGCTGGTGGAACGGGTACTCCTGGACCGAGGCGACCGTCCTGCCCTCGCACCCCCCGCCCCCGCCCTGGGCCGGCGCGAGCCCGCCCCGGGTGCCCGCATCGCAGGTGGCTCCGTGGGCGGTGGCGTCGGAGCGTCTCACGACGTACAACACGAGCGGCCTGGTCGACAACGAGCTGGCGATGGTGCCCGTGGCGCGCGCCGCCGTCGTGATGCCGGCCGTGTACTACCTCGTCAACCTCATCGTGCAGCGGGTGAACGCGGACCAGCTGCTCTCCATCGGCCACCAGTTCCGGGTGGACTGGCACGATGCGCAGAACGGGACCACACCGCCGCCGTACCACGGCTCGGGCGGGATCAGCGCGGTCAGCCTCATCGTCGGGCTGCTCGCGGTGGCCGCCGTCGTGGTGGCGTGCATCTGGCAGCACCGGGCCGCGTCGGCGGCCAGGGCACTCGGCATCCCCTCCCGTCGCTCCCCGGCCTGGGGCGTCGGCTCGTGGTTCGTGCCGGTCGTCAACCTGTGGGTCCCCTACTCGGCGATACGAGACTGCCTCCCGCCCGACGACCCCCACCGGCCGCGGGTGCTGCACTGGTGGATCGCCTGGCTGGTCGCCGCTTCCGTGAGCGGTGCCGCCGGCATCTGCGCGCTGTTCTCGACCGGGGCGGCGCTCGCCCTCTCCATTCCGGCCGCGCTCGCCTGCCTGGCCGTCATCGCCTGGGCCCCCGGGATCGTCACGGCGGTCGCCGCGGCCCACCGCGACCTCACGGCGCGCCAGTCGGACGCCGCCGGGGCCCTGCGAGGCTGACGGCAACCTGGGGTGGCAGGCGCCCGGCGCGCTCATTACCCGCGCGATGAGAACAGTTCACCCTGAGGTTGCGCTCCTGTTGCCGGGCGTTCACCTCGCACAACTACGTTCCTGGTAGTGAGTGATGGTGAAGGTATCGAGACCCGTATCGATCCCGTTACGACGAGCGAGCAATCCGGTATCGACGAGGCCCTCAAGTCGCTCGACCCGGACGCCGCGCGACCCGAAGAAGTCATGGAGTCGGTCAACCTCAACCTCGGTTTCTCGGGTCGCATCGTCCTCGCCGACTTGAACGTCGCGCTGCGGCGAGGGTCGATCACGGCGCTCATCGGACCGACGGGCTCGGGCAAGTCCACCTTCCTGCGCACGCTCAACCGCATGAACGACCGCGTGCCTGGCTTCACGCGCACGGGCGACGTGATGTTCGACGACACCAGCCTCTGGGGTCAGGGCGTCGACCTCCTGACCCTGCGCAGGCGGATCGGCATGCTCTTCCAGCGTCCCAACCCGTTCCCGATGTCGATCAAGGACAACGTGGTGGCGGGGGTCAAGGCGCACCGCATCGCCAAGGGCAAGCAGCTCGACGTGGTGTGTGAGCGGCGGCTGACCGAGGTCGGCCTCTGGGACGCCGTCAAGGACCGGCTCAACGATTCGCCGTTCCGCCTCTCCGGCGGCCAGCAGCAGCTTCTTTGCCTGGCCCGCGCCCTCGCCGTCGGTCCGGAGGTCCTCCTGCTCGACGAACCCACGTCATCGCTCGACCCGGTGACGACGGAGTCGATCGAGGCGCTGCTCAAGACGCTGACGCCCGCGCTCACCCTGATCGTGGTCACGCACAACCTCGGCCAGGCCATGCGGGTGTCGCACCGCACGATGTTCTTCTACCAGGGTCAGCTGTTGGAGCACGGCGCGACGGACGACCTGTTCAACCGGCCGCAGCACCCGGACACCGAGCGCTATGTCACCGGACGGATGGGGTAAGGACCCCACCCGCTCACAGGCAATGGCTCACACCACCCTCGCGGCAGGTCACCCATGGGCAACAGAGAAGCACACACCGACAACCCCACAAGGAGAGAAACTGTGAAACCACTGATGCGCGCAGCAAGGCTTCGGCGCGGCGCGATCGTCACCGCTGTGGCCGGGCTCGCGCTGAGCTCGGTCGTGATCGGCACGGCCGCCTCGGCCAGCATCAAGCTGCCCGGCAGCGGCGTGGAGACCCCGTCCGGCGGCACCGTGACCGAGACCGGGAGCACCCTGCTCTACCCGCTCTTCAACCTGTGGGCCGGCGCCTACAACACGAAGTTCTCGAGCACCACCATCCAGACGGCGGGCACCGGCTCGGGCACAGGGATCTCGGAGGCCGAGAACGGCACCATCGACATCGGCGCCTCCGACGCGTACCTGTCCCCCAGCGTGGTGTCGGCCAACCCGGACCTGAAGAACATCCCGGTGGCCATCTCGGCCCAGATGGTGGCCTACAACATCCCGGGCGTGCTCTCGCACCTGAAGCTCAGTGGAAAGGTCCTCTCGGAGATCTACCAGGGTCAGATCACCAAGTGGAACGCCTCGCAGATCACGAGCGCGAACCCGGGGGTGACCCTTCCCGCGACCCCGATCGTCACCCTGCACCGCTCCGACAGCAGCGGCGACACCTTCCTCTTCACCCAGTACCTCTCGAAGGCCGACCCCTCGGGCTGGGGCGCCAAGATCGGCTTCAACACCACCGTCCCGTGGCCGGCCGCCCCGGGCGCCCTGGGTGAGACCGGGAACTCGGGCATGGTCTCTGGCTGCAAGGCTACGCCGGGCTGCATCGCCTACATCGGCATCAGCTACCTGACGCAGACGCTGCAGGCCGGTCTGGCGTACGCCGCCCTGGGCAACACCAAGGGCCAGTTCGTGGTCCCGACGCAGGCGTCGATCGCCGCCGAGGCGGCCGGCTTCGTGAAGAAGACCCCGGCCAACGGGACGATCTCACTGATCTACGGCAACATCGACAACGGCTACCCGATCGTCAACTACGAGTACGCCATCGTCTCGGATAATCAGTCGAGCAGCTCGACGGCCAAGAACGTCCGGTCGGTGCTCGAGTGGGCGATCAGCCCGAAGTACGGGAACAGCACGTCGTACCTGTCCCAGGTCAACTTCCAGCCGTTGCCCTCCAAGGTGGAGGCGCAATCGGTGAAGCAGATCCTCGGCATCAAGTAGTGACTGCCGTTGGCGGCGTGGCGGGGAGGCTCCCCGCCACGCCGCAGGCGGAGTCGATCGGCAAGCCCCCGCTTCCCAAGCGGGCCGCAGCCTTCTTCCGCAACAACGAGGAGCATGCCTGGCGGTGGTCGGCCAGGGTGGCCGTGGTGCTGCCCCTGGCCGCGCTGGTCTTCGCCGTCACCGTGCTCGCGCTGAAAGCGTGGCCGGCGATCCGGGTCAACGGCTGGTACTTCCTCTACGGGCGCAACTGGACCGAGGGAAGCGGTTACGGCGCCGTCGTGCACACCGACGGGGTCGCCCACCCGATGGGGTCGCAGTACGGGGCCCTCGCCATCCTCTGGGGGACGCTGGCGTCCTCGCTCATCGCCATCGTCATCGCCCTCCCGCTGTCCATCGGTGCGGCCTTCGCTCTGACCGAGCGCCTCCCGGGCTGGATCTCCCGGCCGCTCGGGCTCGCCATTGAGATCCTCGCCGGGATCCCGAGCGTGGTGATCGGCCTGTGGGGGATCCTCACCTTCGGCCCCTGGTTGGCCCACAACGTCTACCCGATCATCGCCGACCACGCACCCAACGTGCCCGTGCTCCGCTACTTCCGCAACCCGGTCGGTGGGGGCGAAGGCCTCCTCTCGGCCGGCATCGTGCTGTCCCTGATGATCGTGCCCATCATCACCTCGACCACCCGTGACCTGTTCCTGCAGGTGCCGCCACTCCCGAAAGAAGGTGCGTCCGCCCTCGGCATGACCGACTGGGAGGTGGCCAACAAGGTCACGCTGCCATGGGTGCGGTCCGGGATCATCGGCGCCACGGTCCTCGGTCTCGGCCGTGCGCTCGGAGAGACGATCGCCATCGTCATGATCGGCGGGGCCGCCCTGCGCATCCCCATCAACATCTATCAGCCGTTCACCACCGTGGCCGCCACGATCCTGACCCAGCTCGACGGCGCCTTCACCGACGGCACCGGCTTTGCCGTGGCGACCCTGGCCGAGCTGGCGCTCGTCCTGGCGGTCATCTCGGTCGGGGTCAACCTGGCGGCGCGCGTCATCATCACGCGCACCAACCGCATCGGCGCGCCGGTTGGTGGCGCATGACGACGACACTGGCCGCGGGGCCCTCGACGCGTCGCCGACGCATCTCGACCATCACCTGGCGGGTGCTGACCTACGTTGCCCTCGCCCTGATCATGGCGCCGGCGGCCTGGCTCCTCATCAGCGTGCTGGCACACGCGGTGCCCCACTGGCAGTGGAACGTCCTGTGGACCACCCTGACGCCGTCGGGGGGCGGGCTGCGCGACCAGATCCTCGGCACCCTGATCCTCATGCTCGGCGTCTTCATTGTCGCGGGTTCGATCGGCGTCCTGGCCGGGATCCACCTGGCAGAGCTGGCCCGGCCCCGGAAGCGCAGCGGGAAGGCCAGTGGCGGGCCCTTGCGAACCGCGTCCGACATCCTGGCCGGCTTCCCGTCCATCGTGCTGGGCTACGTCGGCTACACGGCGCTCGTGGTGGGCCTGCACTGGGGCTTCTCGCTCCTCCCCGCGGTCATCATCCTGTCCATCATGGTGATCCCCTACATCGCGAAGACGACGGAGACCGCGCTGCGCCAGGTCCCGACGGGCTACCGGGAGGGCGCGGAGGCACTCGGCATGTCGATGGGCTACGGCCTGCGCAAGGTGGTCCTCAAGAGCGCGCTGCCCGGCATCGTCACCGGGCTCCTGCTGGCGCTGGCCATCGCGTGCGGCGAGACGGCCCCGCTCATCTACACCGCCGGGTTCTCACCGACGCTGCCGCACTCGCTGACCCACGCCCAATTCCCGTACCTCACCTACGTCGTGTTCCAGTACTACAACGCGCCGGAAACCCAGTACCACTACCTGGCCTTCGATGCCGCGCTGATCCTCGTGGTGATCGTCCTGCTGCTGCTCGTGGCCAGCCGGATCATCGTCTCGAGGACACAGCGGCACTCCGAGAGCGCACGCGGCACGCTGCGCCAGCGCCGACCCCGTCCGGCCGGGCCGCCCGAGCCAGACCTCACACTGCCCAGGAGGTAGGCGACGCAGAGCAGCGGGGGCACGGCCCTGTAGGGTCGGTGCGGCGGGGGCTCACCGGAGTCGCCGGGAGGCACGTCATGTACGAGTGGTCAGAGGAGCAACTGGCAATCCGCGACACGGTGCGGCGCTTCGTCGAAGAAGAGGTCAAGCCCAACGTCGAGGAACTCGAGCACGGCGACACCCCACCCTACGAGGTGATCCGCAAGCTCTACCGGACCTTCGGGCTGGACGTCATGGCGCGCGACTCCTTCAAGCGCGCGCTCGAGCGCAGGACGTCGGGGAACCCGCCCGCCGAGCGGTACGAGGGCGGCGGCAACGCCGCTCTGACGCTCATCCCGATCATTGAGCTCTGCCACTACTGCCCCGGCATCGTGACGGCGCTCGGGGTCAGCACCGGGCTGGCGGCGGGCACCATCATGAAGAGCGGGACCCCCGCCCAAATGGAGCGTTGGGGTCTCGACCTCCTGACGCTGGAGAAAATCGGCGCCTGGGCGATCACCGAGCCGGACTCGGGCTCCGACGCCCTCGGGGGGATGAAGGCGACGGCCCTTCGCGACGGCGACGAGTACGTCATCAGCGGCAACAAGACGTTCATCACGAACGGCCCCTACGCCGACACCATCGTCTTCTACGCCAAGCTCGACGACGGAAGCGACACACCACTGCGCCAGCGCCCGGTCCTCACGTTCATCCTCGACCGCGGCATGCCGGGGCTCGAGCAGTCCAAGCCCTTCCGCAAGATGGGCCTCCATTCGTCGCCGACCGGCGAGCTGTTCCTCACCGACGTGCGGGCGGGCCGGGACCGGTTGCTCGGGGAGACCGAGGGGTCGCCGGGCGGGAGCGAGGGCCGCGAGAGCGCCAAGGGCAACTTCGTCACCGAGCGGGCCGGTGTCGCCGCCATGTCGCTCGGCCTCATAGAGGAGTGCCTCAAGCTCTCCGTGCAGTACGCCAAGGACCGGCTGCTGTGGGAGCGGCCGATCGCCGAATTCCAGCTCATTCAGCTGAAGCTCGCCCGCATGGAGATCGCCCGGCTCAACGTCGAGAACCTCGTCTTCCGGCACATCGAGATGAGCTCGGCGGGCAAGAGCCTCACCCTGGCCGAGGCATCGGCGATGAAGCTGTACTCGGCCCAGGCGGCTTCCGAGGTCGCCATGGAAGCGGTGCAGCTCTTCGGCGGCAACGGGTACATGTCGGAGTTCCGGGTGGAGCAGCTGGCCCGCGACGCCAAGGTGTTCCAGATCTACGCCGGCACGGACGAGATCCAGGTGACCCACATCGCCCGCGACCTGCTCGGCCGCTGACGTGAGCGACCTGCTCGGGACGTCGCCCGGCGACGCCGTCTACGACGAGATGGTGGACCTGCGGCGCGAGATCCACCGCCGGCCCGAGCTCGCGTTCGCCGAGCACCACACGACCGGGCTCATCCGGGACCACATGGCTGCGCTCGGGATCCCCGAGGCCGTCCGGGTCACCGAGACGGGCGGGATCTTCGCCATGGAGGGGGGCCGGCCGGGACGCAGCGTGGTGCTGCGGGCCGACATCGACGCGCTTCCGGTCCAAGAGGACCCGGCGCGCCCGGGCCACTCCGAGATCGAGGGCGTCATGCACGCCTGCGGCCATGACGTCCACGTCGCCGCTCTCCTCGGCGCCGCCACCGTGCTGGCCTCGCGGCGCGAGGACCTGTCCGGGCGCTTCGTGTTCCTCTTCCAGCCGGGGGAGGAGGCGCTCTGCGGGGCCAAGGTGATGGTCGAGGGCGGCGCGCTCGCGGTGATGGAGGGATCACGGCTGGTGGGGTTCCACGTGACCTCGCAGATCCCCACCGGCCTGGTGGCGCTGCGGGGCGGCGTGACCATGTCCGAGGCGCACTCACTGCGCATCACGCTCACGGGGCCGGGCGGCCACGGTGCCATCCCGACCGGTCAGGGCGACGTCATCCGGGCCACCGCCGAGCTGGTCAGCCGGCTGGGCGAGGTGGCCGACGGTCTGTCGTTCGAGGGCGCCAACTGCGTGTGCAGCGCCGGGACGCTCAACGCGGGAACCGCCGTCAACGTCGTCCCCACCTCCGCTCGGGTCACGGGCACCCTGCGGACCTTCACGGCGGACCAGCGCGCCGTGGCCTTCGACCGGCTGCGCGGGCTCTGCGCATCTGTCGCGGACGCCCAGGGGGTACAGATCGCGCTCGACGTGCCCGAGCACACCCCGGCCGTGGTGAACGATCCGGCGGTGGTGGACCTGGTGGAGGCCGAGGCTCGCATCGCCCTGGGCGCCGAGCAGGTGCTCCGCATGCCGCCCTCGTCCCCCAGCGACGACGTGAGTGAATTCCTCAACCACCTGCCCGGTTGCTACTTCTTCGTCGGGGGCGCCTCGGAGGACGGCTCGAGCGGCATGCACCACAGCCCGACCTTCTCCGTGGAGGACGCCTCGCTCCGGGTCGGGGCCGGCGTCATGGTCCGCAGCGCAGTCGCGCTGGCCGTCCCGTGACATCAACGGCAACAATGGGCCGATGACGGCGTCCGATCTCTTCGACATCGCCGGCAAGACGGCGCTCGTCACCGGCGGCAGCCGTGGCATCGGGCGGATGATCGCCGAGGGCTACGTCGACGCCGGGGTGACGGTGTACATCTCGTCGCGCAAGGTGGAGGCGTGCGAGCAGGTGGCCGCCGAGCTCTCGCAGAAGGGATCCTGCTTCGCGGTCCCGGCGGACCTGTCGTCGGAGCCGGAGTGCCGCCGCCTGGCCGACGAGATGGCGTCACGCGTCGACAAGCTCGACATCCTGGTCAACAACGCGGGGGCCACCTGGGGCGCTCCCCTGGCCGACTTCGACGAGGCGGCGTTCGAGCGGGTCCTCGCCCTCAACGTCAAGGGTGTCTTCCACCTGACCAAATTCCTGGTCCCCCTCCTACAGAAGGCCGGGACCCAGGAGGAGCCCGCCCGTGTCGTCAACATCGGGTCCGTTGACGGCATCAGCGTGCCTGCGCTCGAGACCTATTCGTACTCCGCGTCCAAGGCGGCGGTGCACCAGATGACCCGCCACCTGGCCAAGCGACTCGCCCCGACCATCACCGTGAACGCGATCGCTCCCGGCCCCTTCGAGTCCAAGATGATGGCGGCGACGCTCGATGCCTTCCGCGACCAGATCGAGGCGGGTGCGCCGCTCAAGCGCATCGGGCGGCCCGACGACATGGCCGGCGCCGCCATCTACCTGGCGTCGCGGGCCGGGGCCTACCTGACCGGTGCCATCATCCCCGTCGACGGCGGGATCTGCACCACACGCTGAGGCGCACCACCGAGGAACCCGCACCCGACCAACGCCCATCGCACCGAACCGACCGACACACCGACCACAGGGGGGTCCCACCATGCTGTTGCTCCACGAAGTCCACCGCGTCGCCGGCGCCCGAGAGGACGAGTTCGACGAGGCGTACCGCGAACAGCTGATCCCCGCCCTGGCGCAGAGCGACGGCAGCCGGCTGCTCTGGTTCCTCCGCGTGGCGCACGGGAGCGGGCCCGCCTACACCATCGTCACCGTCACCGGCTGCCGTGACGCCACCGCCTGGGGCGAGCTGTCCGAGCGAGTGCGCGTCGGAGACCTGGCCGCCTGGTCGGCCGAGGTCGACGCGATGCGCCACGCCCACGAGGCCAAGATCGTGACCCCCGTGCCGTGGTCGCCTCTGCAGGACATCGACCTGGCCGGTGTCCCGACCGACGGGGCCACACACGAGAACAGCCTCTTCATGGAGGACACCGCCTGGCCCTTTCCCGGGGGGCTGCAGGCCTATCTCGACAAGGCGGGCACCCTGTACGCGGAGGGCACACTGGGCTCCCAGAAGCGGGAGGGCACCGGCATCATCGAGCTCGAGGCCGCCTTCCAACCCGCGTACGGCACCCACCGCACCACGGAGGTGATCCTGTGGCAGCGGGTGGTCAACCACAAGGCGCTGCTCTGGTTGCTGGGGAACGACCTGCCGCCGTCCGCCTCCGCGCCGGGCACGTGGATGCACGATGCTCTCAGCGTGCGCGACCAGTGGGAGAGCCGACTCCTGCGGAGCGCGGCCTGGTCGCCGCTCTACTAGATCGGATCAGCGCAGCGGTGCCAGGTCGTGCGGACCCTGACTCGGGTAGCCGCCGGCCTCGCGCACGGCCCGACCCCATGGGACCAGCATCTCCATGAGATCGTCGAAACGACGGCCGAGCGAGTCGACCATCACCTCGCACTGGGCATCGGTGGCCACCTCGACCGACTCCCGCAGCACGCGCCCGGCGTCGGTGAGCCCTCCCCCGGCGACGAGTCCCCTCGCCTCGAGACGGGCCTCGGCCTCGTCGAGCTGGGCGTCGGACCAGGCGCGCGTCCTGATGTAGCTGCGGAGCGGGAGACCCCAGTAGAGCTCGGTCAACAGGCCGATCTCCGTGGCGTCCAGGCCGGCCGACGTCCAGGCCGCGGTGTGCGCGTCGCCCCGAAACTCGCGCAGCGTGTCGGCCAGGCGCCACAGGTCACCCATCGGGTCGCCCGGCAGGCCGAGGCTCAGGAGGCCGGCGAAGAGGGGCTTGCCCTCGGGCCGCAGGGGCGCCGCCGCGTCGGCCAGCAACTCCGTCGCGCGCCGCAGTCCCTGGGGCTCGGCACCGAGGACGCGCACCAGCTGGTCCACCGCTCCCCTGGTCCGAGCGGCGCAGATGGTGGCCGCGTCCACCTTGGACCACCCGAGCTCGACGGACGGCACGACGGCGTCGGGATTGAACACCGCGAAGGCGGCCGCGACGACCTGGCCGGGGACCTGCCCCATCACCGAGCCGCGGCTCGTGAAGTAGGCCGGGCCGTCCGGCAGCTGCACGCCGCCCGCGATGGTGCCCGGGCTGGGCGAGAACCCGAGCTCGGCATAGGCCGCGTGGCATTCGGGGGAGAAGTACACCTGCCCGGCGACGGCCTCGAGGGCCATGGCCAACCTTCTTGTCCTGGAGCCCAGCAACTCAGGCACAATTGCCACCCTACGCCGGCGGCGCTCCCCGTAACGTTTCACCATGACCGTGTCGGAGGAACAGGCCTGGCTCCGCCCCTCGCAGGGGCTGTGGCGGATGCGGCGCGCCGAAGTGGGAACGATGACCGCGCTCCTGGCCGCGTTCTTCGGCCTCGTCTTCCTCGCCGCCGAGGGGTCGACGGCCGGAGTCGTCAGCGTCGTCGTCGTGCTGGTGCTCGGCGCCGCGTTCTCGTGGTTCGTCCGTCGCCGTTACCGGGCCTGGCGCTACCAGGAACGCCACGAGGATCTCCTCGTGGCCCGCGGCGTCATGGTGCAGCGCCTGTCCGTGGTGCCCTACGGCAGGATGCAGTTCGTCGAGGTGACGGCGGGCCCGATTGAACGGCTCTTCCACCTGTCGACGGTCAAGCTGCACACGGCCGCCGCGGCCAGCGACGCCCGCATCCCCGGCCTCGAGGTCGCCGAGGCGGCGCGGCTCCGGGACCGGCTGACCGAGCTGGGTGAGTCGATGGCGGCGGGCATGTGACGACCGAGCATCCCGACGCAGAGCCTTCCGACGGGGGGTGGCAACGCCTCCATCCGCTCTCGCCGGTGGCGCGGGTGGGCCGCCTCGTGCCGGCCCTGGTCCTGCTGTTCCTGGTCTCCACCGTCCACTCGAAGGCGGAGAACGGGCGCGCCGAGACCGACTACCTTGTCGTGCTCACACTGGCCTCCGCCGTGTACGGCTACGTGCACTGGATGGTCACCCGCTGGCGCTTCGAGGGGGACACGCTGCGGATAGAGACCGGCCTCATCAGGAAGGACTCGCGCCGGCTCCCGCTGGCCCGCATCCAGGCGGTCGACATCGTCCGCCCCCTGCTCGCCCGCATCCTCGGCGTGTCGGAGCTGCGCATCCGTGTGGCCGGATCGGGATCGACCGACGGCAAGCTCGCCTACCTGGCCGAGGCACAGGCAGCCGAGCTCCGGCTGGCGCTGTTGGTCGGCCACCATGACCCCGATGTGGCGGTGTCGAGCAACACCGGCCTCCCCATGGCCTTGGTGACGACGGGTCGCCTGATCGGCTCGGTCCTGCTCTCGCTCGTGAGCATCATCTTGATCGGCACCATCACCGCCCTGGCCGTCCTCGACGAGTTCGAACCCAGGACGGCGGCAGCCGTCGCCGGCTTCCTGGCCGTCTACCTCCTCAGCTTCGCCGGCGTGATCTGGCGGAGGCTCTCGGGCCAATACGCCTTCATCGCGGTGGAGGGGCCCGAGGGGGTCCGCATACGGCGCGGGCTGCTGCAGACGATCTCCGAGACCGTCCCCTACGGACGGATCCAGGCCGTGCGCCAGGTGGAACCCCTCCTCTGGCGGCCCTTCGGGTGGTGCCGCCTGGAGGTGGACATCGCCGGGGCGACGGCACGCAACCAGCGCGGTGAGGGCACCGCCGTCGTGCGCAAGGCGCTGCTCCCCGTCGGCTCGCAACAGGACTCCTGGCACCTGCTGGCCCGCCTCCTGGGTGGTCCCGATCCGGAACGGACGCCACCACCGCGGCGGGCCAAGCTCAAGGCGCCGCTGAGCTTCCACTTCCTCTCCGCCGGCTACGACGGCGCCCACGCAGTGTGCGTGACGGGAAGGATCAACCGGGCGACGACCTGGGTGCCGCTCGAGAAGTCACAGAGCGTCCGGCTCGTCCGGGGCCCGCTGCAGCGACCACTCGGGCTGGCCACCGTCCATGTCGACGTGGCCGGGAAGCGAGCGCGGGCCGAGTTCAGGGACCGGGAGGTGGCAGAGGCGAACCGGCTCGTCGAGGAGCTGTCCGAGCTGAGCCGGGTGGCTCGGCTGCTGCACCAACGCTCGCCCGCCGCGTCCGGAAGTGCCGGCGACGCCCCTCCTTCAGGCTGGTACCCCGATCCCTCGGGGCGCCACGAGCAGCGCTACTGGCACGATGGCCGCTGGACCGAGCACGTCGGTGACGGGGGGCGGCGCAGCTCCGAGGCGGTTACGCCGATGCCGTGAAGCGCATCGGGAAGTGCTCGATGGAGCGGATGGAGGGCGTGTAGACGAGGGTGTGACCCGGCTCCACCTCGTACTCGGGTATCCGCTTGTGCCACTCCCGCAGCGCGACCCGCAGCTCGAGCCGGGCCAGGTTCGATCCCAGGCAGCGATGGATGCCGCCGCCGAAGGCGATGTGGCGATTGACCTCCCGATTGAAGCTCACCTGGTCGGCGTCGGGGAATTCGGTCTCGTCGGTGTTCGCCGACCCGAGCATGATCATGACCGCGTCCCCCACATGCACGGGGCACCCGCCGAGCTCGGTCTCCTCCACTGCCACCCTGGCGACACCCATGACCGGTGTCTCCCAGCGCAGGAGCTCTTCGATCGCGTTGGGGATCACCTCCGGGCTCTCGACGATCTGGCGACGGTGGTCGGGATGCTGGGCCAGGAAGGAGAACATGCAGTCGAGTGTCGCCGTGACGGTGTCGAGCCCGGCGATCAGGAACAGGAAGCAGATGTCGAGGATGTCCTCGCGACTCAGACGGTCGCCTTCGACCTCCGCGTCGAGGAAGTGCGAGAGCAGGTCACTGCGCCGCTCCACCTCGCGCTGGTCCAGGATCTCCTCGAAGTAGTCGTAGACGGAGTCAGCGACCTTCTGCTGGTAGTCGTGCACCGCCCGGGACCCGTACGGCTTCCCGATCACGTGGTCGGGGCGGATGATCCCGTCCTTCATGACGAGGAACCGATCGAGCTCGTCGAGGGGTAGGCCCAGGAAGGTCAGGAACACCTGCGAAGGGAAGGGGATGGAGAACTCCTTCGCGAAGTCCACCTCACCACGTTCGACGAAGCCGTCGATGAGGTGGTTGACGAGGGCCGAGACCTCGTCGTCGAGAAGGGCCATCTTGCGCGGGGCGAAGAGGGGGTCGAGGAGCTTGCGGAACTTCTTGTGGTCCGGAGGGTCGATTTGCAACGGGATCATGGGCCGCTTGTTCTTGAGGTCCACGGCATCCATGTTGGAGGAGAAGATCTCGGGGTGGCGCAGAGCCTCGTCGATCTCCGCCTTGCGCGTCAGCAGCACACCACGACCGGAGCCCATATCCACCTCCATGACCGGCATGTCGTCGCGCATCAGTTTGAAGATGGGCTGCGGGTGCGCCGCCATTTCGGGATCCATGCCGTTGAGCGGGTTGCCCTCGTCCGTGGTCGTCGTGGTTTCGGTTTCCATGTGTACTCCCCCGTTACTCGGGCGCGATCTGAAGGATGCGGTTGATGGATTGGACGAGTGAGGCATCGTCTGACTCGGGGATGATCCAGCTGGCGGCGAACAGGCGGACGACGACGTCCACGAGCTGCTCGCGGTCGAGCGCTCCGGCGGCCACGGCGGGCACGGTGTCGAAGGCGTCGCCCAGCCGCAGCACGAGCTCCCCGCGCAGCGACGGCAGATGCTCCAACAGGTAGCCCATGACGAACCCCGGCTCGGACTCGAAGAGCGGGCGGCACGGGTGGGACCGTATGAAGTCGAAGGCGTAGGCCATGAACGCGCCGATCTGGTCCTCAGGAGCCCGGGTCGTCGCCAGGACCTCGTCGAGCCCCGCGCTGAAACGACGCTCGTCATAGGCGGCGGCGCCGAGCAGCACCTGGTCCTTGCTCGGGAAATAGCGGTACAGAGTGCCCCGCGACACCCCCGCCGACTCAGCGATCTCCTGCATGCCGAGCCGCTTGACGCCGCGCCGGCCGATCAGGCCCAGAGCGGCGACGAGGATCCGTTCCTCCGTCGGGCTGAAGGAGCGGACCGGGGACGCACCCACGCCGGCGCCCGGGGTGGCGTCCTGCAGCGTCGCCGTCATCATGGAACATATTAGACAGATTTTGTTGCTTTTGTCTCATCCCTCGCGTCCGGGGCGGCCATTCCGAGCGAGGCCGAGGGCCGTGTGGCCCGGACCGACGCCATGGCGCCCGATCAAGCCCTCGTTCTGAGCCTCCATCGTCGGACCGAGGGCACCACGAACAGCACGACCAGAGCCACGACACCGACCAGGGTCGCCAACTGGCCGAGGTCGTCCGCCGCGGAGCGCCCGTAGGTGAGGGTCACGTCATGGCTCGTCGGCACCACGACCATGAGATTGGGCGTGACGCGCCATGGCCCGTCTGCGCCGCTGGCGCTCCAATTGGGGAAATAGGAGACCTTGACGAGCACCGGCGTGCCCACCCGCGACACGTGGAAGCTGATGGACGAGTCGGTCTGGGACACCGCCGTCACGGTGGTCGTCGCGACGTGCTCGACGGTCGGGCGGATGTCGTTCACCGAGGTGCGGGGCCACGTTGTCGGACCACTCTGCGCCAGCTCGACGTCCCACCGGGCCGGGTCGTCGTACCAGGCCACCGACGGGTCGAGCCAGCTGGAGGGCGACGGCTTCACCCCGGAGAGCACGACGGGGTCGTTGCGCAGCGGCGTGACCAGCGCGGAGTACTTCACGACGTAGATGTCCCACGTCGTGTGGACCTCGGCTCCGTCGTAGACGTACGTCCACGGCCCGGTGGTGGCGACGAGCCTGAGGTCCGGGTCCACGTCGGCCTCCTGCTCCACCGCTGTGGTCTCGGCCATGAAGTACTTGACCCCGAGCAGTTGCAGGTGCTGGACGCCACGCGTCACGTCGAGCGGGCCATAGGGAAGCCCCACCTCCGGATCGGACGGGGCCTCGGAGAGCTCGGCCTGATCGAGGAAGTGGTAGGGCGTCGTGGCCGAGGACTCGAACAGCAGCCCCTCCATGGAGTCGATGCACCCGTTCGTCCAATAGGGCAACAGCATGAGCGCTTCGGGGGTGCCAAACCGGTTCTCGCTGGCGCTGTACTCCCACATCGCGCGGCCGCACCCGTAGCGCCTGCTGACCGCCTCCATGGTCGCCACGATGGACCGGTACTCCGGGTACGACGCCTGCCCCTCGTAGCCCTCGTAGTTGAAGGCCGACCAGTTCGTGACCTCGTTGGGCCCCGTGTGCACCAACGATGACGGCTGCACGACGAAGGGCGGGACGACGACGAGGAGGACACCGAGCAGGCCGACTACCGCGCCGCTCACCGCCGCCGGGGCCCAACGCGGTGCGGGTGGGCGCCGAGGGGTGAAGAGGTAACCCGGGTCGGCAGCGGCATCGCCGGGCGTCGGCTGCTCCTCCCCCGACCACTGGACCGCTGGTCCTTCGACCCATGGCGGCGTCTCGGCCTGGGCCGCCCAGCGCTCGGACCGCATCCGGCGCCACGCCTGGGCGACGAGGATGCACGCCGCGCCGAAGGTCCAGGCTGCCATCAGGTACACGGAGATGAACCAGAGCGGGAGAAGGCGGACGTTGTAAAGGCTCCCCTGTGGATCGAGCGCGGTCGCCAGCGCCGAGACGATGCCCAGCACCGTCACGGTGATGCCGAAGCGGCTACGGATCAGGAACGCCGACACGGCTCCGATGCCGGCCAGGACGAGCGCCCAGGTGTCGGCCTCGCGGAAGTACTGGGCCCAACCTTCCACGTTGGTGTAGCCCATGGACGTCGAATAGGCGTGCTCCAGCCCGAAGGGCACCAGCCACCACCCCGAGAGCAGCAACCCGATGCCCACGGTGGAGCCCGCCCACCACAAGATGCGTGCCCTCGGGACCTGCTCCAGTGTTCGGTCACCGTGCCAGACCCGGAGCTGGGCGTCGGCGATCCCCCACCGGGCCGGGAGCAACTCGAGGACCGTCAGGATCACGGCGCCCCCCAACGCGTAGAGGGCGGGCACGATGTGCGAC
This sequence comes from uncultured Acidimicrobiaceae bacterium, assembly GCA_964457065.1. Lineage (GTDB taxonomy): Bacteria > Actinomycetota > Acidimicrobiia > Acidimicrobiales > RAAP-2 > Bog-473. The sequence goes on along the minus strand of CAYWDQ010000001.1, from coordinate 73,641 downwards.
AGGACGCAGACGGCGAGCACGACGGCCGCCCACCCGCGGTACCGGCCCTCCCGTACCGAACAGGCGAACAGGCCGAGAAAGAGCACGGCCAGCGACAGGCTGAACGAGAAGGCGTACTCACCGGCGAGCGTCGAGAAGAGGTTGCCACCGTAAATGGTGAACGTGTAGTCGAAGAGGAAGGGCAGCGTCGCAGCCGCAAGAATCGTGGGGATCGGAGCACGCAACCGGAAGAAGCGGCCACATGCCCAGGCACAGACCGGGAGCAGCACCGATCCGAGGATCGTGCCCAGCTTGAAGGCCACGTCGTAGGGGATGACCCACCCGCCGACGGCGATGAACAGGTCCGGAATGGTGAAGTAGAAGGTGTAGAGGGGGAAACCGTCGTACCAGCCGGGATCCCAGCCCGTCAGATGGCCGTGGCTCAGCAGCGTCTCGAGGTACTTGGGCATCGCGATATGCGCGCCGGTGTCACCCCCCGTTGTCGTCGTGTCCGTGAGCAGCATGCTCGGGTGGAGCTGCGAGAGCGTCACCACGATCACGGTGGCGATGGTGAGCACCGTGATGGCGCCCGGCACCCACCACCAGCTCGTGCGGGACGAGGGCGCTGCCGCCGGCGCGGCCTGCGGCGGAGGGAGGTCCACCACGCCCACGATGTCCGGTCCAGGTTGCTCAGTCACGCGCAACCGAGTGCAGACCAGAGCGGTTCGAGGTAGCGCCCCCGCCCGTGTCGTTCCGCCACATCCGGGCTACGTTACCGGCCGCACCTCTGCGGGAGGGCTCGGGTCAGCACCGCGGCGCCACGCCGGGTCAGCGCGGAATTTGCCGTTCACCAGGGCCCGGGGAATTCGAGGCGGCGGTGGCGACCGCCTATCGGGCGACGACCCGAACGTCCCCGGCGTCGTTCGACGTCGGACCGCCGCTGTTCGCTTAACTCAAGAGCTCCTGCCGCGACACGTGCATTGCACAGCATCCCTCACCCCTGCTCTACCCCGATGAGGCGCCTGACAACCCCCATCCATCCGCAACGCCCTGGGCGGCTCATCCCCGGACCCGGGCCGAGGTGGGATCGTAGAACGCTCCGGTTTGCACCTCGACTGACGTCACGGCATCACCCACCGTCACCTCCCAGGTACCGCCGGCGAGGTCGGCGCCACCGATGGGACCACGGTCGCGGCGCCAGACGTATGCAAGTCCGACTGCTGCCGAGTACGTGGCCGACCACGCAGCCGAGGTCACCTGACCGGTGGGTTCACCGTCGCGGAGCACGAGTTCGCCGCCCCACAGCATCGCGTTGGGGTCGCCGACCCGAATGGAGACGAGGCGCCGCCGAGGCCCCGCCTCAATGGCAGTCTCGAGTGCATTCCGACCGACGAAGTCGATCGGCGTGGCGAGTTTGCAGGTGAACCGAAGGCCGGCCTCGATCGGTGTGTGGTCGGGGGTGAGATCGGCGCCGAAGGCGCGGTATCCCTTGTCGAGACGGAGACTGTTGATGGCGTAGTAGCCAGCGTCGACGAGGCCGAGATCGGTGCCGGCAGCCACCAGGTCCTCGTAGACACCAACGGCGAACTCGCTCGGGACGTAGAGCTCCCAGCCGAGCTCACCCACGTAGGTGACCCGGGTAGCTCGCACCGTGGCGTACCCGAGGGGGATCTCCCGGCTCGTCGAGAACGGGAACGCCCGGTCGGACAGGTCGGCCGAGCCGAGGCGTCCGAGCAGCTGGCGTGACGCGGGACCCATCACACCGAGAACGGCGTACGCCGAGGAGACGTCGACCACGCTGAGATGCTCACCGGCGCGTTGGTGGCGTTCGATCCACACCGCGTCGCGCACCGGCGAGGCCGCGCTCGTCACCAGCAGAAAACGGTCCCGCGCCAGGCGGGTCACGGTGACGTCTGCCTCGTACCCGGCGCGCTCGTTGAGCATGCCCGTGTAGACGGTTCGGCCCGGCTCGACCGCCACGTCCGCCGTGCACAGGCGCTGGAGCACCGTTTCGGCGTCTCGACCTACCACGAGGAGTTTGCCGAAGGACGTCTCGTCGAAGACGGCGACGCGCTCGCGGGTGGCCGCCTGCTCGGCGGCTGACCAGGCGAGCCAGTCGGGTCGCTCCCACGTGTAGTCGAGCTCGGCGGGCCGTCCCGCCGGGGCAAAGACATTGGGCCGCTCCCATCCCATCTTCGAACCGAAGACGGCCCCTTTGCCGGCCAGCAGGTGGTGGAGGGGCGACCGCCGGAACGGGCGGGCCGTCGCCAGCTCCCGGTTGGGCCATGGCACCGCGTAGTGCAGGCCGAGGACCTCTCCGACCCGATCGCGCAGCCAGCGGTTGTTGGCGTTGAAGGGGGCGAACCGGCGGATGTCGACGGCGACGAGGTCGCCCGTCGGCTCTCCCTCGACGATCCAATCGGCCAGGGCCCGACCGGCACCGCCGCCCGACGCGATCCCGACCGAATTGAACCCGGCCCCGACGAAGAAACCCGCCAGGTTGGGCGCCTCTCCCAGGATGAACTGATTGTCGGGCGTGAAGCTCTCGGGTCCGTTGTACAACTTCTTCAGCCCCGTGCGCTGCAGGGCGGGGATCCGGTGGACGGCGGATTCCATGAGGACGCTGAAGTGGTCCCAGTCCTCATCGAGGAGCTGGAACTCGAAGGGGTACGGCAGCGCGTCTGGAGCGACCCAGGGTTTTGCCGTCGGCTCGAATCCGCCGACGACGAGTCCGCCGACCTCCTCTTTCACGTACGTGTACCCATCGGGATCGCGCAGGATGGGCAGGTCACGGTCGACGCCCTCAATGGCGTCGGTCACCACGTAGAAGTGCTCGGCCGAGTGTAGAGGGACGTGGACCCCGCAGAGGAGCCCGACGGCCTTCGCCCACTGGCCGGCGCAGTTCACGACCACCTCGGCCTCGACGGCACCCCGGTCGGTCACGACACCGGTCACCCGGTCGTCCCGCGACGTCACGCCCGTCACTCGGGTGTGCTCCTCGATACGGACGCCGCGCAGGCGGGCCCCGCGGGCGAGCGAGGCCGTCACGTCGACCGGGTTGACGGTGGCGTCGCCGGGCAGCCAGAGGGCGCCGAGCAGATCGTCGGTCTCGAGGATCGGGTAACGCGCAAGGGCCTGGCTAGGGGTGAGCAGCTCGCATTCGAGGTCGTAGGCCTCGGCCGTGGCCGCCGTCCGGCGGAGTTGGACCATCCTCTCCGGGGTACGCGCCACGGTCACGCCACCGCACCGCTTGAGGCCGGTGGCGAGACCCGTCTCCGCCTCGAGGTCGCCGTAGAGGCGGACGGAGTACTGCACGAGTCGGGTGCCGGACTCCGTCGCCCGGAGTTGGCCGAGAAGGCCCGCCGCGTGCCACGTCGTGCCACACGACAGCTGTCCCTGCTCGAGCAGAAGCACGTCGGTCCACCCGAGGCGGGCCAAGTGGTAGGCGGTCGAGGTCCCGACGACGCCACCACCGACGACGACGACACGGGCCCGGTCGGGGAGGTCGGTCCCGGTGGCTGCGTGCTCCATGCTCGTCCTCTCCTCGCCGGTCCGGCCTCAGTCTGCCCGCGCCACGTCGGCCAGCAGCCGGTCGAGCCCGGGATCGCCGAACGTGGCCTCGGCCCGCTCGTACTTCTCCATGCCCCAGCTCCAGAAGTCGAACTCGATCGGGCTGGTGGCGTCCTGGATGGATGCCCACAGCGTCCACCCGTACTGGGACATGAGGCCCCACAGGCGGGCGCGCGCCACGTGGCTCCGGGAAGGGACACCGTCGTACGCGCCGACGAGCTCCTCCAACTGGTCGAGGGTGAGGTGGCACTCGCTCCAGATGTTGCCGAGCTCGAAGTAGGGGTCGTTGTTGCCCGAGTACTCGTAGTCGATGATGGAGACGGTCTGGCCGTCGTCGATGAAGTTGGCGGCCAGGAGGTCGTTGTTGCACGGCCGGGGCGCCACCGGCCGGACATGCAGCGCGGCCCGGATGCGCCCGACGGTCCGCGCATGGTCGAGGTAGCCCAGCGGGAGGCGGAAGCCGCGGCGACGGACACGCCCGAGGTAGTCGGCCTGGAGCTCGAACATGTCGAAGCGGTTGACGAACGGCTCGCCGGCGTGGAGCCGGCGGCAGGCCGCAGCCACCCGTGGCAGGATCCCGGGTCGCTGGAGGTGCTCGTCGGTCAACGACTGCCCCTCGAGGAAACCGACGACGAGGACCCCGTCATCGGGCAGGAAGTCGACCACGGGCGCGCCCACGCCGGTCGCCGCGGCCCGGACGCTGTTCTCGTACTCGGCCCGCCGGTCCACGGCCAGCTCGTTGGCGGACGACGGGTTCGAGTGGCGGACGACGTAGGACCCCTCGGGGGTCGTGACCTTGTAATTCCGGTTGGTCAGGCCGCCGGGAAGGGGCTCCACCCTGCACGGCCGGCCCCGCAGCACCTCGATCCGCTCGAAGAGGCCGGGATCGAGGTCAGCGCCGTTGCCGGCGCTCACCGAGGCGGATGGTCGGGTCTGCTCAGGGCAACGAGGAGGCGGGGTAGTCGACGCCGCCGAGCTCCTCGATGATCTCCTTCTCGATGGTCTGCTTGGGGCCGGTGAACCAGTTCTTCACGGAGGCGTGCCAGTAGATCCACAGGAAGATGAGGAACGCCGGGAAAACCAGGATCGTGTAGTTCACGTACTTCATGGAGAACCCGGTGGTCCACGGCACGCCCAGGTTCGAGGTGGGCATGAAGGCCATCCACGAGACCAGGACGATGTCGATCAGCGCGATGACGGCGATCCACTTGTACTTCGTGCCGAGGTTCCAGTGCCCCTGCTTGAACTTGGCGCCCATCCGCCAGCGGTGCCAGATCGGGATGGCGAAGCACCAGTAGAGGGCGATGACGCCGATCGACACCACGGCGTCGAAGGCGATCGGGGAGGGCACGCCGCCGATGTCGACCGGGATGAGGGCCGGCGCCGTGATGACGAGGGAGAAGACGGCAACGAGGATCACACCGGCGACCGGGACCCGCTTGGCGCTCAGCTTCGACCACACCTTGGCCGCCGGGACGGCGCCGTCGCGGCTGAAGGCGAAGAGCATCCGGGTGCAGCTCGTCATGCAGGCCATGGTGCAGAAGAGCTGGCCGATGGTGGCGATCAACAGGACCGTCCCACCCCAGCGGTTCGTGAGGGCCTGTTGGAAGATCAGCGCCACACCGCCACCACCGGCGGTGACCTTGGCCGGATCCTGCACGGCGAAGAGGAAGGCGAGCAGGAGGAGGTAGCCGCCGATGGCCGAGTACACGATCGAACGCCAGATGCCCTTGGCCGCCGAGTCGGCCGCCGAGTGCGTCTCCTCCGACAGGTGGGCCGAGGCGTCGTACCCGGTGATGGTGTACTGGGTCAGCAGGGCCCCGATGGGCAGGATGATAAAGATGAACCCGAACCCGCTCGTCTTGCCGCCGAAGAACCCCGTGTTGTTGACCCGCGAGGTGAAGACGGACGACGCGCTGGCGTGGTGATGGGGCAGGAAGACCAGGATGAGGACGATGACACCAGCGCCTATCACGTGCCACCACACCGAGGTGTTGTTGAAGATCGAGAGCAGGTGGCTCGAGAAGATGTTGACCAGGGAGGCGATGAACAGGATCCCGAGGAAGAACAGGAAGATCGTGTTGAGGCTGCCCGAGTGCCAGCTCGTGAAGAAAAAGCCGAGGGTCAGGTCCAGGAAGGTGGCACAGCCGTAGGCGACCGAGGCGGTGATGGCGAGCAGCCCGATCAGGTTGAGCCATCCCGTGTAGTACCCGGACTTGGCCCCGCCCAGTTTGGAGGCCCACCAGTAGATACCGCCCGAGGTGGGGTAGGCGGACACCAGCTCGGACAGGCAGAGGCCGATGCAGAGAACGAGGCAGGCCAGGATGGGCCAGCCCCAGGCGATGGCGGCCGGACCGCCACCGTTCCAGCCGGCGTAGAAGGTGGTGAAGCACCCGGCCAGGATGGAGATGATGGAGAAGCTGATGGCGAAGTTCGAGAAACCGGACCAGGATCGGTTGAGCTCCTGCTTGTAACCCATCTGGGCGAGGTGCTGCTCGTCCGGCGTCAGGGTCGCGACGGCATGCGCATGTCCGTCCGGGGCGAGATGCCCCCCTTCCTCGTAGACACCTTCGGGCATGCCGGACCCCCTTTGTGTCGGTGACCCCGGACCCCCGGGGCCAGCGAGCGTTGCGGGCACGTTAGCAAGCCCCGTTCCCGCGTGGCGGGAATGGTGGGGGTTGACGGTTGCGGAGCGGTGCCGAAGGGAGGGCGAGAGCCGTCGAACTCGGGGAGGGCGGCGCAGACGCGTGCCTCGGCGCGGCCTGAGATGGATAGAGCGGGCCCGTACTGACCTGGCAGGATGAGCGCGTGCGATCCTCACCGCCGTTGTGTGGGAGTCAGCAGCGCATTCCTGGCCGTGCCGATCCTCATCGGCTCGGGCGGAACCGGTGAGAGTCCTGGCCATCGACCAGGGGACCTCGGCCACCAAGGCCGTCGTGTTCGACGACGACGGCGAAATCCTGACCTCGGTGGAGGCCGCGGTGACGCCGCGAGCGGTCTCGGGGGGAGGAGTCGAACAGGACCCCGAACAACTGTGGGAATCAGTCCTTCTGGCGGGCCAGGACGCGATTGCCCGGTCGGGCGGTGGCGTCGCCGCCGTGGGCTTCGCCAATCAGGGTGAGACCGTGTTGGCATGGGATCGCGGCACGGGCCGCCCGCTCAGCACCGCCCTCTCCTGGCAGGACCGGCGTGCCGCGTCGATCTGTGCCGAGATGGCACCGGATGCCGCGGCGCTGACCCGCACCACGGGGCTCCCCCTCGATCCCTATTTTGCGGCTCCGAAGATGGCCTGGCTGCGTCGTCACGCCACGAACGAGGGCGTGGTCACCACGAGCGACTCCTGGCTCTTGCACCGTCTCACCGGTCTGTATGCGACTGATGCGACGACGGCCTCGAGGACCCTTCTCCTCGACCTCGAGAGCCGCACCTGGTCGGAGGAAGCGTGCGCGGCATTCGGGCTGGAAGGTATGGACCTCCCCACGGTTGTGGGTAGCGCGCAAGAGATCGGGTCGACAGATGCCTTCGGGCCGTCGCTCCCGTTGAGCGGGCTGAGCGTCGACCAACAGGCGGCGCTGGTCGGGGAGCATTGCCTGGAGGTGGGGGAATCGAAATGCACGTATGGCACAGGGGCATTTCTGCTGGCCAATGCGGGCGCACGACCCTTCGCCTCCTCGGCCGGGTTGGCCGTGTCGGTGGCCTGGCAGCTCGGAGAAGACGCCTCTTACTGCATCGACGGTCAGGTCTACGCCGCGGGAGCCGCCCTCGCCTGGCTGCAACGCTGGGGATTCCTGGGTCGCGCCCAAGACCTCGATGAGGTGGCGGCGTCTGTGCGAGACAGCGGAGGGGTCTCCGTCGTGCCCTCCCTCAGCGGTCTCGGTGCGCCCTGGTGGCGTCCCGATGCCTTGGCCAGCATCGACGGGATCGGTCCCGGGACTGAGCCCGCGCACGTGATCCGCGCCACTGTCGACGGCTTGGCAGCTCAGGTGACGCTGCTGGCGCGCGCCGCAGCGGAGGATCTCGGTCATCCGCTCGCTGTGCTCCGGGTCGACGGTGGTCTGACCCGGTCGCGGATGCTCATGCAAACGCAGGCAGACCTGCTGCAGATACCAGTCGAGGTCGCTTCTTCACAACACGCCACCGCCGCGGGCGTCGCAGCGTTGGCCCGACTTGGGGCCGGCGCCGCTCGGACGCTCGATGAGGCGGTCCATCGGGCCGACTCGCACGTCCGCTACGAGCCCGCCATTTCCGCGGTGGAGGCAGCTGACAGATTGGCGGGATTCGAACGAGCGGTCGCGCGGCTGACCGGTACGGCGAACACGACAATTCCATGACCGCCGACCACACGTACGACGTTGCGATCATCGGTGCCGGGGTCGTCGGAACAGCGATCGGGCGCCAGCTCTCGCGCTATCGGTTGCGCACGGCGATGCTCGATCGCTCCACCGATGTCGGCACGGGGACCTCCAAGGCCAACACTGCGATTCTGCATACCGGGTTCGACTCTCAGCCGGGAAGCCTCGAAGCCGCGTTGGTCCGGCGCGGGCACGAGTTGCTGACCGCCTACGCAGGCAGGACGGGCATCGCCCTCGAGAAGACCGGGGCTGTCTTGGTGGCCTGGGACGCGGAACAAGCAGCCCGGTTGGACGACGTGGTGACGAAATCCGTGGCGAACGGGTATCTGGCCGCCCACCGGATCACCCTCGAGGAGCTGTATCGGCGAGAGCCGGCCCTCGGAAAGGGTGCCACGGGAGCGGTTGCGATCCCCGACGAGTCGATCATCTGTCCATGGAGCACGAGCATCGCGTACGCGACCGAGGCTGTCGGTGCGGGAGTGGAGCTGAAGCTTGGCGCCGAAGTGACGGCAGTGACCAGGGACGGGGACGCCTGGCTGCTGCGCACCACGAAGGGCGCGCTGCGCGCCGACTGGGTCGTCAACGCCGCCGGGCTCGGATCCGACCTGCTCAACGAGAAATTCGGCCACGACGAGTTCACGATCGCGCCGCGACGGGGCCAGCTGGTCGTGTTCGACAAGTTGGCCCGCACGCTGCTGTCGTCGATCCTGCTGCCGGTGCCCACGGCGCGTACGAAGGGCGTCCTGGTCGCGCCCACCGTCTACGGCAACGTGCTCTTGGGCCCCACGGCCGAGGACATCCCCGATCGGGAGGACACTGCCACCACGGCTGCCGGCATCGAGGGCCTGTTCGACGCGGGGCACCGGATTCTGCCCGACCTGATCAAGGAAGAGGTGACCGCGTGCTACGCCGGATTGCGCGCCGCCACCGAGCACTCGGACTACCAGATCACCGTCCACGATCGTGAGCGTTACGCCTGCGTCGGGGGTATCCGATCCACCGGGCTGACGGCGTCGCTTGCCATCGCCGAGCACGTTGTCGAGGAGATGGAAGCCGGTGGCCTCTCGCTGGTGGAGGCGGAGGACGAGCCGGCCGTCCCCCACATGCCGCAGCTGGCTGAGCGGGGGACACGCGCCTTCGAAGATCCGGCCATGATCGAAAGTGATCCGGCCTATGGGCACATCATGTGTTTCTGTGAGCGGGTCACCGAGGGCGAAGTGCGGGATGCACTCCGCGCTCCGGTTCCGGCCGTGGACCTTGGTGGTGTGCGCCGGCGTACCCGGGCGACCAACGGGAGATGTCAGGGCTTCTTCTGTGGTGCTGCCGTCGCGGCGTTGCTTTCGTCACGGTGAAGGCGTGAGCCGCAAAGTCGTGAGGGTCGACGCGCTGGTCGTCGGCGGGGGCCCCGCCGGTTTGGCCGCCGCCACGGCATTGCGATCGGGCGGTGCCGGGTCCGTCGTGGTCGTTGACCGCGAGGACGAGGCGGGCGGGACACCGCGCCTCTGCGCGCACACCGGCTTCGGCATGCGGGATCTGCGACGCGTCCTGAGTGGGCCGGTGTACGCCCGCCGGTGGGTCGAGCGGGCCGTTGCCTGCGGCGTGGACATCAGGACTCGGACCATGGTGACCGGATGGGCGGCACCTGGTCGCGCCGAAGTCACGGGTCCCGGCGGTGCACTCGAGATGGAGGCGCGGGCGATCGTGCTGGCCACCGGGGCCCGGGAGCGGCCACGGGCGGCCCGCCTTGTTCCCGGGACGCGTCCCTCCGGGATATTCACCACCGGCCAACTCCAGCAGTGGGTGCACCACCACCACCTCCCCGTGGGCCGGCGGGCCCTCATCGTCGGCGCCGAACACGTCTCCTACTCGGCTGTGATGACCCTCAGGGAGGCCGGGGTCCACGCAGTGGCCCTGGTGACAGACCTTCCGCGCCCCCAGTCCTACCGCCTGTTCGACGTCCTGGTCCGGATCGGCCTCCGGGTACCGGTCTGGGCCGAGACCTCAGTGGCCGGCGTGTACGGGCGCGACAGAGTGGACAGGGTGCTGGTACGGGGCCCGGGCGGCGACCAACGTTCGGTGGCCGTCGACACCGTCGTCTTCACCGGAGACTTCGTCCCGGACAACGAACTGGCCCGCCTGGCCGGTCTCTCCATCGATGCTGGCACCCACGGTCCCGCCTGTGGGGCCGGCGGCGTGACCACTGCAGCCGGGATCTTCGCAGCCGGCAATGTCGTGCACCCGGCCGAGACCGCAGACGTGGCCGCACGGCGGGCGATGTTCGTCGGCCGGGCTGCTGCGGCGTGGCTGCGCCAAGGCGGGGACGAGACGACGCCGAGCGCGACAGTGGGGGTGCTGGTGGCGAACCCGTTGCGCTGGGTGGTGCCGAACAGGGCGCATCCCGTCCACCACGACACCGAGCCCGTCCTGATCAGGTCCCGTGTCTTTCTGGACCATCCGCGCGTGGTCGTGACCCAGGGTGGTCGGCGTCTCGCCTCCTACCGGCTGCGCCACATGATCCCGAACCGGTCGCATCGCATCCCGTCGGACTGGTGGGGACGGCTGCGGCCCGACGAGGACGTGCTGATCTCGGTGGCCTCTGGCGTCCAAGGGTAAGACATCGGGTCGAAAGGCCCACGGCGGAGGGCCCCCCGGGTCAGGACATTTCGGCGAGAATCTTGGCCTTCTGGTCGTTGAACTCCTGCTCGGTCAGGATTCCCTGGTCCTTCAGCTTGGCCAGCTCCTTGAGCTTGTTGATCAGCTCGTCGGAGTCCGGAGCGGCGGCGACCGGCGCCGCCTCCGGTGCCGGCGCCGCCTGCTGGGCCGCGCCTTCCTGCTGGGCGTACTTCTGTTGCTGGTGTCGGTTCACACCACCGGCCACGACAGTCGCGGTCCCGGCGATCACAGCCGTCCTCCCGACCGTCCGCAGCACCGGGCGGCGTCGCATCATCGGCATGGTTGTCCTCCTCCTCGGTTCGGTCTCTCGGTTCTCAGCTCGCCAGGGCCTGCGCCAGCTCGTCCATCGCGGTCTCGATGAGGTCGGCCGGGATGCGCGCGCTGTCGACGAGCACCCCACCCGATCCACGCAGCGCCTCGGCGAGGGGCCTGGCCCACAGGTCCTCCCACAGGATGACCAGGGCGGAGTTGCCCGCCGGCAGGTTGGCGGCCACGTGGTCGAGGTCCTCGGTGTTCACCAGGCCTCCGACCTCTCCGTCGATGTCGCCGAAGGCCGCCAACTCGTCCATCTGGTCGAACTCGAGGCTGATGGTGTCACCCTGCTCGTCCTTGCCGACGAAGACCAGGTCGAGGATGCGTACCACCTCGCCGGTGACCAGCTTCTCGATCTCCGGGATGATGTTCCCGTTGAATTTGTTGCCGGGGAAGGCGATCACCGTGTAGCTGACTGGGCCGAGCGTCATCGTGTCTCCTCTGTCGTCTGTGCTCTAGGTCGGTGTTGTAGGCCGATCGTAAGGTCTGGCTCGGCTCAGCTGGCCGCGAGGATCTTCGACTTCTGCGCCTCGAACTCGGCGTCGGTGATCACGCCCTGGCTCTTGAGGTCCGCCAGCTTGGAGAGCTGGTCGGCCGCAGTGTCCCCACTGGTGCCGGCCGCCTGCTTGACGTAGGCGTCGAACGCCTTCTGCTGCTCCGCTGCCTGCTTCGCCGCCCGCTCGTGCATCTTGCCGCCCCGTGCGATCAGGTACACGAAGACACCGAGGAACGGGAGGATGATGATGAAGATGACCCACAGTGCCTTGGCCACGCCACCCATGTCATGGCTGCGGAAGATGTCGACGAACACCATGATCAGCAGCCAGATCCAGATGACGAACAGGAAGAAGTACAGCATCGTCAGGAAGAAGTCGAGAATCGGGTATTGGTACGTGGCGAAAAGCATCGGTGCCCCTTGCGTCGTCGAGTTGAGCCCCCCCGGCCCGCGGCCAGGTGTCGGATTGCCCGTTCAGGATGTCATCACGGCCGTTTCGAGTCAAAAGCACGAGTGGGTTGCCGTTTTCAGGCGGCAATCGAGCGTGTCGACGACCGATCCCTGACAACCGCACGTCAGACCCCTTCTTCGGCGTGGAGCCGGCCCCTCCTGCAGGCTGCGACGAACGCCTTGTAGTCGCGCTCGTTCTGGTCGGCATAGGACTCCGCGAAACGGGCCAGCGCCTTCTCGAAGGTGGTGCCGTTGCCGAGGTAGGACGCCATGGCGATCCGGTCCCCGGAGCGGGCGTGGGCGCGGGCGAGCGTGTGGGCGCACAGCTCGCCGTAGATCTTCATCCCGGCGGGAATGACGTTCTCCGTGTCGACCGACCCCTTCCAGTCCTGCAGCTGACGGATGTAATAGTCCCGGGTCACCCCGTCGATGCCGTCGGTGCGCTGCCAGCCCAGCATGATGTCGCTGCTCGCCTGCATGAGCCGCTGCCCGGCCACGACCCGGGCCCCGTGGTTGGCGTAGGCGCTCTTCTTCGTGAAGCGCTCCAGGACCGACGCCTCCGCCTCCTTGGCCTGCAGGAACAGGACGTCGTCGTGACGAGGGCCGTGCAGGAGCGCTATCCAGGCCCGGGTGCCCACACTGCCCACGCCGACCACCTTGCGGGCCAGCTGGCTGAATTGGTACTTCTCGAGCAGGTGCCGCCTGTCCGTGGGCAGGCTCTGCCGGTAGCGCAGGATCACCTCGTGGAAGAGCTCCACCATCGCGTCGCTCTGCACCTGCGGGAAGAGGTCCTCGACGGGCACGATGAGGGGCGGGTCGTTGATGATCCTCCGCCGCCCGTCCACCACCGCGGTCAGCTTGTCGAGCGCTTTGATGGAGTCCTTCGTGTGGGCCTTCGTGGTCAGCTTGGTCGCGGTGGCCGCAATGCGCGCCTGGGTCTTGGAGCCCGTGGACGCGGCGTGCTGTTCGAACAGCTCCACCATGCTCTCGATCTCAACCCGGTTGTACCAGACCTCGAGATTGGTCATGGCCGCCATCCGCCGCATGGCCTCCCGGTAGACGCGGCCCAGGCCGACCACCGCCTCGGTGCGCACGCTGCTGGGAAAGCCGAGGTTGCGGGAGGCGACGACCACGCTCGCCGCGAGCCGCTTGAGATCCCACTCCCAGGGGCCCGGGTGCGTCTCGTCGAAGTCGTTGCAGTCGAAGACCAGCTGGCGTTCCGGAGAGCCGAAGACCCCGAAGTTGGACAGGTGGGCATCGCCGCAGAGCTGGGTCGTGAGACCGGAGCGCGGCGTCGTCGAGAGGTCGGACGCCATGACCAGAGCGGCCCCCCGGAAGAAGGTGAAGGGCGAGACCAGCATGCGGCCGTAGCGGATGGGGACGAGCTCGGGAACCCGCGTCGCGGCCTGCTCCTCGAGCAGCGTGATCGGGTCGGGTCGGTCGCGGGCCGGCTCGAACACCGATTGGCTCTCCCGGGGTGTCTGGCCCCGGGCCGCCTTTCCCACTGCCTTGCTCGCTTCCTCGCTCAAATGTGGGAGGGCGCTAGGCACCGGGCTGTCCGCCAGTCGGACCTTCTCGCCAATTTCCATCGTCGGCCACCTCCCCGGACGCGGCACGGCGCCGTTCTGCCGTGTGCGAGGCTAGGCGCGGCCGGACCAGACGGATTGAGGGGGACGGCGGAGGATCGAGCCCCAAGGCCGGCGAGGGTGAGGAACGACCAGTGACGGTGGACTTCGAGGACCCGAGCGCAGCCGGCACCGTCACGCCGGCCGGTCCTGAACCCGCTCCCGGGAGTGCGCAAGGGCGCCGCGTGGGGGTCGCGGCGGGGATCGGCCGCCTCGTCGATGCCATCAACCACAGCGACGACGCCGCCGTCGAGAAGGCCGTGCTCCAGCTCAGCAGGTCACGTCGCTGGCTGGCCCCCCTGGCCATGATCGTGGGCGCCTTCCTCATGCTCTTCCAGGGTCTGAAGCTCCTCATCACCAACTGGCGCCTCACCCTGGTGCAGATCGTGCCCGCCATGTGGATCTGGGCCGCAATGCTCGACATCAAGATCCACGTCCTCCACGGCAAGCAGTTCCACGTCCTGCGCGGCCCGATCCTCATTCCGGCCGTACTGGCGGTGACTGCCATCACGGCGGCGAGCTTCTATCTGAACGGCGTCTTTGCCTTCGCGATCTCCAAGCCGGGGAAGCCCCAGATCCGCCCTGCCTTCGGGCAGGCGAACCGCCACCTCCGGGTCATCCTGGCCTGGGGCAGTGCCATCGGCCTCGCCCTCTCCTTCTCGGCCCTGATCGCGACCCGCTGGGGCCATTGGCCCTTCGCGATCAGCCAGAGCATCGTCGTCGGCATCATGATGCTCTGCTACCTGGCCGTACCGGCCCGCATGGTCGGGATTCAGAAGTCCAAGAACACCCGGGACAAGCTCGCCGCCACCGCCGTGGGCGGCGCGGTCGGCGCGGTCGTCTGCTCCCCGCCCTACCTTCTGGGCCGCTTCGGCATCCTGATGCTGGGCTGGCACTACCTCTTCTGGCTGGGCGTGATCCTGATCGTCATCGGGGCCACCCTGCAGACGGCCGCGACCAGCGCGGTGAAGGCCGTCAAGTTCTCCGCCAAGTTGATCGGCAACCCGTCGTCAGTGGCGGCGCCGGACACCGCGTCGTAGCAGGCGGGGCATTACGTCACGCCAGTGGGCCGGAGCCGTCGCGGGTCACGCGCGGCGGCGGCGTCGGCGCAGCGCCAGGTCCGGTAGCCGCCGTCCAGGTTCCGGGCCCGCAATCCGAGCTCGTGCAGCAGCATGGTCGCCGTGTGGCCGCGCTGGCCGACCTCGCAGTAGACGACGAAGGGGCCCGGGCCCAAGGTTGCGAGATGCTCGCGCAGCGTGTCGAGCGGGGCGTTCACGCTGGCGGGGATGGCACCGAGCTGGTACTCGTCTTCCGTGCGGACGTCGAGCAGCGTCCACCCCTGGTCCACCAGTCCGGCCACTTCGCATGCGTCGACCACCTCGCACTCGCCCGACATCAGGTTCTCCGCCATGTAGCCGAGCATGTTGACCGGATCCTTGGCCGAGGAGAACGGGGGCGCGTAGGCCAGTTCGAGGTCGGCCAACGCGTCCGCGCGCAGGCCCGCCGCCAGTGCGGTGGCGAGCACGTCGATGCGCTTGTCGACGCCCGAGCCACCGACCGCCTGCGCACCGAGGATGACCCCGTCGTCAGGGTCGAAGAGCAGCTTGAGCGACATCGGCTCTGCCCCTGGGTAATAGCCGGCGTGGCTCATGGGGTGCGAGTGGATGACCCGGTACCGCCGCGGCGCGGCGCGAAGCCGCCGCTCGTTCCACCCGGTCATGGCCGCCGTCAGGCCGAACACCTTGACGATGGCCGTCCCCTGCGAGGGGGCCTTGCGGACGGTCAGGCCGCAGATGGTGTCGGCGACCCGGCGACCCTGCCGGTTCGCGATGTTGGCCAGGGCGATGAGCGAGGAGCCGCCGCCGACAGAGTCCGCCTTCTCGACCGCGTCGCCGACGGCGTAGACGTCGGCGGCACTGGTCCGGCCGTCGTCGTCGACGGCGATGCCCCCGTGCGGCCCGAGTGCGAGCCCGGCCATCTCTGCCAGGCGCACGTCGGGCCGGACGCCGATGGCTGCAACCACCAGGTCGCCCGGGATGGCCCTGCCATCCGCCAGCACGACGCCGGCATCGGTCACCTCGGCGACACTCACTCCCGTCTCGACCGCGACACCGTGGGCCACCATCTCGCACGCGACGAGCACCGCGAGCTCAGGGTCCAGTGGCGTCAGGACCTGTTCGGCCGCCTCGACGACGGTGGTCTGAATTCCCAGCTGCGCCAGGTTCTCGGCCGTCTCGAGCCCCACGAACCCGGCACCGATGACGACGGCGCTCCGCGGTTTGCCCTTGGCCTCGCCGGCCAACAGCTCGGCATCCTCGACGGTGCGCAGGACACGCACCCGGTCGAACCCGGGCAGCGGGGGCCGGACCGGCGCCGCGCCCGGGCTGAGGATCAGCGCGTCATAGGCGAGCTCAATGGCGCCGTCCCCGGCGGCGTGCACAGTGACGCTGTGGTTTCCCGGGTCGATCGCGACGACCTCTGTCCCGACCCGGACGTCCAGCCGGAACCGGTCGAAGAGCCGCTCCGGCGTCTGCAGCAGGAGGTCGTCCTCGTCCTCGATCACGCCACCGACGAAGTACGGCAGGCCACAGTTGGCGTACGACACGTGCCCCGAGCGCTCGAGCACGACGATCGACGCCTCCTCGTCCAGGCGCCGGAGCCTGGTGGCGGCGGACATCCCTCCGGCCACCCCGCCCACGATTACGATCCTGCGGCCGCGCACTGTCACGCCAACTTCATGAACATGCGCTGGACCTCGTCGAGCGGGTACCCGTCCAACTCGGCCTCATCGGGATGGGCGAGGCAGTACGTGAGGCCGGCGGCCACGAGTCTGAATCCCGCCTGTTCGAGTGCCTTGGTCGCCGCGGAAATCTGCGTCACGACGTCTCGGCATTCCCGGCCGTCGTCGAGCATGCGCTCGACCCCCTCGATCTGGCCCGCCACGCGGTGGAGGCGCCTCCGGACATCCTCAACGACCACTTCGGGAAGCTGCATGACCCTCCTCGCTCGACGCCACACCGCCGCGGTGCCCCATCGTATACCCCCATGGGTATCCGCGTACGAGGGTGCCTACCCTGCGACGAGCACGTCGGTCAGTCCATGGATCACGTCGAGGCCGGCCATCTGGTCGGCATTGAGTCCGTACCGGGACCCCAAGACCGACGGGTCGGTGTAGCTGACCTGCGTGACGCCGTTCCCGCCGGACCACACGAGGACCTTCAGGGGGAGGTCGAGGGCGGCCAGGGGCGCGACCTCCATGACTCCGGTCCCCGCCGCCGGGTTCCCGAAGACGACGAGGGTGGTCTCCCGCAGGTCGAGACCCACCGCGAGCGCCTCGGCCCGCTGGTCGATCACCACGAAGACCTTCACGCCCTTCGACGCGAGCAGGTCCAAGAGCCGTGCCACGGTGTCAGCCACCGAGCGGGGACTGTGCTTGGTGACGACGCCGGTGTCACTGCTGGCCCCTCCGGCCGACCCCGATTGATCTGCCGCGGGCGTCACGGCTGCGAGCCCGTACCCGTCGTGACGGGCCGGTCCTCAGGAGGCCGCGGCCCGCACGGGCCGGGCCGCGTGGTTGTCGCGCAGCCGTTCCGCTGTCTCCCGGTCCTGCAACGGCATCCCGATGCCGATCGGCACCGCCGACGTCACGTCGTTGCGGCACTGCGCACACTCGACCAACCACGTCCGGTCTGGGCCTTGGGTGATGATCGGGTGGTGATTCTGCATCTCCGGCTCCTGCACGTTCCCCTGGACGGGCGTAACCATACCGATCGACTCGCCGGAGCGAAAATGTGAGTTGCCTGTCGCGCCACCGAACGTTCGTTCTCCCTGGTGCGGGCCGCCGGTAGGCGAGTACCCTCTTTTCGCGATGCCTCCGCTCGCATCCGTCGAGGCCTACCTGGCGCGCATCGGTCTGGCCGACCGGGCCGACGCGGGCCTATCGGAGATCCACCGCGCGCATGCCACGACGATCCCCTTCGAGAATTTCGACTCGTTCTCGGGCACGCCCGTCTCGCTCGACCTCGCTGACCTCGAGGCCAAGATGGTGGGGCGGGGTCGAGGCGGCTACTGCTTCGAGCACAACCTCCTCCTCGCCTCGGCTCTCGAGTCGCTCGGCGGCATGGAGGTCAGCCCACTGCTGGCCCGGGTCCGCCTCGGACCCGAGGGCTCGCCACGACCCCTGAACCACCTCCTCCTCCGGGTGACGGACCGGGACGGCGCCATCTGGCTGGCCGATGTCGGGTTCGGCGGCGGCGGCCTCCTCGACCCCGTCCCCTTCGAGACCGGGGCCGAGTCCGACCAGTCGGGCTGGCGCTACCGGGTCGTCGCCGACGGGCCCGAACTCGTCCTCCAGGTGTTCCAGGACGGGGGCTGGAGCGACATGTACGGGTTCGTCCCCGAGCCGGCGGAGCAGGTCGACATCGAGGTCAACAACTGGTTCACCGCCACCCATCCCGAGTCGCCGTTCGTGACGGGCGTCATGGCGGGACTGCGTAGCCCCGAGCGCTGCCTGACGCTCTTCGTCAATGAGCAGGCCGTCCTGATTGAGCGAGCGGTGCTGGGGGAATCGACGGTGTCCGAGATCCCGCTCCACGATGTGCCTGACCTCCTTGCCGCGCGTTTCGGCATCGAAGGTGTGGTGTTCGGCGACGGGGGGCGCCTGGTGCTGGAACGTCGCGGTTGACGACCCTCCCCGCCGGCGGCACGACGGGTGAAGCCGCCCTCGCTCCACGAAAGGCGGCTCGCTCGGTTCAGGTCGTGAGCTGGGCGTCGGCCGGCCGGGCGATGATGTAGATCAGCGCGCCGAAGAATGGGATCACCAGGATGAGAACCGTCCATCCCGCCTTGGCCAACCCGTGGTGGTCGCGCCGGCGGAAGTTGTCGACGAAGCACCAGATGATGAAGAAGAGCAGCAGAAAGACCCCCGCGAACATCAGGAACGTCCAGAACAGGCTCAGCAGCGGCCATGTGTAGGCGAACATCGGAATACCCCCTATGGATGGGTTGACGTCACAGCATGGTTCCCGGAGACCGGGTAGGGAACAAGCCTAGGGTCGCCAGACGCCCGAGCACGGAATGCCCCCGGGATCGCGTCCGCCTTCAGCCTGCGCTGACCAGGCCGTAGATGCTCTTGGCCATCAGGTACAACCCGAGCCCGAGAGAAAGGAACACGATCGCCTGGTCCGTGTGCGCGTTGATCCATTGGAGCAGTGCGTTGAGCCTGGTCCTCACCGCCTCGGGTCGCACCGCGGCATAGATCTCCAGTACGAGGTAACTCGCCGTGCACCAGAGGCAGAACGCGAAGACACCGAAGTACTCCGCACCGTTGGAGAGATTCGCCTGCGTGATGGTGGCCACCCCTGCCGCCACCAGGACCCACGGCTGCAGCAGGAAACCGAGCCCTGCCGCCGCGAGCGGGTTGATCCGGTCGATGCCGGACATCCATCGGGGCTGCTTCTTGGGTGCCGTCGATGCCGGCCGGCGATTGCGGCGGTAGGCGACGAAGAGCAGGCCGACCCCGATAGCGAGTTTGAGGGCCAGCGCGCCCGTCGACGGCGCGCTCTGGGGGATCAGTGGCTTGCCCCCGGTCACCAGTACGGTCAACGCGACGATCGCCACCAGCGTGAGGAGCCACCCGAGGGTGAACCCCAGGCCCTTCATCAGTCCCCGTTCCGCCGCCAGCAGCAGGATCATCGCGGTGAGCGGGATCGGCTCCAGGGTCACAACCAACCCGATCACGAACAGATCAAGAAGCATTCGTCCTCCCCCGGTTCGCCAAGAGGCGTCGAACGTAGCCCGTGCACGCGGTCGACTGCTGACCGACGGCTGTCCAGTTGCTCCCCGTGGCGAGGATCACACCGGATCCACGTGGTCGCTAGTGGAGGCCACCCGGTGCTGCGCAGCGCTCCGAGGTGAGACCCCGGAGGCCAACGGGGTGGCGGGTTGCGAGCATGGACGAAGGGCCGCCTGGGGTTGGATTTCCCCCTCCTACAACGAAACGACCCTTCCGCGTGCGGGATCGCGCCGGATCTGTTGTCGGCGAACTGCAGTGCAGACGACCGTCGTCCATATGTCGATCATGCGGGCGAGGGAGTCAGCCTACTAGGGCCAGTGGTACCCGCCGGATTCTCCGATGCGCGCCGTGTGACCTATCGGCTTCGACCCAGTCGTGCCCTCACCTCGGTGCCGAGGTCCAGCGCGGTGACTGCCTTCAGGGGAAGCCGTTCGGGCAGGGTCACCGTGAGCTCACCGTTGTCGAGGGAGAACTCGAGAAGCTCTTCAGCCCCGACGAGGCGCACCCGGCGCACCCGCGAGCCGTCGATCGCCGGCATGGTGATCCGGCGTGAAGCGGGCATGCCCATCACGAGCACGTAGACGCCCTCTCCGCTCTTGGTGAAGCGCAACGGCGTTCCCTCTGTCGTGACGGACTCCGTGATCACCCACGGGCGACTTCCGTAAATGGCCTCTCCGTTCGAGTCGAGCCAGGTACCGAGTCCGCGCAACGGAGCCTGCTGAAGCTCGGGGATGGTGCCGTCGGGCCGGGGGCCCACACCGATCAGCAGGTTGCCGTTCTTGGACACCACGTCGCAGAACATCTGGATCAGCTTGGTGTCGCTGATGATGTCCTCGGCCAGCTCGTGGCGATTCGCCCCGAACGAGTGGCCCACGCCGCGGGCCAACTCCCACTTGCGCTCCGAGACCGTATGGAGGACGTCGTACTCCGGTGTGCGGAAGTCGCAGTGCTTCGGGGTGGAGAACGTCAGGCGCTTGCGACGATCAGGGATGAACGGCCACAGCAGCTGCAACAGGGAGCCCGCACCGCGCACGAGGCCGTCCGTGAACGCGTTGCGGGGCAGGTTCGGCTCGACCCAGCGGTCGTTGACGACGCCTTCTTCCACCCTGTTGTAGTAGTACGCGAAGAGCTCGGCCAGGTTGCCACCGCTCGGCCAGGAGATGTCGTTCCAGAGCACGGACGGCTGGTACCTGTCGATCAGCTCTCGCCAGTGCGCTGTCACGTAGTCCACATAGGACCGACCGTGCGGCACGGCGAGCACCGCATCGGCAGGTTTGGAGAGGACGGCATGGTTGTACGGCCAGTCGTAGCCTCCCGAGTAGTACAGACCCATGCGCATCCTCTTGGCGCGGACCGCACCGCTCAGGTCACCGACCAGGTCGCGACGGGAGTGATACTCGCCCTTCACCGGGTGGCGCACTGCGGAGGGCCAGAGTGCGAAACCCTCGTGATGTTTCGTCGTCAGCACGACGTAGCGCGCCCCTGCCGTCAGGCAGAGGTCGGCGACGGCATCGAGGTTCGCTCCGACGGAGGCGTCGTCGAACGTCTTGACGAAATTGTCGTAGGGATAATCGTCCCCGTACACCTGTGCGTGGTGCAACTGGGTGGGGCTGCCCTTGATCTGCATGGTGTTGAGGTACCACTCGGCGTACGGGTTCTCCCGCAGCATCCGTTTGGGACCGCTCTTGACGAGCAACTCCTGAATGTCGGGAACTCGCGGTGCCCAGCCTGGGACCGAGTACAGGCCCCAATGCAGGAAGACGCCCAATTTCGCGTCCTCGTACCAGACCGGAACCCGATGGGCACCGACGGATTCCCATGTTGCCTCATACACGGTGGTTGTCTTCTCGCATGTCCGTGACCCGCCTGCGCAACGCCTCGCGTGCAATGTAAGCACGCGGCGCAACAGTAATGACATTACGAGCGACCACACGCCGGTAGGGCGTCTCATGGCCGGCTGTCGGCGTACGCACCGCGCCGGCTGAAGTGCGCGCGACGGCCTGTCACCGGTTGGCGACCGGATCTCCGCGCACAGGCCGCTCCGTCGAGGCTCGGTCACCCCGTTGCAAGCGCCGAGCCGGTCCCCGGTCCACCAGCGTCCCCGGGCCGGCCGTAGCGCAGCCGGAAAGCCGTGTAGGCGAACGGCCCCACGACGATGGGCAGCCAGTAGGAGAGGATCCGGTAGGCCAGCGTGGCGACGACGGCGTCACCGCCGGGCACCCCCGCCAGGATGAGCAGCGCGCTCAAGCCGGCCTCGACGATCCCGAGACCGCCGGGGGTGATCGGGATCAGCGCGAGCAGACCGGCAACCGCATAGGCCAGCAGGACCAGCGAGGGCGACGGCTTGGCGCCGGTCGCCCGGATCGTCGCCAACAACGTTCCGTAGTCGAACGCCAGGCGGCCACTGCTCAGCAGCATGGCCGCCTTCCACTTCCGGCCCAGCACGTCCCTGATGCGGTTCCGCTCGAAGACCAGCCGGTCGGCCAGGCCGGTCATCGGCTCGGCATGACGCTTCAACCGGTTGCGCGTCGCCTGCACCGCCCGGCCCACCCAGCGGACGGGGCCGTCCATCACGAGCACGAGCGCAGCGAAGCCGGCGAAGAGCACGAAGGCCACGATTCCGAGGAGCGCTGCGTGCTCGAGGCTCGTGTCGATCGGAGCCCCGAGGATGATCGCCGGCAGGACGAATACCGGCAGCGCGAGCAGGCCACCAATGCCGAGCAGCGAGAAGGCGGTGAGGCCGCCGACCGCCGTGGCAGTGTCGTTGCCCGACGCTGCGAGCATCCGGAATTGGGTGGCTGCGCCGAATGCGGCGCCGCCGGGCACCACGAGGCTTATGGCATTTCCTGCCAGCTGCGACGTGGCGACCGAGAACCAGGCCTTGGTCCGGAGGGCAATCCGTTGGAGTGCGATCGTGCAGGTGAAGTGCGCCACTTGCAGGATCAAGGCGAGAGCGAACCACACCGGGTCGAGGGACGTCAGCTTCGGCCAGGAATCGAAGACCTCGGTCAGGCTCGGGAACACGAGGTAGATGGTGATGCCGGCCACCACCACCATGACGGCCTTCTTGGCGACGGACCGCCACGGCAGGGGTGACTCGACATCCTGTTCAATTCGGGTGGCCAGGCGCTGCGACATGGCGTCGCTGCCGGACCCACCGGCGCCCGGTTCAGATGCCCGGGCGGATTCCTCTTCTGGCTCGTTCGCTGTCGCCACCGGGGCGTCGGACTCGGTAGCGGAGGAGCCGCCTTGCTAGCTGGCCAGGATCTTGGCCTTCTGGGCGTCGAACTCCGCATCGGTGATGACGCCCTGTGACTTGAGACCGGCCAGCTTGGAGAGCTGGTCGGCGGTGGTGTCCCCGCTGGTGCCGGCCGCCTGCTTGACGTAGGCGTCGAACGCCTTCTGCTGCTCCGCTGCCTGCTGCGCCGCGCGCTCGTGCATCTTGCCGCCCCGTGCGATCAGGTAGACGAAGACACCCAGGAACGGGAGGATGATGATGAAGATGACCCACAGCGCCTTGGCCCCGCCACCCATGTCATGGCTGCGGAAGATGTCCATGAACACCATGATCAGCAGCCAGATCCAGATGATGAAGAGGAAGAAGTACAGCATCGTCAGGAAGGCATCGAGTATCGGGTAGCTGGAAGCAAGCATCAACAACTCTCCTTGGGTTCCGTGGTCGGCGAGTACCCGCCCTACACCTGCAATGTTTAGTCCAGCGCGCCCGGCGAACACCGGGATGGGTCGGGGCCGAACGTCACAATGTCCCGAATCCTCGATTGGACCCCCGCAGGGCCCGAATCCGGGACGTGGCTTTCGACTCCGACCTGGCACAATCGGGCTACGACCATGACAGCCGGCCCGTGACCCACGACCTGAACCTCGCCGCCGTCGCGGTGGTGTCGGCCTGCGTGATCATCTGGGGCCTCGTCTCGGCCCGCCTGGAGCGCTGGGACGTCTCGGCCCCGATCGCCTTCGTCGTGCTGGGACTGGTCGTCACCCATGGCCCGACCAGCATCATCCACTTCGGCCTGCACTCGTCGACCATCCGCTCGTTGGCGGAGGTGACCCTCGCCCTCGTCCTCTTCGCCGATGCCTCCCGGGTGAACGTACGGGCCCTCCGGTCCGATGCCGCTCTTCCGGCTCGCCTCCTCGGCATCGGCCTGCCACTGACGATCGGGGCGGGCGCCGCCACGGCGGCGCTCCTCTTCGGGAGCAGCGGGCTCTGGGTCGCTGCCGCAATCGGCGCCATCGTGGCACCCACCGACGCCGCTCTGGGTGCGTCCATCATGGAGGACGATCGGGTGCCCTCCGGAGTGCGACGATTGCTCAATGTCGAAAGCGGGCTCAACGACGGGATCGCCACGCCGTTCGTCAATCTGTTCATCGCCGGGGCCGTCACGACGGAGGCGGTCAGCGGCACCCACCTGAGCGCAGCGGTGTTCGAGCTGCTCGGCGGCGCCGGTCTCGGGATCGCGATCGGCGTGGCCGGTGCAGTCCTGCTCGCTCTCTCCCGACGTCACGGATGGAGCGCAGCCGGTGTCCGGCCCCTCGCCATCTTGGCCCTGGCGCTGTTCGCCTACTCGACCTCCGTCGTGGCGGGTACGAACGGCTTCATCGCCGCCTTCGTCGCCGGTATGGCGTTCGGGACCGTGGACCATCACAACGACGAGGCGGCGCTGCGCTTCACCGAGCAGGCGGGCACGCTGCTCTCCCTGCTCGTCTGGTTCATCTTCGGTGCCGTCATGCTCGTCCCGGGTCTCGAGGACCTCGGCTGGCGCGATCTCGTGTTCGCCCTGCTGGCACTCACCCTGCTCCGCATGGTGCCCGTGGCCATCGCCCTGGCCGGCACCGGCCTGGACCGCGCCACTGTGGCCTTCGTAGGTTGGTTCGGCCCCCGCGGCCTCGCGTCGGTCGTCTTCGGCCTCATCGCTGTGGACTCCCTGGCACCGTCCGACTCCAAAGTGGTCCTGGCCGCGGTGACGCTGACGGTGGCACTCAGCGTGTTGCTCCACGGCGTCAGCGCCTCCCCGCTCGCGGCGCGCTACGCGGGCTATGCCACCCGGTTCGGTCCAGAGGGACCGGAGCACACCGAAGCGGCGCCCATCTCCGCCCGGACCTTGCACCGCAACGAGACGCTCTGACCTTTCCACAGGTTCCACCGCCTATGTGGCCTCCGCGACCTCCGCTGTCTCGAGCAACGCGAGGATCTCCGATGCTGGCACGGGTCGGGAGAAGATGAAGCCCTGGCCGTGGTCACACCGCTCGCCACGAAGGCCGTCCAGCTGGTCTTGTTGTTCGATCCCCTCGGCCAACGTGACCAACCCGAGCGTTCGGCCGAGTTCAACCAGCGTATGGATGAGTGCGGCAGCGTCGGGCGATCGGTGCATGTCCGCCACGAACGACCGGTCGATCTTCAACACGTCGACCGGGAACTTCCGGAGATAGGCAAGCGACGAGTAGCCCGTACCGAAGTCGTCGATCGCCACCATGACGCCCAGTTTCTTCAGTCGGTTGAGCCTGTCAACGGTGGCGTCGGCATCTCTCATGAGGGTCGATTCCGTGACTTCGAGGATGAGACTGGCGGGGTCGAGGCTGCTCGCCTCCAGGGCGTCGCGCACGTCGTCGACCAGTCGGTCGGACTCCAGCTGCCGCATGGAGACGTTGACCGAGATCGTGGTCCGGTGACCTTGCCTGTGCCACACGGCGGCTTGGCGACAGGCCTCGGTGAGGACCCACCGCCCCACGTCGACGATGAGGCCTCTCTCCTCGAGCACGGGGATGAAGACGTCGGGCGTAATCGTCCCGTTTATGGGGTGTTGCCAACGAAGCAGCGCCTCCACCCCCTGGATCTCGACCTGGTCGAGATCGAAAATCGGGTGGTAGAGCAGGAAGAACTCGTTTCGGCCAAGAGCGGATTCCAAATCGGACTTGAGGGAGAGTCGTGCCTTCGCAGCCGACTGCATCTCGCGTTCGAAGAGGACCGACTGGTCCCGGCCCGCACCCTTGGCCCGGTAGAGAGCAATGTCGGCGTCGCGCAGCAAGTCCTCCGCCGTCTCGCGGTCCCCGGAGGCGATGCCGATGCTCGCCGAAATGGAGATTGTCAACCCTTCGACCCCGGGGATATGGAAGGGCGGTTTCAAGACCTCGTGCACGCGCTCAGCGATCATCTCGGGCCCACCGACCAAAGAGACCCCCTCGGCCAGAATGACGAACTCGTCGCCACCGAGGCGTCCAACGGTGTCACTCGCCCGCAGAATGCCTCGCAACCGGCCCGCGACCATTTGCAGCAGCTGGTCTCCGGCTCCGTGTCCAAGCGAGTCGTTGGAGTCCTTGAAGTTGTCGAGATCGATGAAGAAGACGGCCAACCGTTCACCGGTCCGCCGCGCCCGTTCGAGCATTTGCTCGGCCCGGTCGAGGATCAGTTGCCGATTCGCCAACCCCGTCAGTGGGTCGTGGAGCGCGCGGTGCGCGAGAAGGGCCTCGAACTTCTTGCGCTCGGTGGTGTCTCGTATGTTCGAGACATAGCCGGCGACGGAGGGGCGATCCGTTTGGTTGGACACAACTGCCTCGACATCACGGGTCGTTCCGTCCCTGCGCAGCATGCGGAACTCGAGCGTCGTCGTCACGGGCGACGCCTGGAACTCGTCGCCCAGCAGCCTTCGCACCAACTGAAGGTCTTCGGGATGCACGAAGTCCATGGCGCGCAGCCCGACGAGATCTTCCGGCTCGTACTGCAGTAGATCCTTGATCGCCGGCGACACGTAGCGAAAATCGCCCACCTCGCTGAGGATCATCGTGACGTCTGACGAATTCTGAATCAGTGACCGGAAGCGATCTTCGCTCAGCAGGAGGGTGGACTGGGCCTCCTCCTTCTGTTCCATGATCGCCCCGACCATACGGATGACGAAGAGAAGCACGAAGGCACCCATCACGGTCAGCGCCATTGTCTGTGACCGAGTCAGCTCCGAAGGGAACCAGCCTTGAACCAGCCCGAACTGACCGACTGCCATACCGGCCAAGCTCCAGGCGGCGGTGGTACGCCACACGCGGGATCCACTTCGAGCCACGTTCTCCAACGCGATGAAGGCATAGGCGCCCCAGAGGACCGGTCCCCACCCCGTCAGGTAGATGACCGCCGTGACCGCGGCCACCTGGCTGACGACGCGCAGGTTGAGGCTCAGGCGGCTCGGTCGCGCGATGTAGATGCGGTCGACGAGGAGGTTGACCGCGAAGATGGCGATGAAGATCCCGAGCCACACCCACACCGACTGGCGCTCCGTGTAGCCCAACTGCCTGAGGAGCAGGATGACCAAGAAGGCGGCGGGCCCGATGAGGTAGGCCAGCTTGGTCGGGTCGAGCCACCTTCGTGCCCCCGGCGGGGCGTGAAGGTGGGATCCGACCGCGTCGACAGAGCCGGATTCCATTACGCCATCTCGTGCTGGCAGTGCCATCCCCCCGAACCCGTACCTAGAGTCCTACCCCCATTTCATCGACAGCTCGGGTCGTGAACTTGATCACCCGACCGGGGTGCCGACGTGCATCGAGGGGAATCCGGGTTCGCCACCAGGACTTTCGCCCTGTGCTCCCCAAGTCCCCGTGGCCGCCGTGCCGCGCCCGAGGGGGACCGGGCGTCCCGGTCGCCGATCAACCTGCGGTGAGCGGTGTGTCGTCTTCTTCACGCCGGTGGACGATCCGACCTTCCTGGGTCTCACGCGCGCCTCGACGAGCGCCCCCGCCGTCGGCCGTCCTCTCGTCGCCCCCCGTGCGCTGCCGATGCATCGGCCACACCTCCCGGGACGGATGTACCCACTCGCAACGGGCGGCGCGAGATGGACGGTGAGGCTGCCCGACGGGCGCCACAATGCTCGGGCTCCGAACCGCCAAACGCTCGCTTGGCTCTGAGCTCCCGGCGCGCCCGTGGACTGACGACGGCGCCGAGTGGTTCACTGTGAGGGAACCGGACCGTGGGTCTTGACGGGTCAGGTTGTGGAAAGCGACCAATAGTAAGGAGAGAATCTTGGCCAGCGAAGGACTCCACGAACCGCTCGAGCTTCTCAATGAGGCGACGGTCGATCACCATCGGGCCATGACGTCGCTCTGCGAGGAGCTCGAAGCCATCGACTGGTACGACCAGCGGGTGAGGGCGACGTCGGACGAGAGCCTGGCCGCGGTCCTTGCCTACAACCGAGACGACGAGAAGGAGCACGCGGCCATGGCTCTGGAATGGCTGCGCCGGCGTGACAGTGCGCTCGACGCCAACCTGCGGAAATTCCTGTTCACGTCCGGACCGATCACCGAGATCGGTGACGAGGTCTCGGACGATGCCTCGGATCCCGTCACCGACCAGTCGGGCTCGCTCGGAATCGGCAGCCTCAAGGGGAGGGCGTGATGAACCATCTGCTTCGGAATCTGGCACCTATCTCCGATTCGGGGTGGGAGGCGATCGACCAGGAGGCCACGTCGCGTCTTCCCACCTACCTCGCCGCCCGCAAGCTCGTCGACTTCGCCGGACCCCACGGGTGGTCGCACTCGTCAACCGACCTCGGCCGCATCACCACGATCGCAGGCCCGTCGGAGGGCGTCACCGCCGCCCAGAGGAGGGTCCTCCCTCTCATGGAGGTGCGCACCGAATTCAGGGTCTCGCGCATCGAGTTGGACGATGTCGAGCGTGGCGCGACGAATCCCGATCTGCCCGAGTTGGACGAGGCGATCCGCCAGATCGCACTGGGCGAGAACGTCACGGTCTTTCACGGGCACCAGGCCGCGGGGCTGCGCGGCATCACGGAGAGCACGTCACACGAGCCCATTCCTCTCGACGGGGACGTGGAGCGCTCTCCTGACGGCGTCGCCCGCGCCGTCGACACCCTTCGTCAAGCCGGAATCGATGGACCGTACGGACTGGCCATCTGCCCGGATCTCTACACAAGGATCATCGAGAGCGCGGAGTACGGGGGGCATCTGCTCCTCGACCATCTCCGCAAGATCCTCGGCGGCCCGCTGGTGTGGGCTCCCGGCATCGAGGGTGGGGTGGTGCTCAGCCTGCGTGGTGGCGACTTCCAGTTCGACAGTGGACAGGATCTGTCCATCGGGTATCTCGACCACGACGCCGACGTCGTCCGGCTCTACATCGAGGAGAGCTTCAGCTTCCGGGTACTCGAGCCCGACGCAGCGGTGGCGCTCCGCCTCGAGGCCTGACGCGACGCACGGCGCGCCCTGAACACAGGAGGCGCCGTGCGTCACAACAGCTTCGGTCAGAAGGCGACGATGCCCTCACCGCCGACGGCCCCAGCGACGGTGACCGACCCGATTTCAGCGAGGGAGCCGTAGGCGCCGACGTGGAACTCATCCACGACTCCGTTGCCCCCTGTTTGGACGTAGAGGTACTGACCGTCGGTGGTAGCTGCGGCGTCAACCGTGCCGGGATCCGTTGCAGTCTGTGCCGCGAGGTTCAGTTGCCCGCTCGCAGACTCCGAGTACTGGCTGACGGATCCGCTTCCCGCGTTGGAGGCATAGAAGAACCCCTGCGCCTGGGCCACCCAGCACGTAGCGGACTGCCCGGTGCCGACGGCTGCGATCGGCGTGACGGTCCCGCCCTCGTTCAGCGTGAAGGTGGCCAACGCGTCGGTCCCCGCCTCGGCGATGACGAGGTGACCCGAACCGTCGAAGTCGATGGCGAAGGGGACCGCTCCAGGCTCCGAGTTGACGACGGGCGTCGCGGACAGCAGCCCGAACCTCCCGACACCGAAGACGTCGATGTCGTTGCCGTTCGCCTTGGTCGTCACGATCAGCTGGGCCCCGTTCGGCGAGAAGGCGACCTGGCCCGGCGTGTTCACGTACTGTGGCGCCGCGGTCGGGTCGAGGCCCAGAGGCCGGTTCGAGCCCGGAATGGCGAAGAGGTGGCCGAAGAAGTTCACGTAGCCCTGGACGGATCCACCGTTCTCGGCGTTCAGGACATAGACGAGGTCACCGTGCACGGCAACGCTGACCGGGAACGCTCCACCCGAGCTCACCACCTGGCGCAGTGCCAGACGGTCGCCGCGGACGGCGAAGACGGACACTGTGTTGCTACCGGCATTGACGGCGTAAAGCACTGCGTTGCCGGGGTCGTACGTGAGGGAGCCCTGGGAGGCCAGGTGGTCCACCACCGACCCGGTCAATTGACCGCCGAGGCCACCAGTGTCGTACGTACCGTCCGGGGTGAGACTGCCGTTGTCGGCCCGGTCGTAGGCGACGACCTGGTTGCCTGCCAGGTTGTCGGTCTGTACGAAGACGACGTGATCGGCACCATGCCCGAAGAAATTCCCAGGTGGGTCCGCCCCGGCGACAACGGGCGCGACCAGGGTCGACAACCCCAGGACCGCTCCAGCACCGACGGCGAGACGTAGGACTCTTCTCATTTGATCTCCTCCACTTTCGACGGGTACACCACCGAGCACAGTCCTCTCGACTCCACGACGCGTTACACGGGGCGCGGGTGTGGTCTTCCGTCATCCGTAACGAGACCCGTCCGTAAGAGGACAGGGCAGGGTGTGCGCACAACCAAAGGTCGGGCCGGCCGCGGGCAGCGTCGGGGCGAGGAGCAGCGATCGCCGCGGCCCACGGTGGCTCCCCCGCATCTACGCTTCGAACCGTGGACACCGACCTCGAGTTGCTGGCCCGGTTGCGTGAAGGGGACGAGGAGGCGTTCGTGACGTTGGTGACCCGCTACCAGCACCCGATGCTCCGCTTGGCCCGTTCCTACGTCCCCAGTCGTGCCGTGGCCGAGGAGGCCGTGCAGGACACCTGGATGGGTGTCGTCAAGGGAATCGAACGATTCGAGGGCCGCTCGACGTTCAAGACGTGGCTGTTCCGGATCCTCGTGAACCGGGCGCGCACAGCCGGCTCCCGTGAACAACGTCATGCGCCGCTCGAGCCGCAGCGTGCAGTGGATCCGATCCGCTTCGATACCAACGGTCAATGGGCAGACCCAGTGGATCGATGGGCCGAGGACAGCGAGAACCACCTCGAGGCCGCGGCATGGGGGCCGGTCCTCCAGTCGGGCCTCGAGGACCTGCCTGCTCGCCAGCGGCAGGTGGTGGTACTCCGGGACGTGGAGGGGCTCTCGAGCGACGAGGTGTGCGCCGTGTTGGAGATCAGCGCCGGCAACCAGCGGATCCTGCTACATAGGGGGAGGACCCGCTTGCGCGAGATCCTCGAAGCCCAGATAGCGAAAGCCTGACCATGCTCTCATTGCGACGCAGGGACATCGTGTGCCAGGAGGCGGTCGAGCTCGTGACCGACTACCTCGAAGGGACGCTGTCACGCCGGAGCCGGCGGCGTTTCGAGGCGCATCTTCGGGCGTGCCCCAACTGCTCCGCCTATCTGGAGCAGATCAGGATGACCATCGATCTGGCCGGGACGATCGAACCCGAGGACCTGAGCCCTGAGGCGAGGGCGGACCTCACCGAGTTGTACCGGCGCTGGCGATCCGAGTAACGCAACGGGCTCGGTCGGGTCAGGCGACCAGCTCCGGACCCGACCACTCGAAGCCTTCCCCGTCGACCAGCTCGAGCTCCTCGCACTCGTCCCCGGAACGATTCGACAAGGTCGCGCGCTCACCCGCGGGGAGGCGAACCAGCAGTGCCACAAGGACGAGCGCGGCGAGCCCGAACAATGCGGCGACACCGAACGTCACATCGAGACCGTGCACCAAGGTGCCGGTCGCGGCGACGCCGTCCTTCAGCTGCGCGTGGCCCGCGGTCGCACTCAGGACAGTGACGAGGACCGCCAGTCCGAGTGCGGCTCCGACTTGCTGGGTGACGTTGACGAGGCCGGAGGCGGCGCCGGCCTCCCCGGGCTCGACACCCGAGAGCCCCGCCGTGGTGAGTGGCACGAGTGCGGTCCCCGAGCCCCAGCCGAGCAGGACGAGGCTGAAGAGGATCTGTGGGTACGAGGCTCCCGCGTGCAGCTGGCTCGAGAGGAGCAGCGCGACGACCGTCAGTCCGATGCCGGCCAGCATCAGCGCCTTGGCCCGGATCCGCTCGACGAGGACCTTGCTGACCAGCTGGGACGAGAGGAACACCGACAGGGGGATGGGGAGGAAGCAAAGACCGGTCCGGAGCGGGGAGTATCCCTCCACGTCCTGGAGGAACTGGCCAACGAAGAAGAACATCCCGTACATGCCGGCGTACATCAGGCCGCGGGACACATTGGCGGCGGTGCGTGTTCCGCTGGCGAAGAGGCGCAGCGGCACGATCGGCTCCTCGGCCATCGTCTCGATACGGACGAACGCTCCGAGCAGCAGGGCACCGATCGCCAGGGCACCCGCGGTGACGGGGCTCGACCAACCGTTGGTCCCTGCCTCCACCAGGCCCAGGACGATGCCCGCCATGCCGAACGTGGAAGTGAGAGCCCCGGCGACGTCGAAGTGACCGCGACGACGCTCCGTCTCCCCGAGCACGATGCGTCCGATGCCCCAGACGGCCAGTCCGATGGGGACGTTGACGAACATCACCCAGCGCCAGGACACCAGCTGGGTCAGCGCACCGCCGGCGACCAGGCCGATCGCCCCGCCGGCTGCGGACACGGTGGTGAACAGGCCGATCGCCCGCACCCGCTGTGGTCCTTCCGAGAACACGGTCGTCAAGAGGGCCAGCGAGGACGGTGCAGCCAGTGCGGCGCCGACTCCCTGGAGGGCACGGGCGGTCAGGAGCATCCAGCCGGCAACGGCCAGCCCGCCGAACAGCGAACTGAGCGAGAAGATGGCGATGCCCGTCAGGAAGGTCCGACGTCGGCCAAGGAGGTCCCCGGAGCGGGCGCCCAGGAGGAGGAGACCGCCGAACGTCAGCAGGTAGGCGTTGAGGACCCACGACAGCTGGCTCCCCGAGAGTCCGAGGCCCTCCTGGATGTGCGGCAGGGCCACGTTCACGATCGTCGTGTCGAGGACCACCATGAGCTGGGACGTCAGGATCACGAAGAGGAAGACGCTCGGGCTGGTGAGCCTGCGTCGTAGGGCTCCGGAGGCACCCGGATCAGGACTTCCGGGCATAGGGGGGCGCGACCCGAGAAGGGTGGGAGAAGGCATGGTGTTCCGATCTTTCCGCTGGTATCTTGGGTAAGTGGAAGCTTCCTCCGGTTAGTATACGGAGGGATCCTCCGTTTTGCAACAGAGAATTTCGCCCGGGAGGGATAGGCGAGGATGACAGCTCAACCGAGGTCGACGACAGCGACGGTGGACGACGTCGGCATTCAGGATGACGAGACGTCGGCACGCCCCCTGCGGGCCGACGCACAGCGCAACTACGACCGGCTCGTCACCGCCGCGCGCACCGTCTTCGCACAAGAGGGTGGCGGCGCCTCCATGGAGTCGATCGCCAGGGAGGCCGGGGTCGGCATCGGGACCCTCTACCGGCACTTCCCGAAGCGGATCGACATCGTCGAGGCCGTCTACCGCGAAGACGTCGACGAGCTGACAAGCGTGGCTGAGTCGGTAGTGGCGGACCTCGATCCGTGGCCCGCGCTCGTGGCGTGGCTCGAGGCCTTCGTGCGGTACGCCAGCAGCAAGCGCAGGTTCCTCAGCGAGCTCCATGAGGCCTTCGAGAAGAACCCCGATTTGCGCATCGCGTCGCGTGAGCGAATCGAAGCGGCACTGGGAATCGTGCTGACCCGGGCCCAGGAGGCCGGCGAGGTGCGCAGGGACATCGACGGGCCGGACCTCATGCAACTGCTGGGCTCCATGTGCATGAGCGCGACCCTGACGCCGGAGCAGAGCTCACGTTTGCTCGTCATGATCGAGGACGGTCTCCGACCCCCGCCATAGGGCACGCCGCACCGGTCTCGGGGTGCCGATCGGGCAGGTCCAGCTCGGGATCGGCCACGGGGAAAGACGGAGCGTGCGGCCGGAGCGTGAACGCCGTGAGCCGGTCAGCCCCCGGCCGGGAGGTGGTCCTCCAAGGCCTTGACGAGCAGCCGTCGGAAGGTCGCCCGCTCGGTGGCACTCAGCCCGCCGAGGATCTCGTCCTCGATGCTTCCCTGGGCCACCTCGGCCCGTTCCAGCGCCTCGAGGCCGGGGTCGGTGATGTCGACGATGTGGCGCCGGCGGTCGGCCGGGTCCCGCCGTCGCTCCACGTACTCGAGATCCTCCAGGTCGTTGAGCACGAGGACACCGGTGTTGGAGTCCATGGTCAGGTCCTCGGTCATCACCTGCTGCGACACGCTCGGGTGGTCGCGCAGGTAGGCCAGGACCACCATGTTCTTCAGGTTCATCCCCACCAGGTCGACGGAGCTGCGCAAGAAGACGGCGCGGGCCAACCGGGTCAGGAGCACGATCGTGCCCGTCGTGGAAGAGGTCGATGCCCGGGCCATCACGAACCCGAGCCTGCCACGGACCGGCCGGCGCCCGGCTGATCGGTCATATCCATCACCCCTCTATGATAGTCCCGAAATCATGACTATCCCCGACTCCGGATCCTTGACCAGGCCCCAGCTGGGGACGAGTGACGAGGCCGGCGACCGCCGGCGCTGGATCGCCCTGGTCGTCGTCTGCCTGGCCATGTTCATGAATGCGCTCGATGGCTCCATCGTCAACGTGGCGCTCCCCGACATCCAGCGCAGCCTGCACTTCACCCAGTCGGGCCTGACCTGGGTCGTCGACGCCTACCTCATCAGCTTCGGGAGCTTCCTCCTCATGGCGGGCCGCCTGGGGGACCTCATCGGCCGCAAGAAGGTGTTCCTGGCCGGCGTCGCGCTGTTCACCCTCTCGTCCATCGCCTGCGGCTCGGCCGACAGCCAGTCCATGCTGGTGGTGGCGCGCTTCGTGCAGGGCATCGGCGGGGCGCTGTCGTCCTCGGTGATCGTCGCCATCATCGTGACGGAGTTCCCCAGCCCGGTCGAACGGGCCAAGGCAATGAGCGCCTACGTGTTCGTCGCCGTCGGCGGCGGCTCCATCGGGCTCCTGGCCGGCGGTGTGCTGACGCAGGCGCTGAGCTGGCACTGGATCTTCTTCGTGAATGTGCCTATCGGCGTCGCCACGATGATCCTGGGTCGCATCCTGGTGGTGGAGAACGTCGGCCTGGGCATCAAGCAGGGCGTCGACGTGGTCGGGTCCGTGCTGGTGACGCTGTCCTTGATGGTCGGCATCTACGGCATCGTGACCGCGTCGAGCGACGGCTGGGTCTCGGCCCACACGCTCGGCATCCTCGGCGTCGCGATCCTCCTGTTCGTCTCCTTCGTGGTCCTCGAGTCGCGACTGGCCAACCCCATCATGCCGCTGCGGATCCTCAAGCTGCGCACCCTGACAGGGTCGAGCGCGATCCGGGGCCTGCTCGCCACGGGCATGTTCTCCACGTTCTTCATCGGCGCGCTCTACCTCGAGCACGTGCTCGGCTACAGCCCCATCAAGACCGGCCTGGCCTTCATGCCGGCGACGGTGGGCATGGCGACCATGTCGGCCGGCCTCACGGCGCGCCTGGTCAACCGATTCGGCAGCAGGGTGATGTACCCGGCCATGCTCCTCGCGGCAGGCGGCTTGGTCCTGCTGGCGTCCGCCGGCCAGGGTGCGGACTACTTCCCGAAGATCTTCTTTGCCTTCCTCTTGCTGGGTGTCGGCGCCGGCGCCTCGTTCATGCCGCTGTTGCAGATCGGAATGTCCGAGATCCCGACGGCCGACGCCGGCCTGGGTTCGGGCATCGTGAACGTGTCCCAGCAGATGGCGGCCGCCGTGGGCCTCGCCGTCCTGAGCACGATCGCGACCAACCGCACCAAGTCGCTGGTCGCCGAAGGGCACCAGCTCGTCTCGGCGTTGACGGAGGGCTACCAGCTGGCGCTGCTCATCGCCGCCGCATGCGTCCTGGTCGGTCTGGTCCTTTCGCCCTTCCTCCTGCGCACGAACGAGTCACCGGAAGAGGAGGCCGCCCGCATTGCCGAGAACATGGAGAACCCGGAGGCGTACGAGCATCTCGTCCTGTAGACCGAGTGTCTCGGGCAGTACTGATGCACGTGAACGCGTGGAACGTGCACGGTGGGGCTCGCTTCACCTCCGCCTGCCCAATCCCCTGCGTCTCGAGCCACGTAGTGACATGGTGTGGACGTCTCGCGCACACGTTCCGTCCGGAGACGGTCCGAAGGCGGTCGTTCGATGACGGAGCTCGCCGGTCGACTTCCGCTGCTGGCGATCCCCTACGGCGGGCTCTCGTTGCCCCTGATGACGTCGGCGCAGGCGGCCGCCGGCCTGTGCTCCATCCTGTGGCTCGTGGACGGCACCGATCCCGTCGTACGGGACGACTGGCGCGCGCTCCACCGCTTCGGTCAGGTGGTCGATCTGGCCGGCATCCCTCCGGATCGGTGGGCAGATGCCGTGGCGCCGAGTCGGCCTGATGGCATCGTGACCTTCTCCGACCATCAGATGGTCGATCTGGCCCACCTTGCCGCGAATCTGGGCCTGCCGTTCCACCGACCGGAGGTGGCGCGGCTGCTGACGGACAAGGCGGCGCAACGGGAGGCCCAGCGGCACAGCGGCCTCGCGGTGCCGGGCTCGGCCATCGTGCCCGCTGGACTCGCCGACGACGCCGTGGAGGCGGTCGCCGGCGCTGTCAGCTTCCCGGCCGTGCTCAAGCCGATTTACGGCACGGACAGCCGCACGACCATGCGAGTCGAGGCTGCCGTCGAGCTCTTGGACGCCCTTCGGTCCCTCTTCGGCGCCGACCGGCCCGACATGCTGATTGAGGAGTACCTTCCCGACTCCGCTCCATGCCTCGGCGAGGGTTTCGCCAATTATCTGTCGGTGGAGAGCGTGGTCAGCGACGGCAACATCGAGCACTTTGCCGTGACCGGCCGCTTCCCGCTGGCGCCGCCCTTCCGGGAGACGGGATTCTTCATTCCGGCCGATCTCACGCCGCAGCAGCACACGGCAGCACTCGACGTGGGGACTGCCGCCGTGCGCGCTGCCGGTGTGGAGACCGGTTGCGTGCACACGGAAATCAAGTTCACTCCGGCCGGGCCTCGGGTCATCGAGGTCAACGGCAGGCTCGGTGGCGGTGTCCCGCTCATGCTCGAGATGGCCACTGGCGCTTCGGCACCGCGCCTTGCCATGGAGGTGGCGCTGGGCCGACCGGCCGACTACGCCGCGCTGCTCCGGAGGGACGGAATCGGTTTCAGGCTCCTTTTTCATGCACCGATCACGGCACGCAAGGTACGGGCCGTCGACGGTCTGGAACGGGTCGCCCGGCTGCCGGGCGTGCGGTCAGCCACCCTCCACCGGGAGCCGGGGACGGCGATCGACTGGCGCACCGGGACGAACGACTACGTCTATTCGGTCCTCGGTGTGGCACGCGACTACGACCAACTACGCGACACCGCCCGGGTCACCGAAGCAACCGTGAGGGCACGATTCGAACACGCGCCGTCATCGATCGGTGCCGTTCTCGACTGACGCCAGGCCATCGTGTCTGGCGTTCCCTCGTCAGATCGGCAACCCCGCCTTGGTCGCCTCGAGGACCTCGACCAGACGCCCCGTGGTCACGTCGTAGATGAATCCGTAGATCGCGATCCGGCCGGGAACCAAGGGATGGTTCCGAATGCGGGTGACATCGTCGACGACGCTCTGGGCATTGTCGGCGATCGTCAACCAGTCGATGTAGTCCGCCTCAGAGGAACCCGGCCCTGTTCCCACGTCGCGAAATCCCTCGGGACCGAGTTCTGCCGTCTCCAGGCTGCTTGCCAGCAGGCCACGAATGACGTCGTCGGTGAAGAACTCCATGCCGCAGTTCGAATGGTGGATGACGAACCACTCGTTCGTCCCGAGCAACTTGTAGGAGATGACGAGGGAACGAATGGCATCATCACTAGCCCTCCCGCCGGCATTGCGGATGACGTGGGCATCACCTTCACTGAGGCCTGCGTACTTGGCCGGATCGAGCCTGGCATCCATGCAGGTGAGGATGGCGAAGTGCCGGGCGGGTGGAAGCGCGAGCGCACCCTTTGCGCCGAAGCTCGCCGCATAGTCCTCGTTGGCTGCCAGAACCTCGTCGTAGATGGACATTGCACCAACCTCCTTCGTACGGGGAATCTCCCCTATCTCTCATTTCCGTGAGCAGGACCCGGTGCGTCCACCGGCACGACTCACTTTGCGGACGAGAACGTCCCGGTCAGGTGCCACAGCCCGGTGAAGCCGTTGAAGGGCCCGCCGACGACCTGGCTCGTCCACGTGATCACGAAGGCATGGGTCTTCGAGTTGTAGGTGCCCGAGAGTGGCGCGGTCAGCCCGGGGCTCGAGCCGTTCGGCTTCGGCGATCCCTGGTTGAAGTACAGCTTGTTCCATGAGGCCGACCAGGCCTCGACCTGCCCGGAAAGCTTGCCGCTCTTGACGCTGATCGCCGGCGGGGGCACGGCGAGGCCGGTCTGGGGATCCTTCTGGCTGGTGGCGATGGAGAAGTCGATGGCCGTGAAGGACTGCGGCTGCACGATGCTGTCGGCAAGCGCTCCACCCTGTGCGTTGAACGCCGGGGTTGGGTTCGGCTGATATTTCCCGGTCACGAGGCCGCCTCGCAGGCCCGGCACGGTCAACGTGTAGGCCTTGTTCGCGCACGTCGAATCCGGGTTGTCGAAGAACTTGCCGTTCGCCACCGTCCCGCCCGGGAAGATCATCTGGAAGTAGGTCCCGGTCACCGAAGTCCCGACGCACGCTCCGGGTTGCAATTTGAACGTGCCGACGAGTGCGTGCCGACCGCTCGACGCTGCGTTGGCGGGCTCGAAAGCGAGGGCGCCGGCTGCCAAAGCGAGGGACGACACCACGACGGAAAAGGACAGAAGACGGCGAATCATGACACTCCTTCATTGACGGGAACTGCGACTGGATGCTCCCCCGACTCCCCGGAGGGCTCCGGCCTCTGACGGGTGACGCCACCGGCCAAGGCGAGGCCGATGACAAGCACGCCGGGGAGCGCGAAGAACCACGGGAAGAGCGGGAAGGGCGGAAGGCTGGCGATCGCCTGATAGTCGGGAACGTTGTCGCTCATGGCCCCGATCATCGGGGTCATGTCGTTGAGGATGTGCACCCAGTTGGCATCGAGCGAGGCGACGGCCGGGAAGCGCGCGGAGATCTGTGCCGCGTCGAGTCCCGATCTCTCGAGGGCGGGAACGATCTCGAGCCGGATCGCGCCTTGCCCGACGGCCATGGAGCCGAAGTAACCCTGAATCTGTTGGACGTTCTGCGTCGTCTCGATGCTCTCGAACGCGGTCATCATGCGGCCCCCGTCGGGAGCTCGCTGGAACATCTGGAAGATGCCCGGGGCCGCGACCAGGCCCACACCGAGGATGACAAGCACCCATCGAGTACGGCGCCACCGAGCCGGGCGCACCAGCGTCGCGATGGCAAAGACGGCAAGGAGAACTCCAGGGAGCACGAAGAACCAGGGGAAGAGCTTGAAGCTCGGGAGTGCGGCCACGGCGAGGTAGTTGCCCAGGTTTGCCTGCACCTGATTCATCAGACCTGTCATCTTCGAGTCGATGGCCGGCCACTGCTGATAGAACGAGGTGAAGGTCGGGTACTCGGATTGGAATGCGAACCGGTCGGAGGTGCCCCCGCCGAGATACGCAGCCACGCTGGTATCTGTCTCGTGCACACCGGCATTGATCTCCCGGAGCTCGAACTGGTAGCCGCTCAACCGCGCCGTGGTCATGTACGGCTTGAAATCGGCGATCATCACGGCACCCTTGGGCGTCTTGTCGAACATGCCGAACGCCAGCGGCATCACTGCGAGCGCGACCCCGATGACGGCGATGCCAACCAGCGTCCACACCCGGGTGGGCGCCCCAGCCAGGGTGTCGTGATGTCCGGATGATGTGGTCGTCATTCAGTGGTCCCGCCGGCCCGTGCGTGCGATCTGCCCGCCTGGCTGGGTGGAAGGTCGCATATTGCCCCAAATCCGATTGGATTGGTAATCTATACAGCAGACCCAAGCTTGGGCAAGCCGTCGGTGAGGCAGGCGGGCCGGGACGAAGGAGAAGGTGGTCACGAAGTCATGGGAATCACCCTGCACTGGTTCTTGCCGACATCAGGGGACAGCCGAAATGTGGTCCCGGGCTCCGGCGGCCATGGTCGCCCGGCAACGATCGAATACCTGGCCCAGATCGCCCGGGCCGCCGATGACCTGGGCTTCGACGCCGTCCTCACTCCGACCGGGACGACGTGCGAGGACGCCTGGCTCGTGACCTCCGCCTTGAGTCAGCAGACGACCAGGCTGCGGTTCCTCGTCGCCTTCCGTCCGGGCATCACCAATCCGACTCTCGCCGCCCAACAGGCCGCCACCTTTCAGCGGATCACACACGGACGCCTCCTGATCAACATCGTCACCGGTGGAGATGCCTGGGAGCAGAGGCGATTCGGTGACTGGCTCTCACACGACGAGCGCTATGCCCGGACCGATGAATTCCTGAAGATCCTCCGCGGTGCGTGGAGCGGAGAGCCCTTCGACTTCGAGGGCTGGCACTACAGGATCCGGGGGGCCACCACGCTGGCTCCGCCGGACCCCATTCCCGAGGTGTTCTTCGGTGGGGCGTCGAGCACTGCCGAGGACGTCGCCGCTCGAAACGTCGACGTCTATCTGTTGTGGGGTGAACCACCGGCGATGGCCAGGGAGCGGATGGAGAGGGTGCGCGACAAGGCCGCGTCACAGGGTCGGACAATCCGCTTCGGAATCCGGCTCCATGTGATCACCCGTGACACCGAACGCGAAGCTTGGGCAGAGGCCAACCGATTGCTCGACACGATGGACCCGGCCCTCGTCGACGCGGCCCAACAACTGTTGAACAAGAGTGAGTCGGTCGGTCAACAGCGCATGCTGTCGCTGCACCATGGCCGCCGTGAAGACCTCGAAGTGAGCCCGAACCTGTGGGCTGGGATCGGGTTGGTACGACCCGGCGCGGGCACGGCCCTGGTCGGAAGCCACGAGCAGGTGGCACAGCGCATCTTCGAGTATCACGACCTGGGGCTTGACGAGTTCATTCTGTCCGGGCATCCGCATCTCGAGGAGGCCTATGCCGTCGGCGAAGGCGTACTGCCCAAGGTGAGACGGGACGCCGACGGACATGCCGCAACTGAGCGCACGTCCGAAATGCGGGAGGAAGAGCACGGACCCTTGAGCCGACACCAGCTCGCGAGGTACCCGCGGTGACCTCCGAGCCCCTGAACAACTTGCACCTGGCGGTCGCGCTCGACGGCGCCGGATGGCATCCTGCGGCGTGGAGGGAGCCCGATGCGCGACCGTCCGAATTGTTCTCCTCCCGCTACTGGGTCGATCTGGTGCGTGAGTCCGAATGGGGTCTCCTCGATTTTGTGACCATTGAGGACTCCTTGGCGATCCAGTCGACTCGGCGCGGAGATCTCGACGAGCGGACGGATCAGGTGCGTGGACGTCTCGACGCGGTGCTCGTCGCGGCGCGGATCGCGCCGACCACATCGGCCATCGGAATCGTCCCGGTCGCCACAACGACGCACACGGAGCCGTTTCACACCTCCAAGGCGATCGCCACGCTCGACTATGTGAGCCTTGGGCGGGCCGGACTGCAGGCACGCGTGTCGGCCACCGCTCTAGAGGCCCGCCAATTCGGGCGCCGCGTGATCACCGATCCGAACCGTCACGAGGTCTTGGCCGACGGGTCCGACTCCATCGCGGATCTCTTCGACGAGGCGGCCGACTTTCTCGAGGTCGTCCGGAGGCTGTGGGACAGCTGGGAGGACGACGCCGAGATCCGCGACGTCGCGACGGGTAGGTTCGTCGATCGGGGCAAGGTGCACTACATCGACTTCGAGGGTCGATGGTTCTCCGTCAAGGGACCCTCCATCACGCCGAGGCCCCCACAGGGACAACCGGTGATTTCGGTGCTCGCACATGTGTCACCCGCCTACCAACTGGCGGCCCGCAGCGCCGATGTGGTCTTTACGACACCGACGAACGGGGCCACGGCCCGATCGATCGTCGAGACGCTGCGCGCCCACGAAGCCAAGGTCTCCCGCACCGGACAACCCCTCAAGATCTTCGCCGACCTGGTCGTGTTCCTCGACGAGGACGTTGCGAAGGCGACTCGCCGAAAGGACCGACTCGACGTTCGCGACGGACGGCCATTCCGCTCCGATGCATCCGTCTTCGTCGGAACGCCGAACGATCTGGTCGATGTGATGATGGAATGGCGAGGCGAGGGCATTGAGGGCTTCCGGCTTCGACCCGGCGCAATTCCTCACGACCTCGATGCCATCACCCACGAACTCGTCGGCGCCCTACATGACCGGTCCGCCTTCCGGCACCACTACGAGGACAGGACCCTCCGGGCCCGCCTCGGACTCTCCCGGCCAATCAACCGTTATGCGCTCGCGTAGTTGAGCCCGAAGACGTGCCCAGCAAAATGAGGTTCATTGAACGATGAAGGACCAACCCAGACAAGTCCACCTGGCGGCGCATTTTCCGGGCGTGAACAACACCACGGTGTGGAGTGATCCCGATGCCGGGAGTCATATCGAATTCTCGTCGTTCGTGAAGTTGGCCCAAACGGCCGAGCGGGCCAAGTTCGACTTCTTCTTTCTCGCCGAGGGGCTCCGGCTCCGAGAGCAGCGCGGCAAGATCCACGAGCTCGATGTCGTGGGACGACCTGACACCTTCACGGTGCTCGCCGGACTCGCCGCGGTCACCACGCACATCGGGCTCTCGGGCACCATCAACTCCACCTTCAACGAACCGTATGAAGTGGCCCGGCAGTTCGCGACCTTGGACCACCTGTCGGGGGGTCGGGCCGCCTGGAACGTCGTGACGTCCTGGGATGCCTTCACGGGCGAGAATTTTCGACGTGGTGGCTTCCTGGCCCAGGAAGATCGATACGACCGTGCCAAGGAGTTCCTCGAGGTGGCACGCGAGCTCTGGGATTCATGGGATGAGGGTGCGGTCCTCGCTGACAAGGACACCGGGCGATTCATCACCGACTGGAGCGAAGGGGACTTCGCCCACTCCGGCAATCAGTTCGACATCACGGGGCGCTTCAGCGTCCCCCGCTCCCCTCAGGGTCACCCGGTCGTCTTCCAGGCGGGTGATTCCGACACCGGTCGCGAGTTCGCCGCCTCCGATGCCGATTGCATCTTCACGAGGCACGGCACCATCGAGGCGGGGCAGCGCTTCTACCAGGACGTGAAGGGGCGCCTCCCGCGCTACGGACGGTCACCGGAGGACCTCAAGATCCTCCCTGCCGCGACGTTCGTTCTCGGTGATACGGAGGCGGATGCCCTCGAGCGTTCCGCTGTGATCCGGCGGCAACAGGTCACTGGCCCGACCGCCATCCTCTTTCTCGAACAGGTCTGGAACCGGGACCTCTCCGCCTATGACCCCGATGGGCCCCTTCCGGACATTGAGCCCGACCTCACCAACGAGAGCATCGTGCAGGGCCGTGTGCCCGTCTTTAGGGACCGGTTGGAAACCGCCACCAAGTGGAGGAGGTTGGCTGCGGCGAAGTCGCTCTCCATACGGGAGTTGATGATCGAAGTCACCAACCCTGCTTCGTTCGTGGGGACCCCGTTGCAGGTGGCCAGCCAGATCGAAAAGGCGGTCGCACTCCGAGCGGCCGACGGTTTCATCCTGGTGCCCCATGTCACGCCGGCGGGCCTTGACGACTTCGCCGATACCGTGGTGCCCATCCTGCAGGAGCGGGATCGATTTCGCACCGATTACGAGGGCGCCACCCTGCGAGAACATCTGGGGCTGGCGCCGGCGCGTTCGTCAACGAGGGTTCGGTCCGTCGCCGGCGCACACGGCTCATGACCTCCCCGGCGGTGCCTCTGGGAATCCTGGACCTCGTGCCGGTGAGCTCGGGCTCCACCCCTGCCCAAGCCGTGCGAAATTCTCTCGATCTCGCACGGACGGCGGAACGGCTGGGCTATCGCCGCTACTGGTTCGCCGAGCATCACCTCAACCCGGGGGTGGCCGGCTCCTCGCCCACCCTCCTCATCGCCATGGCGGCCGCAGCGACCGATCACATCCGCCTGGGATCCGGTGGCGTGCAGAGCGGCCACCGGACCGCGCTCTCGGTGGT
Source organism: uncultured Acidimicrobiaceae bacterium (assembly GCA_964457065.1). Taxonomy (GTDB): domain Bacteria; phylum Actinomycetota; class Acidimicrobiia; order Acidimicrobiales; family RAAP-2; genus Bog-473. The sequence continues at coordinate 30,339 of CAYWDQ010000001.1, read as the reverse complement.
CGAGGAGTTCGGTCTGCTCGACGCCCTGCACCCGGGCCGCATCGACCTGGGTGTCGGTCGCTCCGGCGGGCGGAACTTCTTCCGAGATCGCCTGGCGGCCACCGCACGAAGGGAGGGGGCGCAGCAGCCTCGTGAGCGTCGTACCGAGCACGGCGTGCTGATCCCGGCTCCGCCGTCATTGCGTGGACTCGCGAGTGCGCCAAGGATCCGCCTCACCGCCGATCTCCTCCAGCAGCAGAACGCCGAGTCAGCTGAGTACGGGGCGCTGATCGAGGACATCCTGGGGTTACTGCATGGCAGCTACCGATCGAGCGATGGCCTCGACCCTCACCCGGTGCCCGGAGCACGAGCAGACGTCGAACCGTGGATCCTCGGCAGCAGTGCGGGCGAGAGCGCGGAGGTGGCCGGCCGCATGGGCGTTCGTTTCGCCGCCAGCTACCACATCAGCCCGGCTACGGCGCTCGAAGCTGCGGAGCAGTACCGAAAGGCGTTCGTACCTTCGCCGGACCTCGATCATCCCTATCTGGCGGTCTCCGCCGACGTCGTCGTCGGTCCCGACGACGAGACTGCCACACGTCTCGCCGCTGGCTATGGACTCTGGGTGAGGAGCATCCGAAGGGGTGAGGGAGCGATCCCGTTTCCCGGTCCGGATGAGGCGCGACGGCAGACCTGGGATGAGGACGACCGCGCTCTCGTTGCTGATCGAGTCGACACACAGTTCGTCGGGTCCCCCAGGACAGTGGCACGCCAACTGACGAGTCTTCAAGAGGCGACGGACGCCGACGAGCTCATCGTCACAACGATCACACACAGTCATGTCGATCGGATCCGGTCCTATTCACTGCTCGCCGCGGAATGGTTCGGCGACCGGACTCGCTAGCCGGCTCGGACAACGCGCTCTTCCTTCACCGCGACAGAGCCCTGGGCCATACTGTCCTGCGAGTGGGCGCGTGAGCTCGACTGGAGGAGGAATCGTGACCAAGAGTGTGGCCGACCTCGATGCCGCATGGCGCAGCTACGCCCAGCGCATCAAGGCTGTCGGCGAGAGCATCACCGGCGACGGCTTTCCCGACGACCCGCGCCTACGAGCCGAGGGTTATCGCTATGTCAGCCGCCTCACCAACTTGGCCCACCTGATCTACGTGGAGTTCGGCGACCCGGCCCTGCCGTCCCTCTTTCGCGTCGGCGACGACACCACTCCCTTCGGCGCGACGAACACCGACAACAACTACTACCGCGCCATCCTCGACCCGACTGGGACCTACCGCATCACCGGGGACGTCACCGGGGTCAAGGAAATGCTGTTCTCGGTGCAAGACGGCGAGTTCGTCTTCGGCAAGACGGAGGTCCTGGCTGAGCTGTCGCTCGAGGAACTCGTCACCGACGACGAGGGGACAGTCGAGCTCTTCCTGGGGGGACCCGAGCGGCCGTCCAACTGGCTGCCGTTGGCGCCGGAGGCGGAGTACCTCAACGTGCGGGAGTTCGTCGGGGACTGGGAGCACGACGCATTGGCCTCCTTGTACATGGAGCGGATCGACGACGTCGGCCCCCCGGCGAACCTCACACCGGCTGCGCACTCGGCGGCCCTGGACCGCGTGGCGACGTGGGTTGAGGCCAGCGTTGAGCTGTGGAAACAGTACGTGGCTGGGCTGCGCACGTTCCTGCCGACCAACGATCTCCAGGCCCCGCTCAAGCCTGTGGGTGGTGCGCAGAACATGCTCCACGGAGCAGGACAGTGGGATCTCGGGCCTCACCAGTCGCTCATCATCGAGTTCGACCGACCGGAGGTGACGTATTGGTCGATCCAGACCTACGTGCTCGACTGGATGGTGCCGCTGGACTTTGCCAACCGGGTGACCAGCCTGAACGACGGCCAACTTCGGGAGGAAGAGGATGGCACCTTCCACATCGTGCTGTCACACACGGACCCGGGCGTCCAGAACTGGCTGGACACCTCCGGCCTTCCGAACGGACTCTTCACCTACCGCTACGTGCGACCGAAGAATGCGCCGAACCCGGCGACCAAGGTGGTGGAGGCCGCGCAGGTCCGCGCTCACCTGCCGGCGTCGACGCCGACATTCTCGGCCGAGGAGCGCCGGGACCAGATCGCCAGTCGCCGCCGGGGCGTCGCCCGCCGCTTCCGCCGCTGATCGATCACTCATCGGGGAGGGCGGCGAACTCCCGCTTCGTCTTCCGGTACCACCCCATTCCGGCGATGGGATTCCTCCACCGCCCCTTCATCGCCTTCAGAGCGGTCTCGTGCGCTTCGTCACCACCGGTGACCACGTCCTTCAGATGTTGTCCTGCAGTTTTATGACCTCATCTGCGGTGTTGCCTTGAAGAGGCAGGTCACATGGCCCGCCCAACTGCTTACACGTCATCGTCTTCATGATTCTCCTTGCTTTCTGGAACTCGCTCGTCACTCCGAGAGGCAGTACCGCTCTGTCGCTGACTCATCTTCTTCATAGTTCCGTTCACGGATCTTCGGTCGGCCTTCGGTCGCCTTCGTCTTTGGACACCTCTCTGTTCAGAGTCACCACATCGAGTTGAGCGATCCGATGCGGATCTGCAGTGACGGTGATGGCAGTGATGCTGTCGTCGACGACTGTGAATTGGATGACGCTTCGGATGTGGCCGCCCGGTGCCCATGCCAGCGCCGCGAGGCCGTCGGCGAGGACGAGACGCGCCCCCCGAGCGCCCCCGCTCAGTGCTGAGGCCACCTCCTCGGCTCCACGTGTCCGAGGCCGCGAGCCCATACGCAGCGCCGCCTGATCCGGCTCCAACACCACATCGGGATGAAGAAGACGGACCAGGGCTTCAAAGTCTCCCTCCCGCGCCGCCCGAAGAAAGGCCTCGACGAGGGCACGATGTTGCACCAAGTGCACGTTCCCGAAGGCCGGCGTGCCTTGGACCCGGCGGCGGCCCCGGCTGGCCAGCTGCCTCGCGGCCTGCGGTGAGCGCCCAACGACTTCGCCGATCGCGTCGAACGGCACGGCGAACACGTCGTGCAGTACGAACGCAACCCGCTCATCGGGAGGCAGGGAATCGAGCACCACCAACAGTGCGGCACCAACCGACTCTGCCAAGACCGCGGCCTCCGCAGGATCGCCGGCTGCTGCTGAGTTCTCGGCGCCCGGAACACCTTCGATTCCCGCGACGTCCTCGCGACGGGAGCGGCGAGTCCTCAGGTGGTCGAGGCAAACCCTTCCGGTCACAGTGGTGAGCCACCCGGACAAGTTCTCGATCGCGTCCCGATCGGCGCGCATGACTTTGAGCCACGTCTCCTGCACGGCGTCCTCGGCCTCAGCCCGGGATCCGAGCATCCGATAGGCCATTCCCTCCAGACGCGAACGATTGGCTTCGAACTGTCCCGCCATCCACTCGGACTCGTCCATCGCCATCCTCGGCTCGCCGGAATCACCCGCTTCTGCGTGTCCATCGGTCCCCATCACGGCGTCTGCATGATGCCGATCATGTTGCCGTCAGCGTCCTTGACAGAGGCAACCAGCTTGCCCTGTCCGACGTCGTTAGGCTCTTGGACGCCCTCCGCTCCGACTTCGATCAGCAGGTCCCATGTTGCCTTGATGTCCGCGACCTCGGTATACGGGACGGGCCCGGTCATGCCCTGGCTGTGGCCGTTGGGATCGAGACCGATCTCGAGGCCGTCGCTTCTGAAGCCGACGTAATAGGGCGCATCCACATAGGGTTCGGTGCCCAGGGTGATCGTCAACAGCAACTTGGTCTGCTCGACTTTCCGAACTGGGTAAATCAGGGTTCGCATCTCTTCGCTCATTCCCACTCCTTCTGGCCTCTCGGAGATCTTCCGGCTACCTGAATGACGGTTGGCCGGCCGGGAATGTGACGAGAGGAAATAGAGGCAGTGGGTCGCAAGCTCTGACCGGTCCGTTCAGCTCTTCGCTGGCACCGTGACCCATCAGGAAGATGACTTCCCTCAGCCATGGCTGCACGCCACTCGTCGCGTCAGTGGCACACAGAGACACGAAAATGGGCAGGGATAGAATCTCGCCTGTCTACCAGGACTTTTACTCAGGCCACTCGGCGCGCTCGGAGGGATTCGAACACCACCTACTGATGCCTAGGACGGCGTAGATCCTCCAACACGTACGACCTTGTCCCTTTGGCCAATCTGATCAGCATCGATTACCAGCCCGTTGGCCCGGGGGCGCCCGTGCGCTGCTGACCACCGAATTGGATGGCTCCCAAGGAACGGGTTCCTCGAGTTGGCCAACCAGTGAGCGTCAGCGCCAAGCCAGCGTGAGGTCCTTCACATGTCGGAGCCCGGGCGGATACTCGAGGTGCTCGTGACCCGCCTTGAGCCAGTACTCAGGTATGCGTCGATGCCACTCGGTCAACGTGACCCGCAGCTCTCTCCGGGCGAGATGTGAACCCAGGCAACGATGCACTCCGCCTCCGAATGCGATGTGGCGGTTGGACTCACGGTCGAAAAGCACATCGAACGGCATCGGGCATTGGCTCGCGTCGACGTTGGCGGCCCCGTACAAGACCATCACAGCGGTTCCCTGCTTGATCGGGCAGCCATTGGGGAGTTCGGTGTCCTCCGTTGCGACCCGCGGGACGCCGAACGGCACCGGTGACTCCCAGCGAAGCAGCTCCTCGACCGCGCTGGCGACACAGTCGGGGTTCTGAACAATTTGGCGGCGATGTTCTGGATGGTTGGCCAGGAAGGCGTACATGCAGGTGAGCGAGTCACTCACCGTGTCGAGCCCCGCAATGAGCATGAGGTAGCAGATGTCGACCACATCGTCCCGGGACAGTCGTTCACCCTCGACCTCGGACACGACGAACTTCGACATCACGTCATCGGCCGGTTTTCTCACCCGCTCATCGGCGAGGCCGCCAAAGTACTCGTAGATCTCCTGGCCAGTCCTGCCCATGACCGCCGCACGCTTCTCGGGATCGACAAGCGCGTCCGGGTCGATCTTCTCGGGATGCAGGATGCCGTCGCGCATGCGAAGGAACATATGGAGCTCTTCTTCGGGAAGTCCCATCAATCCGAGGAAGACCGAGCTCGGGAAGATCTCGGCAAAGTCCTCCGTGAAGTTGCATTCCCCCGCATCGATGAACCCGTCGATCAAGGAGATGACCCGCCGGGTGATGTCTTCCTCCTGTTCTTCCATGCGCTTCGGAGCGAACAGTGGATCGAGAATCCTTCGGTATTTCGAGTGCAGCGGCGGATCGACGTTGAGCGGGATCAGCGGCCGGACGTTGCCCAACCCCATCTCGACCCGGGAAGAGAAGAGCTCGTGGTGGCGGAGGACATGTTCGGTCAACGCGCGGTCGAAAGTCAGCACGAGACCTTCGGCCGGCTGAACGAAGCCGGGGCCGTCGATCACCGCCTTGTAGCTCGCCTGAGGCGACGACAGGTCGAGCATCGCCGCCATGACCTCGGCCCCAGCCAAATCCGGTCCGGCCGCGACATCATCAGCCATCAGTGATCCGACTTTCTCTTCTCGCCTCCGTGGTTCGTCTTGGCCATGGCCGGCTTCAGACTCTGCTTCACCCGCGACCCCCGTCGTTCTTGGCAGACTCTGTCAATCTAACCCAGAAACAAGTGGGTCAACTGGGGAGCAGCGATGTGACATCTTCGCCGCCCATTAATCGGCCGGTGAGCCCCATGTCGAAGTAGTCACGCCACTGAACGATCCGACCATCTCTGACCTCGAACGTGCCCATGACCGGCACCGGTGCCATCACCCCGTTCGCCGTGACCTCGTCGACCCGCTCCGTCAGCACGGTGGCGCCGTCCTCCGCCAGGTTCCGGATACGGAACGAGATGGGGTCGAACATGTCGAACTGGAACTTCACCGCGGCGAGCGACGCCTCCCGGCCAACGGCGGGTTCGGCGCCGATGTTGTGATACACGACTGTCGGATCGAGGAGGGATTCGACCTCGGGGAGATCCTTCCGGTCGATTGCTGCACAAAAGGCTCTGACCACATCGCCGGGCGTCGCCATTCCGTTTCCTCTCGTTCGAGAACCTACAGGGTGTATGTATTACTAACCTACAGGGTGTATGTCAAGGTCCGATCGACCGAGTCCCGAACAACCGACGAGAGGCGAAGCCACCAAGGCGGCACTGATCGGCGCAGCGCGGGAATTGTTCGTCACCAAGGGCTACTTCGCCACCGGGACGGAAGAGATCGTCGCCAAGGCCGAAGTCGGCACGCGTGGTGCCCTCTACCACCACTTCGCCGACAAGGAGGATCTGTTCCGGGCCGTGTTCGATCAGGTCCAGGCCGACCTCGCTGCCGCGACGATCGTGAACGAACGAGACGACTCGCTCGAGCTGCTCACGGCCGCACTCCAGCAGTTCCTCGACGCATCGGCTGAGAATGCCGATGTTCAACAGATCCTGCTCATCGACGGCCCCGCGGTGCTCGGGTGGGACCAATGGCGCAGCCTTGAAGCCCAGTACGGCCTCGGCGTGATCACGGCAATGCTGGACGCAGCAGTTGCCCAGAAGGTCATCGTCCGCCAGCCCACGGCACCTCTGGCGCACATGTTGCTCGCAGCCGTTGACGAAGCGGCTCTCTACATTGCCAATGCTCCCGACCGCCACCACGCTCACCGACAGGCACGCCAGTCGCTCACGCGACTACTGGGGGGACTCCGAACCTCTCCATAGCAGGAGAGCTACGCCCGTCGCGTGGAAGCCGCGCGTGGTGACTATCCCCGGGTGGCCGCCCCGCCGCTCGGGCATCGTCGCGACGGAACCGAACCTCGACCCAGTCGGCACCGCGCAGGTGTCGCCACTGCAACAGGAGATCGCGCCGAACGCAGCGAAGGGAGGGGTGTTCATTTGGAGTCGCCGATTGCCGATTCGTACAACGAGCGGCCTCTCGCCTTCACGGGACCGACGGCCTCCGGAAGCACCAGCCCCAGGTGGGCGAGATCGTCGACCGCGCCGTCCCACGCCTCTTGATATGCCGAGGCATCGGGGTAGAGCTCGCCAATTCGTTCTGCTGGCAAGGGAGTCGACTCGCCCATGAGGGCCGCCGCCGACAATTCGCTCTTCATGCCCGCGTGGACCGCCAGAGGAGCCACGACGTCGGGCAGCCGTACCCCGCCGATGGCGTTGCCCACGTCGTCATGGGCGATGCCGCTCTCGTCGAGCGTGATCGGAGGGATCACCACTGGTGACGCCTTCGCGTCGATCCACTCGACCAGGCGCTCGAGTGCGGCCCGTGCGATGTAGTCCCACACAATCGTGTTTCGTCCCTCGACGACTGGGAGGCCTTCGCTGATCCCGTCACGGACGAGCACAGCCGTCATCGCCTCGGCCGACTCGCCGCCGCCGTGCGCCGTTCCCGCCATCTCCCAGAATCTGAAGGTGCCGCTGGCGGGCTGGCGGACCATCGAGACCATCATCGTCTCGGATTCCGAGTTCACCACCAGGATCGGTACTCCGCCGTCGTCGCGGATCTGGGAGCTGGCCCTGAATTTGAACTGCGGAGTGAGCTCGAAGCTCTCTACGAGCGACATGTCTGGAGCCGGAGGACACAAGCCCCAGTGGACCGTGAGAAGGAAACCGTCGAAGACACGGTCCTTCTGATGGCCGATGTTGATGTAGGAACCGAGACGCATCGCCGACTGGGAACCACCGGTGGCGATGAGTAAGCGTGGCGAGAGTCCCCCGAGCATGTCGGCGCCGGCGGCAGAGCCTTGGCGCAGGGCCGGGCGCCCTGGCTGAAGATGTCGTAGGAGAAAGCGTCGCCGGGGTGGTGCAACGATCCGTAGCGCTCCGGATCCCACTCGCAGAGCCCGATCGTCGCCGGCATGTCTTCGGCCAGAGACGGCTGGCCCTCGTGGGCAACGCGCTGAGTGGTGATCCCGACCCAGGTGTAACCCCGTTCGAGCTGTTCGACATCTGGCATGCCGAAGTCGGCGCCGATGGTGACGTTCTGCCAGTTGACGAGGACGATACCGTTGAACTTCGCCGAATCTGCGGGACGGACGACGTAGGCCCGCGTCTTATAGGCAGCCTCGTCGGCAGGCTCGACGTCCCAGAGCCCATCGAGCCCGAGATCTGAGCCCTTGGTCGCCGCATAGCTGACTGCGGTGCCTTCGAGGAAGAACTCCTCCATGGTGAACCCGCGCTTGCTCAAGTCCTCGATGGGCGATCCGAAAATCTGCCCCTTCCCGCCATTGACAGGACCGGAAACGACCGCAACTCCACTGGGGGTCATTCGTCTCCTAGAACAGTGGCGTTGGGTCATACACCTTGATGCCGGTGACCTTGCCGGCTTTGCCGGCCTGGATGACGCCAAGAGCGGCGGACGACGAGCACACGGACTTGAGCAGTGGAATGGCCGTCCCGTTACAGGTGAAGGTCAGGCCACCCGAAAACGGGATCACCACGTTCTTCGCCGTCTCGGTCTGCGTCTTGACGCCGGCGGCGGTGACGGGCTGTGTCGAGCCCTTCATGATGGCGGCCAGTGCGAGGACCGGGGTCACCCCGCCGGCCTCGTTGCTGCTGACGTTGGGGTTCGGACTCACCTTCGGCAGGTACTTCCCGATGATGGCGCCATAGGTCGCCAGGTCGCCCTTGGAAGCCTGCGTGGTGGTCGTGATGTAGGAGCCGGCGAGGGCCTTGTCGAGGCTGGCCGAGTCGAGGATGCTCGGGTCCTGGCACGTCGAGAGAACGTACCGGGGCAGCTTGAGGTCGAGCGTGTTGTAGGCCTGCAGGAAGGAGCTGCAGAACCCCACGTCGCCGACCATGCCCACGGCGCCGGCACCGTCGGAGACGGCGGTCTGCATCTGCGGGCTCATGTCGGCCGTGCCCGTGTTGACCGGGATGACCGTGAAGCCGACGCCAGCTGCCTTGTAGACCAGGCCGCCCAGCACCTGTGCTCCCTGGATGGCAGCTGGGTCGTTATCGACCAGGAAGACGACCTTCTTGTAACCATGTTGCTTGGCGCTCAGCGCCATGGCCCCCAGGTCGGCCGGGAAGCCGCCCGTGAGGGCGAACGAGCCGGGCGTGGTCAGCTCCGCCGTCGACGCTCCACTGAGCGTGATGTAGGGAATGCCCGCACCGGTGATCGTGGGCACCTCGGTCTGCCCCTGCCCGGTGAAGGGGAGCGTCACTGCGACGACGCCGTGTTGCACCATGTCGTTGGCGCAGGTCTGGCCGCCGGAAGGGGTCCCTTGATTCTCACAGATGTAGAGGGTGATCTTGTGGCCCTCGAGGCCGTCTTGGTACTCGTTCTCGTAGGCGACGGCCGCCTTGGCACCCTGCTCGACCAGCGAACCGGTCGCCACGCCGGCGCCCCCGCCGGCGTCGCTGATCAGTCCGATCGTGACCGCTGGCAGCGTGGCCGGGTGGGGCGTGCCGAGGGCGCTGCTTGCACCAGCGGCTCCGATGGCAACTGCCGCGGTCGACACGATCGCCGCCGTCATGACGGCGGCGGCCAGGGTCGATACCAAGAACCCTTTCGCCCTTGGGCTTGCCTCACCTCCTCTGAACATTGCTTCCTCCTCGTGATCACATCGACGTGAACCAAATTGATTCGGCACGCGTTCTCCTTGCGAGGGCGCGAAGAAGGCCATCGGGACCCCCTGCCCCCCAGGGTCGGCTGAAGGGAGAGAATATCGACCCTTCGAACCTTGTCAAGTCATGCCAAGTTTGGCGGGGAGGAGGCCGCGGGACCCACTGAGCCGGCTCGCCATCACGAGGAGCCCACCGAAACAGGGTTGGTTGATGAGTCCGAGAAAGACCCATACTTGTGTGATGACCCTTGGCGACACCGTCGAAATGGGTGGCGGCTGGAACGTGCGCCGTGAGCGAAATGGTCGGCGGATCGAGCGCTGCGCGCTCATGCTGTTCGCGAAGGAGCACGCTGAAGATGTGACCGTCGAACGTTTGGCTGATGCAGCCGGCATTTCGGTGAGGACCTGGTTCCGCTACTTCGCCGGAAGGGACGACGTCTTTGCCGCGCTGCCAATGCGAAAGCTCGAGCTCATCTCTAACTTCGTCCGAGCCCGTCCGCCCGAAGAAAGCCTGGTAGAGGCCTTCTCGGAGGCGGTGGCCGCTGCTCAGGCGACCGAAACTGAGTTGGACATGGTGCTCTTGTGGGGTATCGCCGTCCACCGGTCCCCCGACCCTGCGCGCAGGGCCATGGCCCACAGTGCACTCACAATGAACGGGGCATTCCAATCAATCATCGCCGGGCGCCTTGGAATCGGAGAGGACGACCCCAAGGCCGGCGCGCTCGGCGCCGCATTCTCCGGACTGGTCACCTACACCTTTTCCCGCTGGGTGGCCGAAGGAGGAACCGGGTCTCTGGGCGACATGCTGGCGGGCTCCTTCGCCGTCTTGTCCGAATTGCACTAGATCTTCCGGCAAATGGAAGCAACGGGGCGATGTTCGCACAGAGGTTCCGAAAGGCGCTCGGCGTCGATTGACATCACATGCCGCAATGCATACGGTAGGAAATCAGGCCACTCATTTGTCAGTCGGCGCTCGTGGCGCCGTCATTCCCTGGCTCACATCACTGAAAGGGCACGATCGACATGGCGTCTCGCCCCGCGGTTCACCTGCACGTCGCCGGAGAGCGGATGGACACTGGAAGCGGTGGCGTCCACGAACACATAGACCCGAGCACGGGTGAGGTCGACGCCAAAATCCCCCTGGCCGGACCCGGTGAAGTCGACCGGGCTGTCAACGCGGCCGATGCTGCCTTCCGCGACTGGCGGCGGACCCCGCCAGAAGAACGGCGGCGGTTACTGCTGCGGCTCGCCGACCTCATAGAGGCCAACGCCGAGGAGTTCGGCCGACGCGGCACGATGGACAACGGCACGCCTGCATCCGTCGTCGGCGGTATGACGGGGTCGGCGGTGGAATGGACCCGTTACTACGCGGGTTGGGCGGACAAGATCGCCGGTGAACTCTCCAGTAGCTTCACTTCGGGCGTCGGAGAGCTGAACTACACCCTCCTTGAGCCGTACGGCGTCGTCGGCATCATCATCACGTGGAACGGCCCGCTCATCTCGCTGGCCATGAAGATCCCGGCCGCGCTGGCAGCCGGGTGCGCGGTGGTGTGCAAACCCTCGGAGCTGACACCGTTCTCGGCCGAGCTGTTCATGGACCTCATTGACAAGGCGGGGTTTCCGACCGGCGTCTGCAGCATCCTGCCCGGGGATCCGGCGGCCGGAGAGGCACTCGTCGTCCACCCCAAGGTGCGCAAGGTGTCCTTCACTGGCGGCCCCGCCACCGCGAGCAAGATCCTCCACGCCTGTGCGGACACCATGAAACCGGCCACCCTCGAGCTCGGCGGGAAGTCGGCCAACATCGTGTTCGACGACGCTGACCTCGACGCAGCGTGCGGTCTCGGCGCCATGATGAGCGTGGGAGTCCTCTCGGGACAGGGGTGCGCGTTCCCGACCCGGATGTTGGTACAGAGTCCCATCTACGAGGAGATGATCGCCCGGGTCTCCGTGGTCGCCAAAAGCATCCCCGTAGGTGACCCGTGGGATCCTGCCGTCATGGCCGGACCAGTCGTCAACGAAGCAGCACTCGAACGAATTCTCGGCATGATTGAACGGGCCAAGGTCGGCGGGGCCCGTCTGGTCACCGGGGGATCCCGGATCGGCGGCGACCTCTCTGGGGGCTACTTCATTGAGCCGACCGTCTTCGCCGACGTCGACCCCGACTCGGAGCTGGCCCAGAACGAGGTCTTCGGGCCCGTGCTCGCCATCACTCCGTTCGACAGCGACGAGGACGCCGTCCGCATCGCCAACAACACACGCTACGGGTTGTCGGGCTACATCCAGACCCAAAGCCTGTCCCGCGCCCTGCGCGTGGCCGAGGAGCTCGTCACCGGGGAGGTGCTCATCAACGGTGCCGCCAACCTCCGGGTGCAGCGTCCCTTCGGTGGCATCGGCATCTCCGGCATGGGCAAGGAGGGCGGCAGGCTCGGGGTCGAGGAGTTCCTCCGGGTCAAGTCCGTCGGCATCGCGTAGTCGTCGGTTGGACCAGTTCGATTCGTCAATCAGCGAAGGAGAAGTGAGCAAGATGCCTGGACTCGAGGGCAAGGTCGCATTCATCACCGGAGCGGCACGCGGGCAGGGGCGGGCGCACGCCGTCCGGCTGGCCCGCCAGGGTGCCGACATCCTGGGTGTTGACATCTGCGCGGATACCCCGTCGATCGACTACCCCAACGCGACGCGGACGGATCTCGACGAGACGGCGCGGCTCGTCGAGGCGGAGGGCCGCAAGGTCGTGGCGCTGCAGGCCGACGTACGGGACCTGTCGGGGCTCCAGAATGCCTTCGACGAGGGCATGGCCTCGCTCGGGCGGGTCGACATCGTCTTGGCCAATGCAGGAATAGTCCGGCTCGGCGACGGTGGGGAACCCGCCGCCGTGTGGAGCGACATCATCAACACCAACCTGACCGGGGCATGGAACACCGTCTCGGTGGCGCTTCCGACGTTGCGGGCCGGCGGCCGGGGCGGGTCAATCGTCATCACCAGTTCCACCGCCGGGCTGCGGGCGAGTCCGGGGTCCGGCATCGGACAGGTGGCCTACACGGCCGCCAAGACGGGGCTGGTCGGCCTGATGAAGCAGCTGGCGGTGACCCTCGCCCCCGAGTCGATCCGCGTCAACAGCGTGCACCCGACGGGCGTCAAGTCCGGCATGACGATGAACGAAGCAATGATGACGCTGGCGTTGCAGGCCGCCGAGGGCGGCGACAATTCCATCTCGGCGATGCAGAACGCCATGCCGATCGACATCCTCGAACCCGAGGACATCTCCGATGCGGTGGCGTTCCTCGTCTCGGATCAGGCGAAGTGGATCACGGGTGTCGCACTGCCGGTCGACGCCGGGTTCTGCGTGCGGTGACACAACGCTGGCTCGGCCTATGCCTCCCGCGGGACGCTCTGGTCCCGAAGACGCCTCGGTCGAGAATCAGGAGAGGAATTTCTCGGTCACCGGTCAGACCCTGGCACACTGCCCTCGCGCTGACCAGCTCCTTGAGTACTCAGAGGGCGCGAACGATCAACCGGCTGCCAAGCTCACCAACGCCAGCGGAGCTCGAAACCGAAGAGCGAGAACAACCGAGTCCCAGGCGACTGGACCCGTCCACCCTCCGCCTCACCGGAGGTCAATAGACAGCGGCTCGCCATCGCTACGGTACGGGCAACGGAATTCATGAGGAGGTCCTCGACGGCCGTCACATTCCGGCATTGCCACAGTGCCAGCGCGGTGTCCCAAGCGACGTCTCGCGCGGAATTGATGCTCCAATTCCCGATCAGGTCGAGCACGGATTGTGCGTGGCGATCGACATCGAGGACCACGCTCGACTCAAAGGATTGGCGGACCGACTGCTCCGCGGCGTCGAGCAGCACGTCGACCTTCTGGTAGTCGGCGTGATGGGTCCCATCGTCGGGAGCGGTGTCCATTGTGGTGCACGTGTCGACGAGGGCGATAGGAAGGTCGTGGTTGATGTGTGCGTTCATGCCGGCCAACGCGAACTGGATCGGATAGATGTCGGCCTTGGAGCGTGCGTCGAACAAGGGCTGCCAGGCGGCGGGAACATCGGTCGGTTCATTGGCCAGCATGTCGACGGCCGCGAAATAGATGTTGGCGAAGGAGGTATCGAAGGAGCTCATGAACGCAGGATCCGCGAAAAACCCCTGTGAGATCCTGTCTTCGACCTGCTGGGTGACTTCTAAGTACATGCGGTTGAAGCAGGCGATGCCGTCCCCCGCCGGCAGAGACGCCTGGATGTGCTGCATCCGACTGATGGCTTCGGCGACGGACGTCACCGGTGGTCCCCCCGGAGGCGAATCGTTCCCCATGGCCAGGCAACGTTAACTGGCAGGTGAGCACAGCGTAAGGCGTAGGGTAAGCGCTTCCCCGAAGGGACGCCGAGCGGCACCTCCACTCCGAGCTCGACGACATGACGCCGGCCGAGTTCGAAGCCGAGTACCGTCACAAGTCTCAGCCCGACGCCGGCATGAGAGAACCAAACCACCCAGTCTCCGTCAAACCCAGGCCGGTTCAATCTGCTGACGCTCACTCATGCAGCCTGATGTGGGAAGGATGGTAGCTCGATCGGTGTCTGGTCGAGAGGGCCGATGTCGGGTCACGCCTTCGTATGGCAGTTGCCGAGGACGAGGGCGACCACCTCAACCACGTCCCTCGAGCTCCGTCGGTTGCCGATGCCAAGACCAATACAACGAGATCATTCTTTGAGGACCTGGCTCTGGAGCGCCCTCTGGGTCCGATCTGTAGCCTTCACCATATGGAGATCGAGAGAAGCTAGAGCCGACCGGCACCTCGTGAGACGGAAGTGAATGCAAACTCGCAACGGAGGGACTTTGGACCCTGTCGCTCCTTCCGGCCCCAACTTCTCATGGACACATGGCCTTGGGACGGATCGCGTATGTGGCTGAGCGGTCAGGTTTTCGGTCAGAGGAACGAACACGAACCACGTGAAGGTGCTGGCGGGCCAGCGAAGGGAGCGGTAAGTGGCAACTGCCAAGGAGGCTGTTGAGGTGCCATCCCCTGCTGCCGAGCGCTGGTACGCCTTGGACCAAGCACAGGTCGTCTCCAAACTCGGCGTGGTCGTCGAAGACGGCCTTTCGGGCGAGGAGGCCGCGAGCCGACTGCGGCGAAACGGTGCGAACACACTCCCGGTCGAACAGCCTCCGTCAGCGATTCGCCGCTTCCTCGGCGAATTCACCAGCTACATGCAGATCATCCTGGTCGGCGCGGCGATCGTGTCGCTATTGATCAAGGAGTGGACCACGGCCGTCGTGCTGATCGTCATCTCTCTATTCAACGCCGTCGTCGGGCTGCGCCAGGCGGGCAAGGCGGAAAGCGCCATGAATGCCCTGCAGTCGATGATGAAGGCGACCGCACGTGTACGTCGTGACGGCGCAGAATCCGAGATCGGAGCCGAGGAACTCGTGGTTGGCGACGTCGTGCTGATCGCGGCCGGTGACGAGGTCCCGGCCGACGGGCGGATCATGTCGTCCAGCTCGTTGCAGATCGACGAATCGGCCCTCACGGGGGAAAGCGTGCCGGCGGCGAAGGACGCGGCCACGCTGACAGGCGGGGAGGTCGGACCGGGCGAGCAGTCAAACATGGCTTTCATGCATACCCCGGTCACCCACGGCAGCGGCGTGATGATCGTCACCGGCACGGGAAGCGGCACCGAGGTGGGCAAGATCGCGCACATGCTGTCGGCAACGGCCAATGAGGAGACTCCGCTCACGAAGCAGATGAACACACTCACCCTATGGATCGTGGCCGCGGCCGGGCTCACGATGATCGTGATGTTCGCGTTGGGGCTCAGCCGTGGCCAGTCGTGGACCATGCTCTTCGACACAGCCATCGCGCTGGCCATCGCGGCGATCCCGCTCGCTCTGCCCATGGTCGTTCAGGTCGTGCTCTCGCTGGGCAGCGTCGAGCTGGCCAAGGAGAAGGCGATCGTCAAGGACCTGCCCTCGGTCGAGACACTCGGCTTCACGTCGGCCATCAACTCGGACAAGACCGGGACGCTGACCATGAACCAGATGACGGCGGTCGAGGTCGTGGATCCGACCGACCGCTACGAGATCACCGGGAGTGGCTACAGCCTGGAGGGCAAGGTCACCCACCCTGCCGGCAAGTCCGACGGCATCGAGTCGGCCATTCTCCCTTACGTGATCGCCAGTGACACCACGCTCGTCGATGGCAAGGTCGTCGGCGATCCAACGGAGGGTGCCCTGCTCGTCCTGGCCCACAAGGCGGGTGTGTCCATCGAGTCCACCCGTGAGCAGCTGCCCCGCGTCGCGACCCTACCGTTCGACCCGACCTACAAGCTGATGGCCACCTTCAACCAGGCCAAGGACGCGTCCGGTAACGAGGTCGTGCGGTGCTTCGTCAAAGGCGCAGCGCCGGCCGTGATGGCCCTCGCCGCCACCGCCTTGGCCAATGGCGCGAGCGTGGCCTGGGACGACACGCTCCGCCAAGGTGCTGAGACGCACGCGCGGCGCATGGGGGAGACGGGCCTTCGCGTCATGGCGGGCGCCTACCGTGACCTCGACGCAGCCAGCTTCGACCCGAACGGCGATCTCCTCGCCATGGTGGCGGACTTGGAGATGACCAGTCTGGTCGGGATGGTCGACCCGCCTCGCGAGGAGTCGAAGGCCGCGGTCGCCCAGGCCCAGGCGGCACACATCGAAGTACGGATGGTGACCGGCGATGACGTGATCACCGGCGCCGCGATCGCGAAACAACTCGACATACCGGGCGAGGCGATCCTCGGAGCCGACTTCGCTGCCCTGTCCGAGCAGGAGCGTCTCGAGCGGATCGACCACATCGGCGTCGTCGGTCGAGTCGCCCCCGAACACAAGGTGCTCCTGGCGGAGACGCTCAAGAAGAAGGGCCATGTCGTGGCCATGACGGGCGACGGTGTGAACGACGCTCCCGCCATCAAAGCAGCCGACATCGGTGTCGCCATGGGGAGCGGGACCGAGGTGGCGAAGAACGCCGGGCGGATGATCCTCTCCGACGACAACTTCGCCACGATCGTCTTCGCCGTCGAACAGGGCCGCAAGCTCTTCGACAATCTAAACAAGTACATCCGCTTCGTCCTGCTCGAGCTCGTCGCGTTCGTCCTCACCTTCCTCGGTGCCAGCCTGTTCGACCTCGCCGCCGGACAACCCTTCACTCCTGCGCAGATCCTCTGGATCAACTTCGCGGTCAACGCTCCGTTCGGCGTCGCGCTGGGCTTCGACATGGAAACCCCCGGCCTCATGGATCGACTGCCTCGGCCACGCGGGGAGTCGATTCTTACGACCCCTGTGATGATCACGAGCGGGCTCGTCGGCCTCTTCGTCGCCGTCGCCAACCTGGGCATGATCGCGTTCGGGACCAACCATTACAACAGCCTGGCAACCGGGCGATCCATCGGACTGGTCGCCTTCTCGTTGATGCTGATCGTCGCCGCGTTCGAGGCCCGCAGCGAGACGGAGAGCATTTTCACCGGCGACACCTTCAACAGCTCGAGAATGAACCGGATCGCTCTGCTCGAGGTGGCAGGGGCCTTCCTGGTCACCCAAGCGGACTTCATGCAGCGGCTCCTTGGCACGACTCAGCTCAGCCCGCGTCAATGGGGCACTGCACTGCTCGCCGCCGTCACGCTGCTCGTCTTGTGGGAGGTCGGCAAGTGGATTGCACGCCGACGGATCAAGACCACGCCAGTGTCCGTGCCGATAGTGGGTGGGGTGACCGGGACTGCCCATTCGACCGCCTGACGACGTTGATCCCACCCAGACCCATCGGAGGTAATGGCAATGCCCACGAAGGAGCACAAAAAGCACAAACACCAAAAGGTCGCACTACCAGCGTCTCAGGCCACCTGGTCACGGGAGGCTGCCGATGACCAGCCGCCCAAGATGAAGCGCAAGGAGTACGAGGCCGAGATGAGACTCCTGCACGGCGAGCTGGTTTCGCTCCAGGAATGGGTTAAGGCAACGGGAGCCAAGATCTGCATCGTCTTCGAGGGCCGCGACACTGCCGGGAAGGGTGGCACGATCAAGCGGATCACCGAACGGGTCAGCCCACGTGTCTTCCGGGTCGTGGCACTGCCCGCCCCAACCGATCGCGAGAAGTCCCAGATGTACATCCAGCGCTACATACAGCACTTCCCTGCGGCTGGCGAGGTGGTGATCTTCGATAGAAGTTGGTACAACCGGGCCGGCGTCGAGCCGGTCATGGGCTTCTGCACACCGGAGGAGACCGGACGGTTCCTCGAGCTCTTGCCGGAGGTCGAGAGGGCCATGGGCGATTCGGGGATCCTGATGTTCAAGTACTGGCTCGAAGTCAGTGCCGACGAGCAGACCCGGCGACTCGAGAGCCGCATGCACGACCCACGGAAGACCTGGAAACTCTCGGACATGGATTTGAAGTCCTACAGCCGCTGGTACGACTACTCAAGGGCCAGAGATGCCATGTTCGCCGCGACTGACACCGCGTGGGCACCGTGGTACGTCGCCCATACCAACGACAAGAGGCGCGGACGGCTCAACATCATCAGCCATCTGTTGAGCCAGATCCCGTACGAGTCGCCGAAGCGCAAGCGAGTCGTGCTTCCCCCTCGCCAAGAAGCGGGCGACTACCAGGAGCCCCGGTATCAATACCGGCTGATCCCGGACACGTTCTGAGGTTCCGGCTCGAGTGACCACGGCTCTTGTCGTGGGAACCTTCGGTGGTCGCCGGCGAGGCGTCCGGCTGACGCTACGGCAGAGCGCCTCGTCGCCGACCACCTCGCGGGGCGTTGGAACCATGGGCCTTTGCGCGGATAAGTTATTGTCTTGGCTAAGAGCGTGAACAAGGGTGCCCACGCGGTCAGTTGGCGTGAGCGATCCTTTGCGCTGGTATCGCTGGGGTGTGCAGTACTGCTCGCCGTGGCAGTCGTGATCTTCTCGGTCCGGAACCTCGGATTCTTGGTAGTCGGGCTGGTCGGCGTGTCCCTCATGGTCAGCGGAGCCTGGTGGGTCATCACCGAGCGAGCGCCTCGTAAGGCCTTTGGAATGGCGGGCGGAATCGTTGGCGGGGTTCTGATCGTCGTCGCAGTGATCAGGGCCGAGCCTCACGGAGATCGCCCAGTGCTGGCTCTTGTCATCGTGGCAGTCCTCACCGTGGGTGCGGTCGGCTTTGGTCGAGCGGCGATCGCCCGCGACCTTCACGAACGAGACGCTCGACGACCCCTGACCGTCGCGCGACCGCAGCGCCCCGTCCTCATCTGCAATCCCTGGTCGGGGGGCGGGAAGGTGGAGAGGTTCGGGCTCGTGGAGCTGGCCCAAGGCCTCGGGGTCGAGGTCGTCATGCTCGATCACGGTCTCGACCTCGAGCAGTTGGCTCGCGATGCCGTCGCCCGTGGGGCTGACTGCCTCGCCATGGCGGGCGGCGACGGATCGCAGGCATTGGTGGCGTCCATCGCCATCGAGCACGACCTCCCGTTCGTCTGTGTCTCCGCCGGCACGCGCAACCACTTCGCCCTCGATCTCGGGATCGATCGGGAGGATCCACGAAAGTGCCTGGACGCCTTCCGGGATGGCATCGAGCGCCGTATCGACTATGCGACGGTCGGAGATCGACTGTTCGTCAACAACGTCTCGCTGGGGATCTATGCCACGATCGTGCAACAGCCGGGCTATCGCGACGCGAAGTCCGAGACCACCAAAGCTCTCCTCCCCGAGATGCTGGGGCGAGCACAAGCACCTTTCGACCTCCAATTCACTCAGCCCGACGGCAGCGAAGTGGAGGGTGCGTTCCTGATCCAGGTATCGAACAACCCCTACGTCCTCGGGGCCACTCTGGACGCGTCCCAACGCCGACGCCTCGATATGGGGAGACTCGGCGTCGTCGCCATCACCGCGGCAACCGGGAGTGAGGCCGCCCAAGTCGTCACCCTCTCCGCCCTCGGTCAGCGTCGCCGCAGCCGGCACTGGCACGAGTTCACGACGGAGCGGTTCGAAGTCCGGTCGCGATCCGGGAAGGCCTTCGCAGGCATCGACGGTGAGGCGCTCGAGCTCGAGACCCCCCTCACGTTCGTGATTCATCCTCGGGGCCTACGCCTGCTCGTCCCAAGCAGAAACCTGACCGCGGCGGAGCGTCGTCGAGCAAGAGATGTCTCTGGCGCCGATCTGATTTCGCTGGCCCGCGGCGTGGACCCGATGGCCGAGAAGGTCTGAGCATCACCGCGGATCCGTGTCGGTCATCGTCCACTTGTCGGACCTCCATTTCGGTGCCCAACTCGATGAGCTCGTGGAGCCGCTCCTGTCCGACATCTGGGATCGTCGCCCGGACCTGGTCGTCGTATCGGGTGACCTGACTCAGCGAGCCCGCCAACACCAGTTCACTGAGGCACGGGCGTTTCTCGATAGGCTCCCCAAACCGGTTCTCACCGTCATCGGCAACCACGACGTACCGCTCTTCGACCTACCTCGGCGGCTCGTCTCTCCGACCGGCCGGTACGAGAAGCTCGTCACCTCGGCCCTGAACCCAGTCATGGACCTGACGGGATTGGTCGTCGTGGGACTCGACTCGATGCCGTCATGGCGCTGGAAGGCCGGACATGTCTCTGAGCGGCAGGCTGATCTGGTGCGAAATACCCTCGGCAGCTCTCCGAGCGGAGCGTGGCGAGTCCTCGTGACTCACCACCCCGTCCTCCCAGAGAACCTCTCAGCGCTCCTCGGTCGACGGCGCCTCGTCGAGGCATGCGATCAGGCGCGAGTGACTGTCCTGCTCTCCGGCCACACTCACCGTGCATCGGTTGACATCGTCACCCTCGGCGATCGCGGTGCACATACTGCACTCTCGGTGGTTGCCGGGACGGCCATCAGCTCGAGGACCCGCCGGGCAGCAAATGCCTACAGCGTGGTCGAGCTCTCGGACCCGATGCACGTAGGTGCGACGGCGACGGTGCGAATCCACGAGGCGAACGGCGCCACGTGGTCGGCCGCACAGAGCACCACTTTCGGTGTCGGCGCTGAAGGCATGGTCGCCACTGCTCCGAGCTGATTGCAAGGCTCACCAACAAGGGTCACGCCCTCCAATTCTCGAGGAACCGTCAACCATGCATCTCTCCTGTCGGCTGCCGATTCGTTCGGACTCGCGATCGCCAGCCAACCAACCAAGGCTGGCAAACCATCAGAGATTCGTGCCGATTCGAGGCGCAAAGCGCGCGGTCACCGGACGGCCGCCGAGAGCCGAGAGCCGAATTCAGGGGCTGCTTCGATTTGCTGTCACTTTGAGCTGTCGAACCAACGCATGGGGTCCTCTTTCTGGCTGCCACCCAATTGCTCGGGGCACCCTACGAAGACAACCGCAGTGTGGATGCTGCCTTACCCCAGGCCGGCGCCTTCGATGTCTGCTGACGGAGTGATGTCGGGGAGGCGACGCATGCGGAACGAGTTGCCCAGACCGAGGAGGGAGGCGATGGCGGGAACGAGGAGCGCCACCTGGAGAGAGCGGTTCCGAGCGTGGGTGTTGATCGCGAGGACCTCCGCCTGAACGGCAGGGGGCTGGTCGGCGATCTGCTGCTGCAGCTGCGTATTGCTCATGACCTCGGCATCGTGCTCGAGCTCGGCGGAGATCTGTGTCTGTTGGGCCGGGGGGATCACGGTGCTGGTCGCGGTCAAATGACCAAAGCTCAACGCCAGGGCCCACAACATGATGCCGCCTGCCATGGCGAGTCCGAAGGACAGCCCGAAGGATCCAGCGGCCGAGTTCACACCTGCAGCCTCGCTGACGCGTTCCTCGGAGATGGGCGCCAAGGTGAAGTTGTTGAGTTGGGAGACGAGCAGGCCCAGACCCGAACCCGTGATCACGAGGGGGATCACCAGATACCACCCCGAGTGCACCCGCGGCACGAGGGGGATGATGGCGGCCATGCCGAGGGTGCTCAGGGCAAAACCCGCCAGCACGATGTTGGCCGGTCGCCGATTGCCAGCCTTGCGTCCGGCAAGCATGGCCATGCCGAACATGGACAGCGAGAGCGGAGCAAGCGTGAGACCAGCCTCCATGGCGTTGTACTCGAGCGTCATCTGCAAGAAGAGCGGCAGGGCGATCATGGCGCCGCCCAGGGTGATCTGCTGGAGCATCTGCTGGGAGACACCGATTCGAAAATTCAAATGCTTGAAGAGGTCGGGATCCAGCAGCGTGGGCTTGCCGCGGCGCTTGCGTCGGAACAGCCAGAAGGCGAGCGCAGCCAGGGCGACGGCGCCGACACCCATGAGAAGGCCGACGTACTGGCCACCTTCTTGCCAGACGAGGATGCCGAGGACGACGCCGCCCATGCCCACCACCGAAAGAAGTGCGCCCACGACGTCGACCTGGCGAGGCCCGGTGTAGGGAACGTCCTTCACGAGGCGGATCTGCGACAGCACCAGAAGGATGACGACCACCTCGAGTCCGAAGCCGACACGCCACGATAGGTAGGTAGTGAGGAAGCCGCCGAGGAGTGGTCCGACGGCTGCCGCGATGGCAGCAGATGCACCCACGAGCGCGTACGCCTTTTTCTGGGCGGCACCCGTGAAGTTGCCGTGGATGAGGGACTGCATCGCCGGCAACAGCAGGGATGCGCCAAGGCCGCCGATGATCGCCCAGAAGATGATGATGGCGGTCAGGCTCTGCGCCAGGGTCATGGCCAGGGCGCCGACGGCATAGGCGAGGAGGCCAATCACATAGGCGCGCTTGCGGCCCATCAGGTCACCCATTTTGGAGTTGATCAAGATGAAGGCGGCAGAGACAAGCGCCTCAAGAGCAATCGCCGACTGGACACCGCTCGCCGTCGTGTGCAGATCCTTGATGACCGCCGAAATCGACACATTCATCAACGAGGTGTCGACGACCAGGACGAACATGGCCGCTGCCAGGAGGAGGGCTAGTCGGGGACTGGCGTTGTCTTCCTCCTCCTCGGCGTCTTCGGGTGCGGGGCTCATTGTGACTGCCTCAATTCCAGACCGCGGCCCCGTGCAAGGGAGGCACCGTGCGGGCCATGGTCTCGATTGTGACCCGTTTCAGGATCCGGGGGTTAGGGACGATGGTCCCTTTTCAACCGGGAAGGTGGGCAAGGATCCAAGTCACTCGGGCGTCAAGTCATCGGTCGGACCCGGATGCGACGACATGATGGCCCAGACGAGGTGCTGCTCCGATCTGCGACACGAATTCCGAACTCGAACGCCTCCTGGAACCACTAGATGCGGCGTCGCGTCCGCATCCAGTTGAGGTTGAGCAGGCTTGTGATCACGCCGAGGACCAATCCACCAGCTGCAAGGAGGAGGTTCGGGGACGGTCCGACGTCTCACACCCGTTTGACTGCGGAAACTCCCAAGACGGTCCCTGCAATCGACTCGGCGGTCGTCGCCAGGAACAAACCCAGGGCACGAGCCGGCGTGCGCGATCTTGGCGGTCCGCCAACCTGAGCAGCGTCAGGAAACCGAGCGGGCAGCACGGCCGACGCCACGGACGTCGTGTCGATCGATCCGAGCGGGCCGACCGTCTCGGCGGGCATCACATCCGCGTCGATGTCAGTATCCGTGGTGGGGTTCGTCATCTTGTGGCATGACCTCCTCGATTGTGCGTTGCATACTCGCGGGCTCGTCCAAGGTTATGGATCCGAGCCGTCGGGTTGTCCAGATTCTCCCTGAATCGTAGCGATCCCGGATTCGAGGGTCGGATAGAACCGATCCCGGTCCAACGTCTCGAAGAGTCCGTATCGCTGGACGAGATGCTGGAGTCGCACCCGCATCTCGACGAATGCCATATGGACTCCCTGGGCGTTGAGCTCCTGATCGAACTGTTCGAGCATCTCGGCCGCCGAGACGTCGAGGTCAGTGATCGCTTCGCACTGGACGACGACCCACCGAACGTCTCGAGTCTTCACGATGCGCCGTATCTGGTTCCGAAAGGAGCTGGAGTTGGCGAAGAACAGAGGGGCCTCCCAGCGGAAGACGACGATCCCTGGTAGCTCTCTGGCGTCCGGATACCGCGCCACGTTGTGCCACCCGCCCAGAGCATCGACTCGACCGAGCACGGCCCCGTGCGGCTGCCAGCCTCGCCGGAAGTACAAGACCATGGCGAGAGCGATCGCGATCACGATGCCCTGGAGGACCCCCAGCACGATGACGCCCAGGCTGGCGATGACGGAGAGAACGAGTGCGCTCTTGCGGACCCGCCAGTACCGGGCGAGGACCCGCAGGTCGAGCAATGACAGCGCAGCGCCGATGAGGACCGCGGCAAGGGCGGACTGGGGGAGGTCTGCGAGAAGTGAGTTGAAGAAGAGGAGCAGAACGGCCACGATCCCGGCCCCGACGACCGACGCCAACTGGGTCTTGGCACCGGCCTGCTCCACCACAGCGGTCCGCGAGCCGCTCGTCGATACGGCGAAACCCTGGAGACAGCCTGCCGCCAGGTTGGCAACGCCGATGCCGATCATCTCCTGGTTTGGATCCACCTCCTCCCCCCTTCGGGCCCCGAAGCTCGAGGAGGTGGCGATGGTGTCCGCCAGGGAGACGAGGGTGATGCCGACCGCGGCGATCAGCAGCGGCCCGATGTCGGCAAATTTCGTCCACGGGAGGGACGGTCTCGGAATCCCCTTCGGCAATGTGCCGACGGTGGGTACGCCGTGCGCATGGAGGTCGAATGCGGCCGAGACGATCGTGGCCGCGACGATCGCCACCAGGACCGCCGGGAGCGTCCGGGTGAAGCGAGGAAGGATGAGAAGGATCACGAGCACCCCCAGCCCAACGGCGAGAGCGGCGCCGACTGTCGAGTCGAGGTGGACGAAGAAGGCCTTGAGCTCAGGCCCGAAACCCTCGGCATCGGTCGAGAAGCCGCACAGCTTGGGCAGCTGGCCGACGATGATGACGAGCGCCAGCCCGTTCATGTAGCCCACTTGAACCTCGTTGGACAGGAGGTCGGCCACGAAGCCGAGGCGGGCGAGTCCCATGCCGATCTCGATGAGGGCGACGATCACGGCCAGCATGCCGGCCAGGGCGATGGCTCGGTGGGTGTCGCCCCCGACCAGCAGCGGGACCAGGGCGGCGAAGATCATCGGCGAGATGGACGAATCGGGACCCAGCACAAGGATCCTCGACGGTCCGAAGATGGCGTATCCGACCAGGCATCCGATGGTCGTGTAGAGGCCCGTCACGGGAGGAAGGCCGGCTAGTTCGGCGTACGCCATCCCCTGGGGGACCAGAATGGCGGCGAGGACGACACCGGCGACGACGTCGGGCCGGGTCCAAGAACGTTGGTAGGTGAGGATGGCTCGGACGCCGGGGATCCATCGGCCGATATTGGCTGGGTCAGGCTCGGCCTCCTGTCCAGTGCTCATCGTGCGTGAGATCCTCCTTGCGCCGAGCCTGGAACATACCTTGTCCGGCCGAATCGCAACAGGAGATTGATGCGAATGCAATGGTCTTTGCTGACAAGGCTGGAAGGCGGGTTTCTCCTGTCCGAACCTGACCGGGTGCACGTGCCGCTCCCCATATTCCGGAGGGACCAAGGGGAGGTATGTCCGGAACGCCAGTCCACCTGATGCTGCCTTCGCCGTGACACGACCGGGCGCCCCGATGCCCCGTTCGGGACCTGAGGCCCTTGTACTTGGTCAGGGGAACCCGCTTCGCTGCTTCGTGTGGGTCGCTGGCCTTGCAGGGCTGCTCATCCTCGACGGCGAGATAAGTGGATCCCTACGGAACGGTCCAGCCGGTCCAGTGCTGCTCGGGCTGGTTGACTTCGTGCTCCTGACCTTCTTCTTCTGGTGGTCGATCCACTTTCTCTTGGACGGGCGGGAATCGAGGACTCGCGTTGGCCCCTCGGCCGTGACGACAGCGCTCTATTGGATGGGGCTCGGTGTGCTCGCGTCTTTCTACCTTTTCTCTACTCTCGTTTCGGACAGCAGATCGTACGGAACGATCGGTGTCGTGTTCACCCTCGTGACGTGGTTCATCGCCATCGGAGCAGTCATCGCACTTGGTGCGGTCGGCGGTGTCGTGTGGCAGAGACGGAAAATGCGGCGTGCAAGGTTGTCGACTTGAGCTCTGAAAAGAGGCACCAAGGCGGCGAAATGAATATGGTCCGGCAAGATTTGGGCACGTCATGGGGCGATGCCACACTAGGGCATGACCAATGGTGCCGGGCCCGGCTCAGACTCCCCCGAGGCGCCGCTGGGTTCGCTTTTGGCGACCGGAGGTCGTCGCCGGTCGGCCAGCATCTACGGCACTATTGTGACTGCGGCCGTGATCGCTGCAGGCGGGAATCAACTGAGCAGTGCTCAACTTGCTGTAACCGTCATCGTGACGCTCATTGTGTATTGGCTCGCCGAGCAGTACGCGGAATTGCTCGGAGCGCGCGCACACGACGGTCGGCTGCCGAGCGCCGGCCTGATTCGGTCGTCTCTGGCGGAGGCGTGGCCCATGGTGACCGCGTCGTTCTTGCCGGTGGCCTCAATCGGCGTCGCCGTCCTTTTGGGTGCTTCATCATCGAATGCAGCCCAAGCGGCTCTTATTGTCACCGTCGTGCTTTTGATCATGCATGGCTATACCGCCGGACGAGCAGCCGGCTTGCATGGCGTGCGGCGGGTCGTCGTCACCGCGATTGCTGGGCTGCTGGGAATCTCGATGGTGATCCTCAAGTCGGTCCTCCAGCATCACCACTACTAGCAGCGAGGATGGCTCCACTGGCGAAGGTCAGTTGCATCAAACGTGTGCTCGGCTGAATGGGAAAGGAGTTGGTCCGAATGGTCGAGATGAAGGTGGCGCACCCGAGTGTCAACGAACGCAGAGCATGCGGTAAGCGGGCACGCGACGAATCGCCTCTAAAGAGGCATGGCAATTGGTCGCCCCTAAGTGACCGGCCCGA
Organism: uncultured Acidimicrobiaceae bacterium; assembly: GCA_964457065.1. Taxonomy (GTDB): domain Bacteria; phylum Actinomycetota; class Acidimicrobiia; order Acidimicrobiales; family RAAP-2; genus Bog-473. The sequence goes on along the minus strand of CAYWDQ010000001.1, from coordinate 3,938 downwards.
TCCCGTGGATCTCCTCAGGGCGCAGAATCTGACGCGTGAATCGGATCTCGTACCGGTTCGCCACGGCCGAATGATGGTCTCGCCGTTCACCTTCTATCGGGGCGCGGCGAAGATCATGGCCGCCGACCTGAAGGATACGCCGAGAGCCGGACTCAACGTCCAGCTGTGCGGCGATGCGCACCTGTCGAACTTCGGGGGGTTCGCGTCTCCGGAGCGAAACCTTCTGTTCGATCTCAACGACTTCGACGAAACGCTGCCTGGGCCCTTCGAGTACGACGTCAAGCGGATGGCGACAAGCTTCACGATTGCAGCACGCAACAATGGATTCTCCGGCACCGATGCCTCTGAGGCAGCAGCTGCGTCAGTACGTGCGTATCGCGTGGCGATGGCTGATTTCGCCGCGATGGGCAACATGGAGATCTGGTACGCCCGTCTCACCGAGACGCAGATCATGGACACCATCCGCACCCTCAGCAAGGGGGCGGAGGCAAAGCGGTCGGCAGCCGAGACCGAGAAGCGTTTGGAGAGCGCCCGGAAGAACGTACAGAGGGCCCATAGCCGCGACAGCCTGCAGGCGCTGTCGAAGCTCGGCGAAGTGGTCGACGGCCGCTACCGAATCGCCAGCCAGCCACCGGTGGTTATTCCTGCGCGTGACCTCGGGGCGATGTACGGATACTCTGGCGACGAACTCCAGGAGATCGTTCACCGTCAGTTCCGCGCGTATCGGTCTACGTTGCAGCCGGACCGGCGCATTCTTCTCGAACGATTCGAGTTCGTCGACATGGCCCGCAAAGTGGTGGGGGTTGGCAGCGTGGGCACCCGGGCCTTCATCGTCCTCCTTCAGGGCCGTGACGAACAGGACCCCCTGTTCCTCCAGGTCAAGGAGGCGACGTCCTCAGTGCTCGAAGGCCACCTCCCCAAGAGCCGGTTCCGCCAGCCGGGCGAGAGGGTGGTGCAGGGCCAAAGACTGATGCAGGCGGCAAGCGACATCTATCTGGGATGGAGCAAAGGAGCGGAGACTGACCGTTTTCTGTACTGGCGCCAATTGCGCGACATGAAGGGCTCGGCCGTCGTCGAGACGATGACCCCCGCCGTGCTGGGGTCCTACGCCGGCCTGTGCGGTTGGACGCTGGCGCGGGCTCACGCGCGTTCCGGGGACCCAGTGGCATTGGCGGCCTATCTCGGCACGAGCGACAAGTTCGACCGGTCGATCGCCGACTTCTCCAATCGCTACGCGGACCAGAACGAACGGGACTATCAGGCATTCACAGAGGCGATTCGTGACGGGCGGCTCGACGCTCTCGAGGGAGTCTGAGGCGGCTGATCACCGGACCAGATCCGAGCTGAGGACGCGAAAACTAGATGCTTTCGTGTCCGTGCCGAAAGAAGTTGCCCTTGCGTAGCCACGTCGCGGACACATCTGCCAGCGTTTGGGCAGCAGGTGGAAAGCAACAGCTAAACCGGTGGCAAGGAGCCGCCGACTCCACTGAGTGCGCCTTGGTCTCCAGCGAGCGGTCCAGTAGGTCGCCGAAGGTGCCCGGCGATGAAGCAGCATGGCGCCCTTCGTCGACTTCGGTCACGAGTCGCGCCAAGGCCCGCTGTGCTTGCCGTTGCGTGCCGTGGAACGTTTGCTGCGCGTATCGCTTGCGGTTCGTACGCGCGTCGCGACCGACAAAAACGCTGAGACGCCACGTGTTGGGACCTCGTTCTTGCAGGTGTCCTGGCGCCCACGCCTCCGCTCGCAATTTGCATTGCCAAAATGGATTGCCACAGCTGCGGTGCGCTCGGGAGCCTCGTCGCCTTTAGGGGCCTCTGACCTGGGGTTACTCGGCGCGCTCGGAGGGATTCGAACCCCCAACCTTCTGATCCGTAGTCAGATGCTCTAGTCCGTTGAGCTACGAGCGCCGGGTGAGTCAACAAGTGTACCGGACCCGAGCATGCGCCGGATTGCGAGAGAGTGCTGGTCAGACTGAGATCGGCAGGTTGGTGTAACCCCGTACCGTGCTGGTGAAGAGGGGCACCGCCCCGTCCATGTCGACCGACCACTCGGGAAAACGCTCGAACGTCTGCTCCAGTGCGATGCGCGCTTCCGTCCGCGCCAGCGCCGCCCCCAGGCAGAAGTGGATGCCGTATCCGAAGGACAGGTGGTGGTCCATCTTGCGGTGGATGTCGAAGCGGTCCGGGTCGGAGAAGGCACGCTCGTCCCGTCCGGCCGAGCCGGTGATCATCACGACCTTCGAGTTGGCCGGGATCGTCTGCCCGTGGATCGCGACATCGGCGGCGCAAAAGCGGCTCTGCACCGGGGAGGGTGCCTCGTAGCGCAGCAGCTCCTCCACCGCATTGGGGATGAGGCCGGGGTCGGCCACCAGCTCGGCCCGCTGGTCCGGATTCTGGTCGAGAGTGAGGGCCGCCCATCCGAGCAGCCGGGCCACCGTCTCTGTGCCGGCGCTCCCGATCAGGAGCGCGAAGTTGACCGCCTGCTCCGTCGTCAGCCGTCGCAGCTCGCCGTCCTCGTCGACGATCTCGCCGTTCAACAGGTCGGTGAACATGTCGTCACGAGGGTTCTTCCTGCGCTCGGCGAGCTCACCCGCGACGTACTCCTGCAACTTGCCCATCGCCACGGCGGACACGTCGTTATACATGCCCAACTCCGGATCGAGGTGGAACGTCTCGTCGATCCAGCGCCGCACCTGGTCCCGGTCGGATTCCGGCACGCCGAGCAGCGCGGCGATCACGTAGGCGGGCACCCGGGCCCCGAAGTCCTGCACGTAGTCGAAAGAGCTCTGGCCGACTTGGGCATCGAGCAGGCCGGCACAGAGCCGTCGGATGTCGTCCTCGAGCTGCGTCATCCGGCGCGGCGTGAAGGCCTTGGAGACGAGCCGCCGATAGCGGGTGTGCTCCGGGGGATCCATGAAGATCATGATCTCCATCTCCGTCGGCTCCGGTCCGATCATCTCCATCACGGTGCCGTGGGACGAGCAAAAGGTCTTCGGATCACGGCTGAAGGCGTCGACATCGGCGAAGCGGCTCACCGCGTAGAAATCGTGCTCGGCGTTGTAGTAGAGCGGCGCCTCGTCGCGCAGGCGGCGCCAGATCGGGTGCGGGTCGACCTTGTACCGCGCATTCAGCGGGTCCCAGGCGAGTGGCGGCGTATCAACGGATGTCATGTGCAGGTTCCCCTCAGTCGAGGCCGATGTGTTCCCCGTCCCAGAGCTTGATGCCGCCCAGTATGCCCGCCGTGTTGTCCACCACCGTGATGCGCTCGAGCACCTCACCCAGGTCGCGGCGGTTGATGCGTTGCGCGTTGCCTCCACCGATGAAGAGGTGATCGAAGAACGTGAGCGCATTGAAGTAGGTGATCGCCTTGCGGATCCGCGCGTTCCAGCGCTTGTCACCGATCTTCTTGCGCACCGGCTCGCCCAGCTGCTCGTTGAACGTCTCGCCCTTGCGGAACTCGAGGTGCGAGAACTCGAGGTGGGGCAGGAGGCGGCCGTCCATGAAGAGAGCCGTGCCGACGCCCGTCCCGAGCGTGATGACGGCCTCGAAGCCGTAGCCCTGCACGACGGCGGCACCCTGGACGTCGGCGTCGTTGGCCACCCGGCAGGGCATGTCGAGGGAGTGCGCCAGCGCATGGGCGAGGTCGAAGTCCGACCAGGCCTTGACCAGCTCGGGGACGATCTCGGTGCCCGGCCCGCTCTTCGTCACGAAGTGGGGTGCGCTGAGCACGTGGCCGCCGCGCACCATGCCGGGGAACCCGCACGAGATGCGGTCCGCCGCGGGCAACTTGGCAGCGATGCCGGTGAGCTTCTCGACCAACTGGTCGGGTGGCATCGGGTAGGTCGTCGGGATCTTCACCCGGTCGGCGACGACCGTCCCGGTCGCTCCGAGCACGTTGGCCTTCAGCCCCGTGCCCCCGACGTCGATGGCCAGGGTGTATG